>RFTU01000015.1 GCA_009923315.1 Betaproteobacteria bacterium
AGCCCCGGCACCGACCACACCACCCCTCAAGCCCCATCCGCACCCGCAGCGCCGGAAAGCCCCGGCACACCCGAACAGCAGCTGGCCGATCTGCAGGCGCGTCATGCCGAGGTTTCAGACGCCTACCTGAGGGCCAAGGCCGAGGTGGAGAACATTCGCCGCCGCTCGGAAGAAGACGTCAGCAAGGCCCGCAAGTTTGCGGTCGAGTCCTTCGCCGAAAGCCTCTTACCGGTTCGTGACAGCCTGGAAGCCGCCGTCGCCCTGCCTGCGGCCACCCCCGAACAGATGCTCGAGGGCGTGCAGGCGACCCTGCGCCAACTGGCATCCGCCTTGGAACGCAACAAGGTCCTGGAGATCAACCCTCCGGCGGGCACCAAGTTCGACCCTCACCACCACCAAGCCATCAGCATGGTGCCGGCTGAGCAGGAGGCCAATACGGTCGTCACAGTGCTGCAAAAGGGCTACCTGATTGCCGATCGGGTGCTGCGCCCGGCCTTGGTGACCGTGGCCGCTCCCAAGTGAGCGCCCTGGCCGGCACGCGCCGGTCACGGTTGCCCGGCGCGCCCACCCGTGGGGGCCTTGAAACCGCCGCAATCGCCCCTAACTTCTGATCAGACACGAATTCCGGTTGCCACGCGCAACCCCCTCCCCGAATACAAGGAGCCATCATGGGAAAGATCATCGGCATTGACCTGGGCACGACCAACTCGTGCGTGGCGGTCATGGAAGGCAACACGACTCGGGTGATCGAAAACAGCGAGGGCGCCCGGACCACGCCATCGATCATCGCGTACCAGGAAGACGGCGAGATCCTCGTGGGGGCATCGGCCAAGCGCCAGGCGGTCACCAACCCGCGCAACACCCTGTATGCCGTCAAGCGACTGATCGGCCGCAAATTCACCGAGAAGGAAGTGCAGAAGGACATCGACCTGATGCCCTACACCATCAGTGCGGCCGACAACGGCGATGCCTGGGTGGAAGTGCGCAGCAAGAAGCTGGCACCGCCGCAGATCAGCGCCGAGGTGCTGCGCAAGATGAAGAAGACGGCCGAAGACTACCTCGGCGAAGAAGTCACCGAAGCGGTGATCACGGTACCAGCGTACTTCAACGACAGCCAGCGCCAGGCCACCAAAGACGCGGGCCGCATCGCCGGCCTGGATGTCAAGCGCATCATCAACGAGCCGACCGCGGCGGCGCTGGCCTTTGGCCTGGACAAAGGCGGCAAAGGCGACCGCAAGATCGCCGTCTATGACCTGGGCGGTGGCACGTTCGACATCTCCATCATCGAGATTGCCGACGTGGACGGTGAGATGCAGTTCGAAGTGCTGTCGACCAATGGCGACACCTTCCTGGGCGGCGAAGACTTCGACCAGCGCATCATCGACTACATCATTGCCGAGTTCAAGAAGGAGCAAGGCGTTGATCTGACCAAGGATGTGCTGGCTCTGCAGCGCCTGAAGGAGGCCGCCGAGAAGGCCAAGATCGAGCTGTCCTCGTCATCGGGTACCGATGTGAACCTGCCCTACATCACCGCAGATGCTACCGGCCCCAGACACCTGAACATCAAGCTCACCCGCGCCAAGCTGGAGAGCCTCGTCGATGAACTCATCGAGCGCACCATCGAGCCCTGCCGCACCGCCATCAAGGACGCGGGGGTCAAGGTCAGTGACATCGATGACGTGATTCTGGTCGGGGGCATGACCCGTATGCCCAAGGTGCAGGACAAGGTCAAGGAGTTCTTCGGAAAGGACCCGCGCAAGGACGTCAACCCCGATGAAGCCGTGGCCGTTGGGGCAGCGATCCAGGGCCAGGTGCTCTCGGGTGACCGCAAGGATGTGTTGCTGCTGGACGTCACGCCTTTGAGCCTGGGCATCGAAACCCTGGGCGGCGTGATGACCAAGATGATCAAGAAGAACACCACGATCCCAACCAAATTCGCGCAGACCTTCTCCACAGCCGACGACAACCAGCCCGCCGTGACGATCAAGGTCTACCAGGGCGAACGCGAGATGGCCACGGGCAATAAGTCGCTCGGCGAGTTCAACCTCGAGGGCATCCCACCCGCTCCACGCGGCACGCCGCAAATCGAGGTCACGTTCGATATCGACGCCAACGGCATCCTGCATGTGTCGGCCAAGGACAAGGGCACGGGCAAGGAGAACAAGATCACCATCAAGGCCAACTCCGGCTTATCGGAAGACGAGATCCAGAAGATGGTCAAGGATGCCGAGCTCAACGCCGCTGAGGACAAGAAAAAGCTCGAACTCGTCCAGGCCCGCAACAGCGGCGAAGCCATGGTGCATTCGGTGAAGAAGAGCCTGGGTGAGCACGCGGACAAGCTCGATTCCGGCGAGAAGGACAAGATCGAGGCCGCCGTGAAGGATTTGGAGGAAGCGCTCAAGGGCGAAGACAAGGCAGCCATCGAATCCAAGACCGAGGCGCTGATGACGGCCAGTCAGAAGCTGGGCGAGAAGGTCTACGCTGAGGCGCAGGCGGCGGCCGCGGCGGCTGGCGCCGCTGAAGCGGCCGCTCCCAGTGGGGGCGCTGCCGCCAGCGGTGCGGCCGGTGGAGCATCTGGGGCCAAACCCGCCGACGACAATGTGGTGGACGCCGAGTTCAAGGAAGTCAAGAAGTGATGTCCTGGGGTGCGGCCTATGGCCGTCACCCCTCGCGCCGCGTGAGGCCCGCTGGCATGTCTGGCGGCCCACGCGGCTTTTGAGTTCATAGAGCCAGGAAGCCCGGATGGCCACCAAGCGCGATTACTACGAAATCCTCGATGTCCCCAAGAATGCGAGTGACGAGGACATCAAGAAGGCCTATCGCAAGTTGGCGATGAAGTACCACCCCGACCGCAACCAGGGCGACGGGGCGAAGAAGGCCGAGGAGAAATTCAAGGAGGCCAAGGAGGCCTATGAGATGCTCTCCGACCCGAAAAAGCGGGCGGCCTATGACCAATTCGGCCATGCCGGTGTGGACCCGAATATGGGAGGCGCCGGACGTGGTGGGCCAGGCGCTGAGGGCTTTGGAGGCTTTGCCGAAGCCTTCGGCGATATTTTCGGAGACATCTTCGGCGGCCAGGGCGGCCGCCGAGGCGGTGGGCAGCAGGTGTACCGAGGCTCTGACCTGTCCTACGCCACGGAAATCTCACTGGAAGAGGCTGCGGCTGGCAAGGACACGCAGATTCGCATTCCCAGCTGGGAAACCTGTGAAACCTGCAGCGGCAGCGGTGCCAAGCCGGGTACAAGCCCCAAGGCTTGCCCGGGCTGCAACGGCTCGGGCGCAGTCCATATGCGTCAGGGTTTCTTCAGCATCCAGCAAACCTGCCCCCAATGCCGCGGGGCGGGCAAGATCATCCCCGACCCCTGCACCACCTGCAGCGGCGCCGGTAAGCTGAAGAAGCAAAAAACGCTGGAGGTGCGCATCCCGGCGGGCATTGCCGAAGGGATGCGCATCCGCTCCGTGGGCAATGGGGAGCCGGGCGTCAACGGTGGGCCGCCGGGAGACCTCTACATCGAGATCCGCATCAAGGCGCACGACATCTTCGAGCGCGATGGGGACGACCTGCATTGCAGCGTGCCGGTGTCGATGACGATGGCCGCACTGGGTGGGACGATGGAGGTGCCCACACTGGGCGGTAAGGCCGAAATCGACTTGCCTGAAGGAACGCAGCATGGAAAGACCTTCCGGCTGCGTGGCAAGGGCATCAAGGGTGTCCGGTCGGCTTACCCGGGGGACCTGTACTGCCATGTCAACGTGGAAACACCGGTCAAGCTCACCGATGCCCAGAAGAAGCTGTTGCGAGAGCTGGACGAGTCCTTCCGCAGCGGGGGGGACAAGCATTCGCCCAATGCGAAGAGCTGGACCGATCGGGTCAAGGATCTCTTCAAGTGATGGGGCGGCCACGGGCCCGGTCGTGCCTCACGGCCGCCGGGCCAGGCTAGCGCCGAACCTCAGTAGTCAGAGCCCACACTGCCTGGGGCCAGATTGTCGAACTTGGTGTTGGCCTTGATGAAGGCGAGTTTCACCGTGCCCACCGGGCCGTTGCGCTGCTTGGCGACGATGACCTCGGCAACGCCGGGCTCCTTGCTGTTTTCCTTGTTGTAGTAGTCGTCGCGGTAGATGAACATGATGACATCTGCATCCTGTTCAATCGCCCCCGATTCACGCAGATCGCTCATCATCGGCCGCTTGTCGTTGCGCGTCTCTACACTGCGGTTGAGCTGCGATAGCGCGACCACCGGACACTGCAGCTCCTTGGCCAAGGCCTTCAGGCCGCGGGATATCTCACCCAGCTCAGTCGCCCGGTTCTCGTCGCTACCGCTACTGCCACTCATCAGTTGCAGGTAGTCCACCACGATCAAGCCCAGCTTGCCACATTGGCGCGCCTGACGGCGGGCACGGGCGCGCAGTTCAGCCGGGTTCAGGGCGGGCGTTTCATCGATGAAGATGCTGGCCTTGGACAGCTTATCCACCGCCTCGGTCAAGCGCGACCACTCATCGTTGCTGAGGTTACCGGTGCGAAGGTGCTGCTGGTCGATGCGGCCGATGGATCCCACCATGCGCAGTGCCAGTTGAGAGGCGCCCATTTCCATGGAGAACACCACGACCGGCAGACCTTCTGAAACCGCCACATGCTCGGCGATGTTGATGGCCAAGGCGGTCTTGCCCATGCTCGGACGAGCTGCCAAGACGACGAGGTCGCCAGGCTGCAAACCGGCTGTGATGCGGTCGAAGTCATAAAACCCGGTGCGAACACCGGTCACCTCCTCTGCGCCGTTTTCTGCCAATTCGCTCACCCGATCCATGAGCTGCACCAGCAGATCGGTCATTTGATGAAAGCCCTGCCGAGAACGCGAGCCCTCCTCCCCGATCTTGAAGATCCGGGTCTCCGACTCGTCGAGAATCGTCGAGACTTGTCGGCCCTGGGGGTTGAAGGCCTGCGTGGCGATCTCGTCGCTGGCCTCAATCAACTTGCGCAACACCGCGCGCTCGCGCACGATCTCCGCATAGCGGCGCAGATTGGCCGCACTCGGCACGCTCTGCGCCAACGCGTTCAGGTACCCGATGCCGCCGCACTCCTGGGCCTTGCCCAAACTCTGCAAGCGCTCGTTCACGGTGATCACATCGGCCGGCTTGCTGGCCTGCACCAGTTCGGTCATCGCCTGGAAGATCACGCGGTGTTCGTAGCGGTAGAAATCGGAGGCGGTCAGCAAGTCCGCCGCGCGGTCCCACGCACTGTTGTCCAGCAGCAGGCCGCCCAGAACGCTTTGTTCGGCCTCGTAGGAATGTGGCGGGATCCGAAGCTTGGCCACATCGGCATCACCCGCAGCACCTGGCGCGGGCAGGGGGATGGCGTTGAACTCGTTGGGCGTGGCATCCATCCCTGCATCATAGGTCGGCTGCACGCCTCAGCCTGTGGGTAAGGCTGGGGATAAGCCTATGGCAAACGGTGGACAGCTCCGCGAAGGTCCACGCAAACGAAAAGGCCGGCAAAGCCGGCCTTTTCTTGACGTGCGAAGCGGCAGCCGCTGCGCGGGATCGGGTCAGCGCCGATCAGTCCGTCTCGCCCACCACCACGATGGTGATGTCCACCACCACATCGGTGTGCGCGGCTACCGATACGGTGAACTCGCCCACGGTCTTGAGCGGACCGTTGGGCATGCGCACCTGGGCCTTGGCGATGTCAAACCCGGAGGCCTTGAGGGACTCGGCGATGTCATGGTTGGTGACCGAGCCGAACAGGCGACCGTCCACACCGGCCTTCTGGCTGATGCTCACGCGCAGACCGCTGAGTTTCTCACCCACAGCCTGTGCTGCGGCCAGCTTCTCAGCGGCCAAGCGTTCGAGTTCGGCACGCTTGGCTTCGAACTCGGCGATGGCCGAGTCCGTTGCACGGCGGGCGCGCTTGGTGGGGATCAGGAAATTGCGGGCGTAGCCGTCCTTGACACGGACCACATCGCCGAGGTTGCCAAGGTTGGCCACCTTCTCAAGCAGAATGACTTGCATGGTGGGCTCCTATCAAACCTTGTGCTGGTCGCTGTACGGCAGCAGGGCCAGGAAGCGGGCTCGCTTGATGGCCGTGGTGAGCTGACGCTGGTAGAACGCTCGCGTGCCGGTCAGGCGAGCGGGCGTGATCTTGCCGTTCTCGCCGACGAAATCGCGCAGAACATCCACATCCTTATAGTCGATCGACTCGACGCCGGCCACCGTGAAGCGGCAGAAGCGCTTGCGACGGAACAGGAGGGACTGTTGGTTGCGCTTGGGCTTGCGGTCCTTGGAAAACTTGCCGCGGGGAGGTGCCATGATGTGCTCTCTTTCGCTGGATTCTGATTTCGGTGCAATGGTGAGGCGCTTTCAATCCGTGCCCGGTTCGTTCAGCCGCTTGAGCGACGTGATGTGGAACACCACACCTCGTCCGTTGCGGGCCGGCGCGAGGAACCCGTGGAACACCACCGGTTCGCTCATCGCCAGCTGCTGCGCCTTGATCGCCAGGGTGCCGATGCAAACTGCCTTGCAGTCCATCGTCACCTTTCGCGGCGTGCCCTCTTCCTGGACCACGGACTGGTGATCAATCACCAAGTCCACGGCGGGCAAGCCCGCGGGCGTGTAGCGCAGCGCTGATCGTTCCTTGATCACTCCCGACAAGCCCAACCGGTTGGTGCCGGGCTGGGCCTCAGGAGCAGCGGACGTCAACGCCTGGGGGTTCGTCAGGCCGCAGCCTCCTGGGTGGAAGCCTTGCGCGCTTCTTCGCGCTCCACGGACTTCATCATCACGGAGGGCGCCGTTTCAGCCTTGTCCTTGCCCACTGTGAGGTGGCGCAGCACGGCATCGTTGAAGCGGAAACCCGTTTCGAGCTCAGCCAGCGTTTCCTTGCTGCACTCGATGTTCAAGCACAGGTAGTGCGCCTTGGCGAGCTTTTGGATTTGGTAGGCCAGCTGACGTCGGCCCCAGTCCTCCACGCGATGCACCTTGCCGCTGGCACCGGTGATCAGGGTCTTGTAGCGCTCCAGCATGGCCGGAACCTGTTCGCTTTGATCCGGGTGGATCAGCAGAACGATCTCGTAGTGACGCATGTCATCTCCTTATGGATTCCGTGGTTCGGAAGCCGCCCACGCGCGTCGATGCGGGTGCGGCAAGGTGGGAAAAGCCTTTGAGTATAGCGGATTTTCAGGTTTGCCGCGCCGCTGCAACGCCCTGCACGCCCGGTCTACCGCATGCGGGCGACACTCACCCCAACACCTTCACCCCCGCCAGGCGCTGCCAGGTCTGCACCACCGAATCCGGGTTCAGCGAGATCGACACGATCCCCTCCTGCGCCAGCCAGTCGGCAAAGTCCGGGTGGTCCGAAGGCCCCTGCCCACAAATCCCGATGTACTTGCCTGTGGCGCGGCAAGCTGCGATGGCACGCGAAATCATCGCCTTCACCGCCGGATCCCGCTCATCGAAATCCTCCGCCAGCAGCTCCAGCCCTGAATCCCGGTCCAAGCCCAGCGTCAACTGCGTCAGGTCGTTCGAGCCGATCGACATGCCATCGAAGTGCTCCAGGAACTGGTCAGCCAGGATCGCATTGCTGGGCACCTCGCACATCATGATCAACCGCAGGCCATCTACCCCGCGCTTCAAGCCACGCTCGGCCAACATCTGTGTCACGCGCGCAGCCTGCTTCACCGTGCGCACAAACGGCACCATGATCTCGACATTGCTCAAGCCCATCTCGTGTCTGACTCGACGCAGCGCTTCGCACTCCATCGCAAAGGCATCGCTGAACTCGCCACTGATGTAGCGGCTTGCCCCCCGGAAGCCCAGCATGGGATTCTCCTCATCGGGCTCGTAGCGGCTTCCTCCGATCAACTTGCGGTACTCGTTGCTCTTGAAGTCCGACAGCCGCACGATCACGGGCTTGGGCCAGAAGGCCGCGGCGATCGTGGCGATGCCTTCGGCCAGCTTGTCCACATAGAAGGCCTTGGGGCTGGCGTGTCCACGGGCAACGGACTCCACCGCCAGCTTCAAGTCGGCATCGATGTTCGGATAGTCCAGGATGGCCTTCGGGTGCACGCCGATGTTGTTGTTGATGATGAACTCCAGCCGGGCCAGGCCCACCCCCGAGTTCGGCACCTGCGCGAAGTCGAAGGCCAACTGAGGGTTGCCCACATTCATCATGATCTTGACCGGACAGTAAGGCATCTCTCCACGCTTGACTTCGCTGACCTCGGTCTCCAGAAGACCGTCGTAGATCACGCCCGTGTCGCCCTCGGCGCAGACCACCGTGACCAGGTTGCCATCGTTCAACTTGTCAGTCGCGTCACCACACCCCACGACCGCCGGGATCCCCAGCTCACGGGCGATGATGGCTGCATGGCAGGTTCTCCCCCCACGGTTGGTGACGATGGCGCTGGCGCGCTTCATCACCGGCTCCCAGTTGGGATCGGTCATGTCGGTCACCAGCACATCGCCCGGCTGCACCCGGTCCATCTCGGCTGTCGAGCTCACCAGCCGCACCGGCCCGGCGCCGATCTTCTGGCCGATCGCGCGTCCTTCGGCCAGAGGCTTGCTACGGCCCTTCAACTTGTAGCGATGCTCCACCTGTCCGGCGGCCTGGCTCTTGACCGTCTCGGGCCGCGCCTGCAACACGTACAACTGGCCGTCCTGCCCGTCCTTGCCCCACTCGATATCCATCGCTCGGCCATAGTGCTGCTCGATGGTCAGCGCGTACTGGGCCAGTTCGGTGATGTCCGCATCGGTGAGCGAATAGCGGTGGCGCAGGTCTGAAGGCGTCTCCTCTGTCTTGACCAGCTTGCCCGAGCCCTGGCGTTCTTCTTCCGAAGCGAAGGTCATGCGGATGAGCTTGCTGCCCAGGTTGCGGCGGATCACCGCCTTCTTGCGCGCGCGCAACGCCGGCTTGTGCACGTAGAACTCATCAGGGTTCACGGCGCCCTGCACCACCGTCTCGCCCAGGCCATAGCTGCTGGTGATGAACACCACGTCCTGGAAGCCGCTTTCGGTGTCGATGGTGAACATCACACCAGCAGCGCCAAGGTCCGAGCGCACCATGCGCTGCACGCCAGCCGACAAGGCGACATCGGCGTGGGCAAACCCCTTGTGAACGCGGTAGCTGATCGCACGGTCGTTGTACAGCGAGGCAAAAACCTCCTTGGTCTTGCGCAGGATGTCGTCGATGCCCACCACATTCAGGAAGGTTTCTTGCTGACCGGCAAAAGACGCGTCAGGCAGGTCTTCAGCCGTGGCCGAGGAACGCACCGCAAACGATGCCTCTGGAGACTGGGCACTGAGCCGCAGGAACTCCTGGCGAATGGCCGCTTCTAGGTCTGGGGGGAATGGCGTGTCCTCAACCCAGCGGCGAATGTCGGCGCCCGCCTCGGCCAATGCCTTGACGTCGTCCGTGTTCAGCGCTGCCAAACGCTGCGCGATGCGGTCGGCCAGCCCCTCATGCGCGAGGAAGCGCCTGAAGGCATGCGCCGTCGTGGCAAAGCCTCCCGGCACCCGAACGCCGGAGGATGCGAGTTGGCTGATCATTTCCCCGAGGGAAGCGTTCTTGCCGCCGACCGATTCGACATCGGTCATGCGCAACTGCTCGAACGGCACCACCAGGGCCCCTTCCAATGCGGGATTGGACATGAAGGCTCTCCAAGGCTTGAAAAATTTTGTGGGCGCCAGGCGCCTTGGCGACAGATTTTAGGGAGGATTGCCTATCATCAGCTTTCAAATTCAGGCGCTCCGCCTTGTCCAAATTCACAGGCCTGCACCCGCCACGCCCCATGAGCCCGCGCACCATCTTCTACGTCTCCGACGGCACCGGCATCACGGCCGAGACCTTCGGCAACTCCATCTTGGCCCAGTTCCCGGGCCCCTTCCGCCATGTCCGCCGGCCCTTCATCGACTCGGAAGACAAGGCCTGGCAGGTGGTACGCGAGGTCAATGAGTGCGCCGAGCGAGAGGGCGTCTTGCCCGTGGTCTTCCTGACTCTGGTCAATGAAACGGTCCGCAACATTCTCACTGACGGCCAAAACGGCCCCGCCGCTCACTGCCGCGCCAAGGTGATGGACATGTTCCGCTCCTTTGTGGAACCCCTGGAAGAGGAGTTCGGCGTCAAGAGCAATCACCGCATTGGTCGCTTTTCCGATGCCGCCAAGAGCCAGGAATACAACGACCGCATCGAGGCCATCAACTTCTCTCTGGCCCATGACGACGGTCAATCCGCTCGCAATCTGGAGCAGGCCGATGTGATCCTCGTGGGCGTAAGCCGCAGCGGCAAGACGCCCACTTCGCTGTATCTGGCCATGCAGCACGGCATCAAAGCCGCCAATTACCCGCTCATTCCCGAAGACTTCGAGCGCGGCCATCTGCCCACCTCACTCATGCCGCACAAGCGAAAGTGCTTCGGCTTGACGATCGACCCCGACCGCCTGAGCCAAATCCGCCATGAACGCCGCCCGGGCAGCCGTTATGCGGCGCTCGAGAATTGCCGCTCTGAAGTGACAGCGGCCGAGCAGATGATGCGCCGCTCGGGAATCGAGTGGCTGAGTTCCACTCACAAGTCGATTGAAGAAATCGCCACCACCATCCTGCGTGACATCAGGCCCGACAGGCTGATCTACTGAGCCCGGCGCCGAGCCGCCTCATACAAACAAATCGCCGCTGCGGCCGCCACATTGAGCGACTCCTGCCCGCCTGGCTGAGGGATCCGTACCCGCACGCCTGACATCGCCGTGAGCCGCGCATCCACCCCCTGCCCCTCGTGCCCGAAGACCCAGGCGCAAGCTGGCGGCAACTTGGCATCGGACAGTTCCTGTGCCTCGTGCGAACCCGTGACCACGAACTGCTCGGCCAAGGGCTGCAAATCCGCCACAGCCAGTCCTTCGATCAAGGCCAGTCCGAAGTGCGCGCCCATACCCGCGCGCAGCACCTTAGGCGACCATAGGGCCACACTCCCCTGCAAGGCGACCACCTGCCGCACACCCAGGGCCGCGGCGCTGCGAAGGATGCTGCCCACGTTGCCCGGGTCCTGCAGGCGATCCAACACCACGGTGGGCACACCGGCCTGCACCGCGCGGTCCGCCGACACCGGCATCGCCACGAGCAAGCCCAGCGGGCTGGGTGACTCCAAGGCCGTGATCGATTTCATCAGTGCCGCCGGAATGACGGCCACACGTTGCGCGCCCAGGGCCAGCGCCCGAAGGTCAGGACGACCATCCCAAGCGTCCTGGGTGATCACCGCATGCAGCGCAGGCTGCCCACGATCGAGCCATGCACGGCCCAAATGGTCACCTTCCAGCCACACCATGCCCTCGGTGCGGTAAGCCCCGGGCCGCGCCAGGAGTCGCCTCAAACGCTGCATCAACTCGTTGTCGCGAGAGGTGATGGACTGAACAAACGGATTCATCGGTTCCGGGGGTTCAAGCCGAATGGACGTCAACACCGGGTAGGCGAAGCGCCTCGGCCCGTTGAACCGGTGCATAGCTTCGCCGGTGCACCGGCGAGGGCCCATGTTGGAACAAGGCCTGCAAGTGTTCAGGCGTCGGGTAGCCCTTGTGGGCATCAAATCCGTACTGAGGATGCGCCTCATGCATCTGGGCACACAGGCGATCGCGCGTGACCTTGGCCAGGATCGAGGCTGCGGAAATCGCCGGCACCTGGGCATCGCCCCCCACCACGGCCTCGGCGGCCACTTTCAGTGCAGGAAGGCGATTGCCATCCACCAAGACCAGGGCCGGCAACAGCCGCAGTCCCTCGACCGCGCGCTTCATGGCCAACATCGTGGCCTGAAGGATATTGAGTCGATCGATTTCCTCCACCGAGGCCTGCGCAATGCAGCAGCACAGAGCCTTGGCGCGAATCTCGTCAAACAAGAGCTCACGGCGCCGCGGGGTCAACACCTTTGAATCGGCCAGCCCTTGGATGGGGACCGCATCATCCAGGATCACCGCCGCCGCCACCACCGGCCCTGCCAAAGGTCCCCGCCCGGCTTCATCCACGCCGGCCACCAGGCCGTCACGGCCCCAGCCCAAGGACAGCTGCTCCCGCGGCAAGGCGCCGACGACAACCCCTTCGGCTCGCTTGCCCGCCCGCCTATTCACCCACCACCTCCTTCAAGGCCTGCGCTGCCCGCGCCCCGGTGTTCTGGCGCAGCTGCTGATGCATCTCCAGGCATCTGGCGCGGTAGCGGTCCACTGCAGCAGCATCATCCAGCCACCGCAACGCATCACCGGCCACCAGCTCGGGCCGTGCCTCGTCCTGAATGCGCTCAGGGACGATGAACTCACGGCTGAGAATATTGGGCAACCCGACCCAAGGCTGCAGGCGCATACGCCGCATGCGGTGCCAGTCGGCCGGTGCCAGCCGGTACACGATCACTTGCGGGCATTTCAGCAATGCCGCCTCCAAGGTGGCCGTACCGCTGGCCACCAGGGCCACATCCGCACAGGCCATGGCCTCATGCGCGCGCCCAGCCAGCAGGGTGAGGTGACCGCCCTCCACCAAGGGCTGCACGATCGGAGTCAGGAGGTCCTCCAGGCCCGGCGCCACAGGCAGGACGAACCTCAGGTCGGATCTCTGTCGAAGCATCTCCTGGGCCGACGCCACCAACAAGGGTGCAATGTGGCGAATCTCAGCGCGCCGGCTGCCGGGCAGCAAGGCCACCACCGACGATGGCCCGAACCGCGGTGCGTCCACACTGTGCGGCGCTTGCGCCGCAAGCCGCCCATCCAGGCCCAGTGACTGGCGAGCAGCCCCACGGTCGACGTGCAGGTCGATCGCGTCGGCCAAGGGATGGCCCACATAGGTTGCGGCCACGCCGTGCGAGGCGAGCAATGCAGGCTCAAAGGGAAACAGACACAAGACATGGTCGGCCGCCGCTCGAAGCCGCTGTACCCGCTCGGGCCGCCATGCCCAAATGGACGGACAGACGAAATGCACGGTGCGCACACCCCGCTGACGCAAGGCGGTTTCCAGACCAAAGTTGAAGTCGGGGGCATCGACGCCCACGAACACATCCGGCCGCTCGCGCAGGATACGCTTTTGGGTGCGATGGCGCAGCCACAGCAACTCCGGCAATCGCTTGATCGCATCCACATAGCCGAATACGCTCAGCCGCTCGCTCGGGGCCCAGGCCTCGAGACCCTGCTGCACCATCCGCGGACCGCCAATGCCGCCACTCGTGAGTCCCGGCCAGGTCTGTTTCAGGCCCTGGAGCATCAGGGCCGCCAACAGATCGCCCGAGGCCTCGCCGGCCACCAAGGCCAGGCGCATCAGCGCACGATGCCGCGCTCAGCGCGGCGAAGGAAGTCCAGCATCAGGTCCACGTCGCCCCGAGCCGCATCGCTCAGCGGCTCGCTGCCCGTCGCGGGCTCATCGACCAGCATCTGGATGCGGTCGATGGCCGCGTTCAGGGTGAGTGACTCCCGGTACAGCAGGCGGTGCAGACGCCGCACCACCGCGAGCCGCTGTTCGTCGAAACCACGCCGCTTCAGGCCGGTGAGGTTGACGGCCCGCACGGTTAAGGGATGCCCATCGGCCGTCATATAGGGCGGCACATCCTGTGCCACATGCCCCTGGAAACCGATCATCGCGTGGGCCCCGATCTTCACGAACTGGTGCACGCCCGTCAGGCCGCCGATGGTGGCCCAATCACCCACCTGCACATGCCCGGCCAGGGTGGCGTTGTTGGCCAATACCGTGTGATGGCCCAGCTGCACGTCGTGAGCGATGTGCACATAGGCCATGATCCAGTTGTCGTTGCCGATGCGGGTGACGCCCTCATCCTGGACCGTACCGGTGTTGATGGTGCAGAACTCGCGAATGGTGTTGCCATCGCCCATCTCCAGGCGCGTGGGCTCGCCGGCGTACTTCTTGTCCTGTGGGGCCTGCCCTACCGAGGCAAACGAGAAAATACGGTTGTGGCGACCGATCGTCGTGTGCCCTTCGATCACCGCATGAGACCCGATGGTGGTGCCGGCGCCGATCCGGACATGCGGACCAATCACGGCATAGGGGCCCACCTGAACATCAGGGGCGAGTTGCGCACCCTCATGGACCACAGCGGTGGGATGGATGAGGCTCATGGAACCCCCCTTCACGCCACCCTGCGCATGGTGCACATCAGCTCGGCTTGCACCGCCACCTCCTCACCGACGGTGGCCCAGGCCTTGTACTTGTAGATACCTGCGCGAGCGCGTTCGATTTCAGCGTTCAGCAGCAACTGGTCCCCAGGCTCCACGACGCGCTTGAAGCGTGCGCCGTCGATACCCACAAAGTACACCACCGTGTCCTCACTCGGCTCGCTGCCCGCCGATTCGAAGCTCAACAAAGCTGCGGTCTGCGCCAATGCCTCCAGCATCAGCACGCCGGGCATGACCGGTCGAGATGGAAAATGGCCTTGAAAAAAGGGTTCATTGATCGACACATTCTTCAGCGCCTGTATGCGCTTGTCCTTCTCAAAGGAGAGCACGCGGTCCACCAGCAGGATGGGGTAGCGGTGTGGCAACAACTTGAGGATGCGATGGATGTCGATCATGGTCAGGGAAGCTTCTTTTCAAGTTGGCGCAGGCGGTCCCGCATCTGGTGCAGCTGGCGCAGCGTGGCCGCGTTCTTTTCCCAGGCTGCATTGTCATCGAAGGGAAACACGCCGCTGTACTGCCCGGGCTTCGTGATGGAGCGGGTGACCACGGTGGCCGCCGAGATGTGCACATCGTCGGCCAGGCTCAAGTGCCCCAATATGATGGCCCCGCCGCCTACCGTGCACCGTTGGCCGATCGTGGCGCTACCGGCCACACCGACACAGCCAGCCATGGCCGAGCCCCGGCCGATGTGCACGTTGTGCCCGATCTGAATGAGGTTGTCGAGCTTCACGCCGTCTTCGATGACGGTGTCCTCCAGAGCCCCCCTGTCGATGCAGGTATTGGCGCCGACTTCCACATCGTTGCCGATGCGAACCGCTCCGAGTTGCTCGATCTTCACCCACTGGCCGTCGTGTGGCGCGAAACCGAAACCGTCGGCGCCGATCACCACCCCAGGGTGCAAGATGCCCCGTTCGCCGATGCGGCACCCCGACATCAACGCCACCGAGGCCGACAGGCGAGTCTGCGCACCGACAACGGCATCAGCCCCGATCACGCAATGAGGGCCGATGACAGCCCCCTCCGCCACCACCGCCCCAGCGGCCACATGGCACAAGGGGCCGATCCAGGCCTTGGGGTGCACGTGCGCGCCCTCTTCCACCTGGGCGCTGGGATGCACGCCGCAAGGCGCCGGTGGTCGACATTGTGCAGCCCACCACTGGCTGAGTTGAGCGTAGGCCAGATAGGGATCGGCCACCACCACCAAACTGGCCGCGGCGCACTCATGGGGCGCCAGCGGCAGTACCCGCTCGGCCACGATCACGCACCCGGCCCGGGTGGTGGTCAGTTGGGCCCGATAGCGGGGGTTCGAAAGGAAGGAGATGCTCTCGGGGGTCGCCGCCGAGAGCGTGGCCATGCTCGACAGCGCCCTAAGGGGATCGCCCTGCACGCGCCCATTCACCACAGCGGCGATGGACTGCGGAGTGGTCAACATCGGCTTGGTGGGGGGCGCGAACAAGGTCGCCCCCGGCGGTCACTTGGCGTTGTTCAGCGCGTCCATCACCTTCTTGGTGATGTCCACGCGAGGGCCGGCGAAGCCCACATCGATCAGGATCAGGTCGTACTTTTCGCTGTCCATGATCTGACGGATCACCCGCCCGGTCCGCTCCTGGATGGAGGCGATTTCCTCGTTGCGGCGCTGGTTCAGATCTTCTTGGAACTCGCGGCGCTTGCGCTGCAGGTCACGGTCCTGCTCCGCCAACTCGCGTTGGCGGCGATTACGGTCGGCCTCAGACAGCGTGGGACCATCCTTTTCGAACTTGTCGGACGCTGTTTTCAGGCGGTTGGCCAGGTCGTTGAGGTCTTTCTCGCGCTTGCCAAACTCGGTTTCGATCTTCGTACTGGCCGCGCGAGCAGCAGCGGATTCGCGCAGCACGCGTTCGCTGTTGACGTAACCGATCTTGAGTTCTTGCGCCTGAGCGAACAGCGGCAAAACAGCCAAAGCAGCCGCACCCAAGAACCGTTTGAAAGCAATCGTCTTCATGATCATGTTCAGAACGCCGTGCCGATCTGGAATTGGAAACGCTGGATTCTATCTTGCGGACGGAACTTCACCGGCACACCCCAACTCAGCTTGAGCGGCCCCACCGGTGAAATCCAGCTCAGGCCGATGCCGGCAGCCGCGCGCAGGGACTCGAAATCCACCCGCTCGGTCTCCGCCCACACATTGCCCGCGTCGGCAAAGCCAAACAGCCGCAAGCTCTTGTCGTTGCCCGTTCCGGGTACCGGCACGTACAACTCGCTGTTGAGGTTGAAGCGGCGCGATCCCCCAATGTAGGCGCCGGTCACGTCCACCGGCCCCAAAGAGCCCTGTTGGAACACGCGCACCGACCCGAGGCCACCACCGTAAAAGTTCTTGAAGATGGGATAGGGCTTGTTGCCAAGGCCGGCTCCCCAGCCCAATTCGGCGTTCACGCCCAGGGTGAGTTTGCGATTCCAAAACGGAAAGTACTGCTGGTACTGCAGGTTGGTACGGGTGTACTGCGCATCGCCCAAGGCTGAGAGCTCCAGATTGATGCGTTGCAGCCGGCCGCGACTGGGCGTCAGCACATTGTCGCGTTCATCCCGTGCCCAGCCCACCGTCAGCGGAAAAGAGGTGCTGTTGGAGCCGAAGTTTTCCCGGTACAGGAAATACAGGTTGGGCAATGCCGCCGAACCCTTGATGCGGGTCTGCTCGGCGCCGATGCCCATGAACACGGTATCCACTTCAGAGAACGGTACGCCGAAACGGATGGCCGCGCCGGGGGTCATCAATTCATAGGTCTCACCCTGCGTGTTGTAGGGGCGCGAGGTCCGGTAGAACACATCCAGCGCCCGCGACACGCCGTCCTTGGTGAAATACGGATCCACGGTGGAAACCACCAGGTTGCGGTTGAAACGGCTGCTGTTGACCTGTAGACCCAAGTAATGCCCCGTTCCCAGGAAGTTCTCCTTCTGCAGAGAACCCGACACCGTCAGGCGCTCGAGGCTTGAGTAGCCCGCGCCGATCTGGAAGTTGCCCGTGGCCTTTTCGGTGACGCTGGCGTTCAGATCCACCTGGTCAGCGGTACCGGGCACCTCCTGCGTCTCGATGTTCACGTCCTTGAAATACGCCATGCGCTCCAGGCGTTCCTTGGACAGCTTGATCTTGCGGCCGTCGTACCAACTCGATTCGAACTGCCGGAACTCGCGCCGGATCACCTCGTCGCGCGTGGTGGTGTTGCCCGCGATGTTGATGCGGCGCACATAGGCGCGGCGGCCCGGGTCGGCCATCAGCGTGAGTTCCACCTGGCCCGTTTCGCGGTTCATGTCCTGGCGTGCTTCCACGCGGGCAAAGGCGTAGCCGTAAACGCCAAAGCGCTCGGTAATCCGCCGCTGCGTCTCGGCCACGTCCTCGCTGCGATAAGCCCCACCGGGCTTGACCGCAATGAGCGACTTGAATTCATCGTCGCGGCCCAAGAGTTCACCGGCCAGCTTCACGCTGGTCACGGTATAGGGCTGGCCTTCCCGCACACTGATGACGATGGAGATCGACTGTTTGTCCGGCGACATCGTCACCTGGGTGGACTCCACCGCGAATTCCAGATAGCCGCGGTTCGTGTAGTAGGCCCTGAGCGATTCCAGATCGGCGTTGAGCTTGGAGCGCGCATAACGGTCGCGCTTGCTGTACCAGGTGAACCACCCGCTGGTGGTCTGCTCAAACAACTCCAACAGGTCCTTTTCCTTGAACACCTTGGCGCCCAGGATGCGCATCTCGCGGATCTTGGCCGGCTCGCCTTCGGTGGTGGTGAAGGTGACCGACACGCGGTTTCGCTCCTGGGGCGTCACCGTGGTCACAACTTCCGCACCATAGAGGCTGCGCGTGAGGTACTGTCGCTTGATTTCCTGCTCGGCCCGATCCACCAAGGCACGATCAAAGGGCTGCCCTTCGGAGATGCCGGCGTCCTTCAGGGCCTTGTTCAGGGTGTCCTTGTCGAATTCCTTGATGCCGGCAAAGTTCACGCTGCCGATGATGGGTCGCTCTTCCACCACCACCACCAACACCTGTTCCTCGATCTGCAAACGCACATCCTTGAACAGGCCCGTGGCAAACAAGGCACGCACGGCCGCTGCGCCCTTTTCCTCGTTGTAGAGGTCTCCCACTCGGAACGGCAGGGCGGCAAAGACCGTGCCCGGGTCGGAGCGCTGCAGGCCTTCGACCCGAATGTCCTTGATGGAGAAGGGATCGATGGCCCACGCAGTGGCCGGCACCGCGGTCATGGCCGCAGCGGTCACACAGGCGATCAAGGGGTTCAGGCGGCGCGCCGAATCAGGTAGGGGCATGGAAGACAGTCAGTTCAGGCCCAACAGGCGCATGACATCATTGGTCAGCGCCAAGGCCATCAGCATCAGCAGGAGCACCATGCCGATGCGCTGAAGGCGTTCAAGCCAGAGGTCCGATGGCGGACGACCCGTGAACGCCTCGAAAAGATGATACATGAGGTGCCCGCCATCGAGCATCGGCAAGGGCACAAGGTTCAACACGAACAGGCTGACGCTGACCAGGGCCAGAAAGCCCAGGTACTGAGCCGCACCGCGCTGCGCCGATTGCCCGGCTGCGTCGGCAATGGTCAAGGGCCCGGAGAGTTGGCGAATCGAGGCCTCACCGATGATCATGCGGCCCATCATCCGCACCGTCAGCCAAGACATTTCGAAGGCCTGTGAGACCCCCTGTGCGACCGCCTGCAAGGGCCCCTTGCGAACGGTCACGAACTCCGGCGTGCTGCCAATGGCGGCCTCCACACGTGCCACGCGCAGCCCCTCGGACGTGGTGGCCGCCCTCGGGCGGACCTCCAGCTCGATGTCCCGTCCACCCCGATTGACCAGCCAAATCTGGGGCTCTGAAGGGTTGGAGTGGCTGCGGATGCGCTCTCGCAGTGCGGCCGCATCACGCACCGCCGTCCCATCCACCGACAGCACCCGGTCGCCCGCCTGCACACCCGCTTCCTGTGCGGCCCCACCGTCCATCACCCGCTGAATGACCGGTTCGCTGTAGACGCCGGTCAGGCCGACACGCCGCAGAAACTGCTCGTCGACCTCTCCAGAGAAAGCCGCCAGATCCAGGGTCACCTGCCGTGCACCTGCACGACCATCGACGGCCAACTCCAAGCTGACGGCTTGCCGATCCAGGGCCGCTCGGGTCAGCAGCCAATGCAAGCCTGTCAGAGACTCCACGGCCTCGCACCCGTCATCTGCGCCACGCCCAAGTGGGTTTGGGCGTCCGACACACAGCGCCACCACGCGCTCTCCTGCCTGCAGGCCCGCACGCTCCATCAAGCTGCCCGCAGCAGGAGTGGCCAGGCGCGCCACGGGCTCCTGGGTGCCCCACCATGCGGCCACCGCGTACAGCAACACCGCCAACACGAGGTTGGCCAATGGCCCAGCCGCCACAATCATGGAGCGCTGCAGCAGGGGCCGATGGTCAAAGGCCATGGCAAGGGATTCGGGCGGCACCGTTTCCTCTCGCGAGTCCAGCATGCGGACATAACCACCCAGCGGCAAAGCACACACCACCCATTCGGTGGCCTCGGGGTGGGTCTGCCGGCGCCACAAGACCGGCCCGAACCCCACGGAGAAGCGCAACACGCGCACGCCGCAGGCGCGCGCCATGCGGTAATGGCCCCATTCGTGTACGGTCACCAAGACCGCAATCGTCAGCAGAAAAGACAGAACCGTCGTCATCACACCCCGGTCAATCGGTCACATGGTCCGCGCATTCGCCCACTGCCCCACCTGCGCCCGAACGCGCTGATCCAGCTCCATCAGGCCCTCCAGGTCGGCCGCTTCACCCAGACGCGGCTCAATGGCTCCCAAGGCGCGGGCATTCAGGCGATAGATGTCCATGAAGCCGATGCGGCCCGCCAAGAACCGCTCCACAGCCACTTCGTTGGCCGCGTTGAGTACCGCCGTGCTGCCCAAGGGCCCGCGCAAGGCATGCCAAGACAGGAACAGGCCCGGGAAGCGCCGCTCGTCAGCCTCCTCAAAGCTCAGCGCCTTCAAGGATGACCACTCCAGAGGCGAAGCGCCCGATTCCATGCGATGCGGCCAAGCCAATCCGTAGGCGATGGGTACCCGCATGTCGGGCGTGCCCATCTGGGCCAGCACCGATTGGTCGCGACACACCACCATCGAATGCACGATGCTCTGCGGGTGGATGACCGCCCGGATGCGCTCGGGCGTCAAGTCAAACAACCACCTTGCCTCGATCACCTCCAGCGCCTTGTTCATCATGGTGGCCGAGTCCACGGAAATCTTGCGTCCCATCACCCAGGTGGGGTGTGCGCAGGCCTCGTCAGGTGTCACGGCTTCGAGCGAGGCGGGGTCTCGCTGGCGGAAAGGCCCACCCGAAGCCGTGAGGATGATGTGATCCACCCGCTGGCCCCAGGTGCTGCGGTCTTCGGGCAGACATTGAAAGATGGCCGAGTGTTCACTGTCGATGGGAATGAGCGTGGCACCGCCCTCGCGCACCGCCTGCATGAACACCGCTCCGCCCACCACCAGGGCCTCCTTGTTGGCCAGCAGCAGGCGCTTGCCGCTGCGCGCGGCGGCCAGGCACGACGGCAGTCCGGCCGCCCCCACCACCGCCGCCATCACCGCGTCCACCTCAGGGTCTGTGGCGACCTCGCACAAGGCCTGTGGGCCCTCCAATACCTCCGTTGGGCAGCCTTGCTCCTTCAGATGCCGGCGCACGTCAGCCGCACGCGCCACGTCGGTCACAACCGCCTGTCGAGGCTTCCAGCGCAGGCACTGGGCCACGAGCTCATCCACCCGGCTGTGAGCCGACAGCGCCCTCACCTCGATTCGTTCGGGGTGACGCGCCGCCACATCCAAGGTGCTGGTGCCGATCGAGCCGGTTGAGCCCAAGACGGCCAGTCGCAACTTGCTGCTCATCGCCCCCCCAACGCCAGCACCGCCATCGCCGCCGGGAGCACCGGCAGCAACGCGTCCACACGGTCCAGTACACCGCCGTGTCCAGGAAGCAAATTGCTGCTGTCCTTGGCTCCCACGGCGCGCTTGATCATCGATTCGAACAGGTCCCCCACGACACCCAAGGCCACCAGGGCGCCCACCACCAACACCAGCCCCGTGGGACCGAAGTCCTTGAGCGCTCGCGCAAAAACACTGGGCGATCCAAGAGGGAACTGCCGCTCCAGCAACATCCACAGCAGCGCCAGCAGCCACACGCCAACGCACGCACCGGCCACGCCTTCCCAGGTCTTTCCCGGGCTCAGGGATGGGGCGAGTTTGGTTCGCCCCCAGCGATGCCCTGCAAAGTAGGCGGCGACATCCGATGCCCATACGATGCACATCACGGACAGCAGGAAGTTCACGCCGACAGCTCGCGCCGTTGTGAGGGCCCACCACGTGCTGAACATCACCACAAGACCGCTGGCCAAGCGCAGGCCCGGGGACAGATGCGTCCACCCCTTGGGGCCCTGCGGCATCAGCAGCAGGCACGCCACGATCCACAACACCGTCAGCCAGGCCCAGCCTACGCCGGGCGCGGGCGAGAGATCCATCGGTATCCCGCTCAGACCCGCGCTGACAGGCAAGACCGCGGCGTACGCGAACGCTTTGGTGCCCTGCCAACCATTCAGCCGCGCCCACTCCCAGGCTCCTGCGGTGGCCAAGGCCAGCGCGAACAGGCTGAAGGGGATCACCGACTCGGTCAACAGGGTCGGCAGCAGCACGGCCACCAACACCAGCGCCGTGATCACACGCTGGCGCAGCATCGCTTCAAGGGCTCTGGATGAGCCGGGTGCCCAGGCGCTCCGGCCTGCTGCACGCGGTCATCGAGCGCTCGGCCATCAGCCATGGGCCGCCACGGGGCCGCCGTTCCCACCGGGCACTGGGCGCACTGGACTGGTGCCGCCGACGCCCGGTCCCGGCGGGTGATGATCGGGCAGGGAACCGAAGCGGCGTTCGCGCGATGCGTAGTAGGTCAAGGCGTGTTGGACATCCTCGTCGTCAAACTCCGGCCACAGCCGCTCGGTGAAGTACATCTCGGCATAGGCCAATTGCCACAGCAGAAAGTTGCTCAGTCGGCACTCGCCGCCCGTGCGAATCAGAAGGTCGGGGTCCGGCGTATCCGCCAAGGCCATGTAGCGCCCCAGGGTGTGCTCATCGAGCTGGTCGGGCTCCACCCCTGCGGCCATCGCGCGTTTGCAGGCCTGCACCACGTCCCATCGACCGCCGTAGTTGAAGGCCACATTCACCGTCATCCTTCGATTGCCGGCCGTGGCGTCTTCCATCTTCAGGAATGCTTGTCGAACCTTGGGAGACAGGGCACTGAGATCCCCCACCGCACGAAGACGAACGCCCTGAACCGCCAACTGGTTCAGGTGGGCCTTCATCGCGGTGGGCACCAGGGACATGAGGCCCGAAACCTCGGACTCCGGCCGGCTCCAGTTTTCCGTGGAAAAGGCGTAAACCGTCAGAATCTGCACACCCCGCTTCGCAAAGGCCCTGACCGCTCGAACCAAGGCTTCCACGCCTTCTTTGTGGCCCAGCAGGCGAGGCAAGCCCCGCTGGGTGGCCCAACGTCCATTGCCATCCATGACGATGGCCACATGCCGGGGTACCGGCTGGGCAGGTTGGAGGCTGACAGACTTCAAATGCCGCACCGTCGGATGATGGCGGTCAAACCGCCATGATCTCCGCTTCCTTGCCTTGAACCAGGCGATCGACTTCAGCCACCGTGCGGTCGGTGAGCTTTTGCACCTCTTCCTGCGCCCGGCGCTCGTCGTCTTCGCTGGCCAGCTTGTCCTTGACCATCTTCTTGACCTGCTCGTTGGCGTCTCGGCGCAGGTTGCGCACGGCAACCTTACAGTCTTCACCGCTTGAGCGCACCACCTTGGTCAGTTCGCGGCGGCGCTCTTCGGTCAAGGGGGGCATGGGCACGCGCAGCAGGTCGCCTTGCGCGCTGGGGTTCAGACCAAGGTCGCTCTCCCGAATGGCCTTCTCGATCTTCGGACCCATGCCTTTTTCCCAAGGCTGCACACTGATCGTGCGGGCATCCAGCAGGCTCACATTGGCCACCTGGCTGATGGGCACCATGGAGCCGTAGTAATCCACCTGCACCTGGTCCAGGATACCGGGATGGGCGCGCCCCGTGCGGATCTTCTGCAGCTCACCCTTGAAGGCCTCGATGGACTTGGCCATCTTCTGCTCGGCCGTCTTCTTGATGTCGGCAATGGTCATGGCAATTGAAGAGTCGGTTCGGGTTCAAACATGCACCAGCGTGCCTTCGTCTTCACCCTGCACCACGCGGCGCAAGGCTCCGGACTTGAAGATGCTGAACACCTTGATGGGCAGTTTCTGGTCGCGGCACAGCGCAAAAGCCGTGGCATCCATCACCGCCAGGTTCCGTGAAATGGCTTCGTCGAAGCTGATCTTGGCATAGCGTCGGGCGCTGGGGTCCTTGTGGGGATCGGCGCTGTACACACCGTCCACCTTGGTCGCCTTGAGCACCACCTCGGCACCGATCTCAGCCCCGCGCAAGGCAGCGGCCGTATCGGTGGTGAAAAACGGATTGCCCGTGCCGGCGGCGAAGATCACCACCTTGCCTTCTTCAAGATACTGAAGCGCCTTGGGTCGAACATAGGGTTCGACCACCTGCTCGATGCCGATGGCACTCATCACCCGCGCCGTCAGCCCCTCCTGGCGCATCGTGTCAGACAGCGCCAGGCTGTTCATGACGGTGGCCAGCATACCCATGTAATCGGCCGTGGCACGGTCCATCCCGACGGAGCCACCGGCCACACCGCGAAAGATGTTGCCTCCGCCGATGACCACCGCCACCTCGCAGCCCAGCTGCGTCACTTCAGCCACTTCACGCACCATGCGAACGATCGTGGCGCGGTTGATGCCGTAGGCATCATCGCCCATGAGGGCTTCGCCGGAGAGTTTCAGAAGGATGCGTCGGTAGGCAGGCATGCGCGGCGAAAAGGACTTTCGAAACCACCCCAGTGTAAGGGGCGAAACGGGGGTTCGGGCGCTTTTTGGGGCCCTGCTCACCCCGAGCGACGCGAGTAGCCCCGGGGGCCTGCAAAGGCGCCCCGGGAGCCCCTTTACGAGCCCTTGCTGGCCGCGGCCACCTGCGCAGCCACCTCAGCGGCAAAGTCGTCCTGCTTCTTTTCAATGCCTTCGCCTACCACGTACAGGGTGAATCCCTTAGCCGTGGTGCCGGCCGACTTCAGGTACGCGCCCACGGTTTGCTTGCCATCGGCGGCCTTCACGAACACCTGGTCCAGCAGCGACACTTCCTTCAGGAATTTCTGCACCGAGCCTTCGACCATCTTGGCCACGATGTCCGCCGGCTTGCCGGATTCAGCCGCCTTCTCGGTGGCAATCTTGCGCTCCTTGTCCACCAGTTCAGCCGGTACTTCGGCGCTGGACAGGGCGGCGGGCTTCATGGCGGCGATGTGCATGGCGGTGTCCTTGGCGGCCACATCGTCTCCATCGAACTCGACGATCACGCCAATGCGTGTGCCGTGCAGGTAGGAGGCGAGTTTGCCCCCGCCAGCGTAGCGCTTGAAGCGGCGGATGGACATGTTCTCGCCGATCTTGCCAATGAGTCCCTTGCGCACGTCTTCGACGGTGGGGCCGAACGATTCCTGGCTCAGGGGCAATGCAGCCAGGGCCTGCACATCTGCCGGATCGCGGGAGGCCACCAATTCGGCGCAAGCCTTGGCAAAAGCCAGAAAGGCATCGTTCTTGGAGACGAAGTCAGTCTCGCAGTTGACTTCGATCAGAGCGCCGGTGGAGCCGGAAACTGAGGCGGCAATCACACCTTCAGCGGTGATGCGGGCAGCCGCCTTGCCGGCCTTGTTGCCCAGTTTCACGCGCAGGATTTCTTCGGCACGGCCCATGTCGCCGTCGGCCTCGGTCAGCGCCTTCTTGCACTCCATCATCGGCGCATCGGTCTTGGCGCGCAGTTCAGCCACCATGCTGGCGGTAATCGCAGGCATCTTGTTCTCTCCGTCGGTTTGAAAAAGGGGCCTTGCAGGCCCCCTTGGGAATGTGGATGTCGAAAGGACGCTCGGGGATGCGCTGGGCTGGTCGGGGTGGCCCGTCAGGCCACCTTCGACGACGCCGCTCAGGCCCCTTCGTTCACCTCGACGAACTCGTCGCCTTCGCCGCCGGCCACGGCCTGGGCCAGTTCCTGGGTGGCGTTGGCCTTGCCGTCCGCCACGGCATCGGCCACCGCACGGGCGTACAGGGCCACCGCCTTGGCGGAATCGTCGTTGCCTGGGATCACGTAGTCGATGCCCTCGGGCGAATGGTTGGTGTCCACGATGCCCACCACGGGGATGCCCAGCTTGTTGGCCTCTTGAATGGCAATCTTGTGGTAGCCCACGTCGATGACGAACAGGGCGTCAGGCAGCGCGGCCATGTCGGCGATGCCGCCGATGTCCTTTTCCAGCTTGGCGATCTCGCGCTGGAACATCAGGGCTTCTTTCTTGATCGAAGGCTGCGTGCCGGCTTCCACCTGCGCCTGCATGTCCTTGAGCTTCTTGAGCGAACCCTTGACCGTCTTGAAGTTGGTCAACATGCCGCCCAACCAACGCTGGTCCACATAGGGCATGCCACAGCGCTGGGCCTCAGCGGCTACCACATCGCGGGCCTGCCGCTTGGTGCCCACCATCAAAATGGTCCCTCGGCGAGCGGCCAGTTGCCTGATGAACTTCAACCCGTCCTGGAACAGCGGTTGCGTCTTTTCCAGGTTGATGATGTGGATCTTGTTGCGATGGCCGTAAATGAACGGGGCCATCTTGGGGTTCCAGAAGCGGGTTTGGTGACCGAAGTGCACACCGGCTTCCAGCATTTCACGCATGCTGACGGACATGATTTCTCCTAGAAGGTTGCGTCTAGAATCCCGCCCAATTTCAGCGACTCGCCTTCTCGCCATGCTTGAAGGACGCGCGACCGAAACACCTTAGGTGGCGGGATCCGCGATTTGCTCACCCCAATTCGGGTAAACCCAAGGAGTATAGCAGGCTTGGCCACCGCTGTCCCGCGGCCCACCGGGCCTTCGTCCTTCACGGCGCCATGGCCGCTGTTCGGCGTACAGGCCTGCCGGACGATCGAGGCGCAGGCCTTGGCGGTTCACCCCCACATGACCCTGATGAACCGCGCCGGTCGCGCGGTGGCGAGCCTGGCCATGGCCCTGGCCCGGCCGCCGGGATGTCCCGTCTTGGTGCTGACCGGCGCGGGCCACAACGGGGGCGACGGGTGGGTAGCCGCGCGCCATCTGCATGCCGCAGGGTGGCCGCTGAGGGTCTGGGAGGTGCAAGCCGCACGCGCGCCGGATGCCCAAAGGGCCCGTCGCGACGCCCTGGCTTCAGGCGTGGTGGTGCTGCATGAGCCGCCATGGCCCACGCCATCGGGTCGCGAGAGGCTCGCACCCGTGCTGCAACAGCATGGCCTGCTGATCGTGGACGCCCTGCTCGGCCTGGGCGCGCGCGAACCCCTGCCGGTGGAGATCTGCAAGGCCATCGAGTGGGTGGCACACGCCGTGGATGCCAGCCCAAGCACCCTGGTGCTCAGCGTGGACCTGCCCAGTGGACTGCAGGCCGACACCGGCACCCGTCTGAAAGACGCCCTGGGGCAACCCTGGACGGTGCCGGCCCACCACACCTTGAGTCTGCTCACACTCAAACCGGGTCTGTACACGCATGAGGGCCGCGAAACCGCAGGCCAGGTGTGGTTTGACCCACTCGGGACCACGCCGGCGCGGCCTGGCGGCACGCCCCCGCCCGTGCAGGCCCATCTGGTGCCCTCCAGTCTGCTCGACCTCTTGCGAGCCTCGCGGATTCGCAAAGGTGGCGCTCCCCGCCACGGGGGGCACAAGGGCGCCCACGGCGACGTCTGGCTGCTGGGCGGCGCGCCGGGCATGACCGGCGCCTTGCGACTGGCCGCGCGTGCGGCCGTGGCCGCAGGAGGCGGTCGCGTTCACCGTGTGGAACTCGAGGGTCAGGGGCCTGCCGGCGTTCAGGGGGTGTGTGCACCAGGCGAGGAATTCATCGCTGCGGTTGACGACCTGGCCCCTGAAGTCATGACGCGAGCCTTGCCGGCCCTGCGCCAGGCCCTGGCAGCCCAGCCCGTTGTCGTGGCCGGATGCGGCGGCGGCCCGCGCATGGCGCAGGCCTTGCCTGAACTGCTTCACCGAGCACCGCGTTTGGTCCTGGATGCGGACGCGCTGAATGCGATCGCCGGTGATGGGACGCTCTGGTCGCGTCTGGAGGCACGCCGCCTGCGGGGTATGACCACCGTACTCACACCCCATCCGCTGGAAGCTGCACGGCTGCTGGGCTGCAACACCGCGCAGGTTCAGGGGGACCGAGTGGCCGCTGCGCAGACGCTGGCCCAACGCAGTGGTGCAACCGTCGTGCTCAAGGGGGCTGGCAGCATCGTGGCCACGTCCGGCTGCGTACCGTGGATCAATGGCAGTGGCAATGAGCGCTTGGCCACAGCGGGCACGGGCGACGTGCTGGCCGGTTGGATCGGGGGAGCCTGGGCCAGCCAAGCAGGGGTTGGCGGCATCGGATCGCCGGCGGCGCTGCACGACCTCGTGGCCGCCTGTGTCCACTTGCACGGTTTGGCGGCCGACCGCGTCGACACGGCAACGGGCCAGTGCGAGACCGCGGTGCTGCCCGCCTCAGCCTTGATCGGCGACATGGCGCGCGAGCTGATGCGCGCAGCCCACGGCCACCAGCGCTGATACCGTCGCGGCCCAGAACACCGCCTCAAAGCCCAGATGCTGGGTCAGCAAGCCACCGCCTAGGCCACCGGTCACACCGGACAGGCCATAGCCCAACACGGCGTACAGCGCCTGGCCCCTGCCCCTTAGGCGGCCCGGAAAGAACACCCCCAGCTGCACCGTGCACGCCGCATGCTGGGCTGCGAACGTCACCGCGTGCAACACCTGCGCCGCCACGAGGACCACCATCACCTCACCGAAACCGGCGATCGCGCCAAAGCGCACCACGCACAGGACCGCGGCCCACCACAGCCACCGCACGGGCGCCACCTGGCCAGCCCACCGCGAACCCACCCAGAAGAAGGCGATCTCGGCCATCACACTCACGGCCCAGACCAGGCCGACCACGGACTTGCCGTAACCCAGCTCATCCAGGTACAGGCTCAAGAAGGTGTACAGGCCGGTGTGCCCCAAGACGGTGAAGAAGATGGTGGCGAAGAACCACTGCACGCGGCGCTGGCGCAGCACTTGCCACATCGAGCCTTCCTGCACGACAGGTTCGACCGCGGCATCCACCCGAGACGGCAGCCGGGCCGCGGCCACGCACAAGGCCACCAGCAGCGCACTCACCACCCAGGGAAAGGCGTCGATGTCCACCCACTCCAGCAGGAAGCCCGCTGCCGTCACCGAGAAGATGAATCCGATCGACCCCCACACGCGGATGCGCCCGTAACGCTGCGTGTCCATCCCACCATCGTGGTGCAGGAAGCGCGCCAGCGCAGATTCCGACAGCGGCACCACCCCGCCATTGCAGATGAACAGCAGGAACACGCACAGCGGCAGCCATCCCCAGGCATGCGCCGGCGCCAAGAGGCTGCCCACCAGCAGCGAGCCTGCCGCCGCCGCGCGCAAGAGCCAGACCCGACGCCCTGTATGGTCGGCCAGCCAGCCCCACACATAGGGAACGAACACGCGGGTCCAGGCCTGAAGCGAGGAGATCAACCCAATGGCCAGCGCCGAATAGCCCAGCGACTTGAACCACAGGGGCGCGTAGGTGGTGAAGAAGCCGATGCTGGCGAAATAAGTAAACGACACGGCCGCAAAGGCCGCCCAGGGTGGGCGGGTCACGCCGCCGCGGAGCCCTTGATCGGCGGCACCGACAGGCTCACATCCCCACACTGCGCGCGGTGGCGCAGCGCATGGTCCATCACCACCAGGGCCAGCATCGCCTCGGCAATGGGCGTGGCACGGATGCCCACACAAGGATCATGGCGACCGAAGGTTTCCACCGTGGCGGGCTGCAGCGCCCGGTCGATTGAGGCCTTGGGCAGGCGAATGGAGCTCGTGGGCTTGATGGCCATGCGCACGATCAGGTCCTGTCCGGTACTGATGCCACCCAACACGCCGCCGGCGTGGTTGCTGAGGAATCCATCTGCCGAGAGTTCATCACCGTGCACGCTGCCGTTTTGTGCCACCACACCAAAGCCATCGCCGATCTCGACACCCTTGACCGCGTTGATGCCCATCATCGCGTAGGCGATGTCGGCATCGAGCTTGTCGAACAGCGGCTCGCCCAGGCCCACGGGCATGCCGGTGGCGCGCACCTCGATGCGCGCACCCACGGAATCACCCGTCTTGCGCAGGCCGTCCATATAGGCTTCGAGGTCCGCAATGCAGCTGGCGTTGGCGGCAAAAAACGGGTTGTTCCCGATGTGCTCCAGTCCCTCGAACGGAATCTCCTGATCGCCCAGGGCCGACAGCCATCCCATGAACCGCGTGCCGTGCTGCTGGTGCAGCCACTTCTTGGCCACGGCACCGGCGGCCACCATCGGCGCTGTCAAACGGGCCGATGAGCGCCCGCCGCCGCGAGGATCGCGCAGCCCGTACTTGCGCCAGTAGGTGTAGTCGGCATGGCCCGGGCGGAAGGTATCCAGGATGTTGCCGTAGTCCTTGCTGCGTTGGTCGGTGTTGCGGATCAGCAGCGCGATGGGCGTGCCGGTGGTGCGCCCTTCGAAGACGCCCGAGAGGATTTCCACCGCATCGGGCTCCTGGCGCTGCGTCACATGTCGGCTGGTGCCTGGGCGGCGGCGATCCAGATCCGGCTGGATATCGGCTTCACAGAGCGCCAATCCGGGCGGGCAACCGTCGATCACACAACCGATGGCCGGACCATGGCTTTCGCCGAAGTTGGTGACGCGAAAGAGTTCGCCGAAGGTGCTGCCGGGCATGGATCAGGGGCGTGGCGGGAAAGCCCTGATTGTGACAGTGAGCACGCCTGCCGTGGTGCGACTACCCCGGGGCCGATCCACCGACGGTTGCAGCCTCTCCTGAGGGCCAATCACGAATGTAGGCCTTGAGCATGCGGTTCTCGAAGTCCTGTGCGTCGACCACCGCCTTGGCCACGTCGTAGAAGGAAATCACGCCCATGAGCGTGCGGCCATCCAGCACCGGCATGTAGCGGGCGTGACGACCCAACATCATGCGACGCACTTCATCCATTTCCGTTTCCATGGTGCAGGTCATGGGATGGTCGTCCATCACCGACCGAACGAGCAGTGTGCCCACCTGATTCTGGTTGCGCACCACGGCCGCGATCACCTCGCGAAAGGTGAGCATGCCGGTGAGGTCACCATGATCCATCACCACCAGCGATCCGACGTCCTGTTCGGCCATGGTCTTGACCGCATCCGCCAGCGGCGTATCCGAACTCACGGTGAACAGGGTGCTGCCCTTGACGCGGAGGATGTCACTGACCTTCATGACGTTGCCTGCTTGGGAGTTGCTCAGGGGATGGCGGGACGATGCCCAAGGCCCAACATAGCACACAATCCCGAGCAAACCAACGCCGGAATCTCCCATCATGGCCGGATACCACGACCCCCATTTCGACACCTTGTCCTTGCACGCCGGGGCGGCGCCGGATCCTGCCACCGGCGCGCGTGCCGTGCCCCTGCACCTGAGCACTTCCTTCGTATTCAAGGATGCCGAGCATGCGGCCTCCCTGTTCAATATGGAGCGGCCCGGCCATGTGTACAGCCGCATCAGCAACCCCACCAACGCAGTCTTCGAAGAGCGTATGGCCGCGCTGGAGGGTGCCGTTGGGGCCATTGCCACGGCCAGTGGTCAGGCCGCCCTTCACTTGGCGGTGGCCACCCTGGCCGGCGCGGGTTCGCACATCGTGGCCAGCGGAGCCCTTTATGGCGGCTCACACAACTTGCTGGCCTACACGCTCCGACGCTTCGGCATCGACACCACCTTTGTGGCGCCTCGAAACTTGGACGGATGGCGCCGCGCCATCCGCCCCAACACCCGACTGCTGTTCGGCGAAACCCTGGGCAACCCGGGTCTGGACGTGTTGGACATACCCGCGGTGTCGTCCATCGCGCACGAGGCCGGCTTGCCGCTGCTGGTGGATTCCACCTTCACCACCCCGTGGCTGATGAAGCCCATCGACATGGGAGCGGACCTGGTCTTCCATTCGGCCACGAAGTTCCTTTGCGGGCATGGAACCGTGGTGGGCGGGGTGGTGCTCGATGGCGGTCGCTTTGATTGGACCGGCAGCGGGCGATTTCCTGAACTGAGCGAGCCCTACGAGGGCTTTCACGGGATGAACTTCGCCGAAGAGAGTTCCGTGGGCGCCTTCCTGCTGCGCGCGCGGCGCGAGGGACTTCGTGACTTCGGCGCCTGCATGAGCCCCCACACCGCTTGGCTGATCCTGCAAGGCATCGAGACCCTGCCGCTGCGCATGGAGCGCCATGTGGCCAACACGCGGCGCATAGTGGAATTCCTGTGCAGCCACCCGATGGTTCAGGATGTCGGCTACCCCGAGCTGCCCTCTCATCCCGACCATGCGCTGGCCCAACGACTGCTGCCGCGCGGCGCCGGGGCCGTGTTCAGCTTCAATCTCAAGGGCTCGCGCGCGCAGGGCCGCGCGTTCATTGAGGCGCTCCAGGTGTTCTCGCACCTGGCCAATGTCGGCGACTGCCGCTCGCTGGTGATCCACCCGGCTTCGACCACCCACTTCCGCATGAGCGATGAGGCCCTGGCGCTCAGTGGGATCGGCCCAGGGACCATTCGGCTGTCGATTGGCCTGGAGTCAGCCGATGACCTGATCGACGACCTCAAGCGCGCGTTCAAGGTGGCCGCGAAATCCGGGGCGTCTGGCCGAGGCACGGTATGAACATCGACCTCGGCACCCACCAGGCCTATGCCTACACCGGCGGCAAGCCTTTTGACCCGACGCAGCCCTGCATCGCCTTCATCCACGGGGCCTTGCATGACCACAGTGCCTGGACACTGCCAGCCCGCTGGTTCGCCCACCATGGGCACTCGGTGCTGGCGCTGGACCAACCCGGCCATATGCGCAGCAGCGGTCCGGTGTGCCCGGATGTGCCGGCCATCGCCCGTTGGCTGCTGAAAGTGTTGGACGTCGTGGGTGCGCAAGATGTCACCCTGGTGGGCCACAGCATGGGCTCGCTCATTGCCCTGGAGGCCGCTGCCCAAGCGCCAGAGCGCATCAAGCGCCTGGTGATGGTGGGTACGGCCTATCCGATGGTGGTCTCGACCGCGCTGCTCGACGCGGCCGAGCAGCGGCCGGCGCAGGGCATCGAGATGGTCAACAACTTCTCGATCAGCACCTGGGCTTCCAAGCCTGGCTATCCCGGCCCGGGCTTCTGGCTGCACGGGGGCAACCGCGCACTGATGCATCGCGTGCTGGCGTCTAACCGCGAAGTGAACCTCTTCAGTCATGACTTCCGGCTGTGCAACGACTACCGCAGCGCCGAGATGGCGATGCCTCGGGTTCGGGCCCAAACGCACCTGGTGCTCGGTGAGCGCGATCAGATGACCCTACCCAAGGCCACCGCCCTGCTGGCGCAGGGTCTTCAGGCCCAGGTGCACACGGTGTGCGCCGGCCACAGCTTGATGCATGAAGATCCGGAAGGCTTCTTGTCGGTGTTGCGCCAGATCACCGCAGCGAATGCAGCGTGAGTCCGCGGGGGATGATGTGCTCAAGCCGAGCTTCATGACCCCGCTGCCCAGCCAGAGGCCCCGAACCGGGTTCACCTGCGTCATCCCCCTATCATGCAGGCCATGATGAACACAGCCCTTTTGCCCAGTCCAGCAGGCCAAGCCGACCCTGTTGTGCAGGCCACTCGAGCCCTGTCCATTGCCAGCCTGCTGGGTCTGATCGCGCTGGGTCTGGCCTGGGAATTGGTGCTGGCACCCACGGGCAACCGCACCCTGGTCCTCAAGGTGGTGCCGCTGCTCTTTCCGCTCGTGGGGCTACTCAAGCACCGCCTGTACACCCACCGCTGGGTCAGTCTGCTGGTGTGGTTGTACTTCACCGAGGGTGTGGTGCGGGCCACCTCAGACCCCTACCCCTCTTGGGTACTGGCCTTGGTCGAGGTGATCTTGTGCTTGGTGCTGTTCACCGCCAGTGCGTTGCACGTGCGGTGGCGCTTGAAACAGGCCAAGGCGCGAGGCGCGCTGCAGGAGGCGTAGGCCTCATGGGTACACCGGCACTGCTGAGCGAATTGCGCACCCTGGTCGGTGAGCCGCATGTGCTCACCGGCCCGGGGCTGCAGGCGTACGAATGCGACTGGCGCAAGCGATGGCACGGGCGGGCCCTGGCGGTGGTACGACCGGCCGACACCGCTCAAGTCGCGCGGGTGGTGCAAGCCTGCTTGACGCACCGTGTGGGCCTCGTGCCCCAGGGTGGACACACGGGCCTGGTAGGCGGCGGCACGCCGGACAACAGTGGAACGCAGCTCGTGCTGTCGCTGCAGCGCCTGAACCGGATTCGCGAAATCGATGTCGACAACCTGACGATGACGGTGGAGGCCGGTTGCATCCTGCAGGCCGTGCAGGTGGCCGCCGCCGAGCGCGGCCTGCTGTTTCCGCTGAGCTTGGCGGCCGAAGGCAGCTGCACCATCGGCGGCAACCTGGCCACCAACGCCGGTGGCACGCAGGTGCTGCGCTATGGCAACGCGCGCGATCTGTGCCTGGGGCTGGAGGTGGTCACAGCCGAAGGCGAACTGCTGCACGGCCTGGGCGGCCTGCGCAAGGACAACACCGGATACGACCTGCGCGATCTCTACATCGGCAGCGAAGGCACCCTGGGCATCATCACCGCTGCCACCCTCAAGCTGGTGCCCCAGCCCGCGGCCACGATGACCGCCCTGGCCACGTGCACCAACCCCGAGGCTGCGGTCGGCCTGCTGCGCCTGGCCCGCACGCGCTTGGGTGCCACGCTCACCGGCTTCGAATTGATGAACGCGCTGGCCCGCGAACTGGTGGCGCGCCACCTGCCTCAGATTCCGCAACCGCTGTGGACCGATGCCAGCTGCCCGCCCTGGAGCGTCTTGCTGGAGCAATCCGATGATGAAGGGCCCGAGCAGGCGCATCATCGCTTGGAAGGCTTGTTGGAGCAGGCGCTGGAGCAAGGCTTGATCCAGGACGCGGTGGTCGCCAAGAACATGAGCGAGTCCAGGCAGCTTTGGCACCTGCGCGAGGCCATTCCACTGGCCCAGGCCGAGGAAGGGCTCAACATCAAGCACGACATTTCCGTGCCGGTGTCGCGCATCCCCGCCTTCATTGCGACGACCAACGCCATCCTGGCGCAAGCTCATCCCGGTTGTCGCCTGGTGAATTTTGGGCACCTGGGGGACGGCAACCTGCACTACAACGTGCAGGCCCCAGCGGGCACACCGCCCGGTGACTTTCTGGCGCGGTGCGAACAGACGATCAATACCCTGGTCTACGACTCGGTGCAGGCCCACGCTGGCTCGATTTCTGCCGAACATGGCATCGGTCTGCTCAAGCGCGAAGAGCTCGCTCAGCGCAAGTCGCCGGTGGCCCTGGACCTGATGAAGCGCTTGAAGCGGGCACTGGATCCACAGGGCATCCTCAACCCAGGACGTGTGGTCTAGCCCGGCATCCGGTGCGGGGCGGCACGCCGGTGCGGTCGGACTCGGCAGCAGAAGCGGCCGACTACTGCAGCGGCCCGCCCAGCCCCTTGGGTATCGGCAGCGGCACCACCTCAATCCCCTCTTCCAGCAGCGACTCACGTTCTTGCGGCGTGGTTTGTCCGCGAATCCCACGCTCGTGTGATTCACCGTAATGGATACGACGGGCCTCCTCGGCAAAGCGGCCACCCACATCCTCGGTGTTTTCGATCACATGGCGCACGGCCTTGAGCCATGCCTTCTGCATCAGGGCCATCGTGGCCGCAGCCTCAGGCGAGGGTGGCCGTGCCCGGGAGGTGTGGGCGTCCTGCGCCGCGAAAGCATCTGCACCCGCACCGCCTTGCAGGTCGACTGGCGCTGGTGCGCCATCGCTCAGGCCACCGCTGCGCAGGTTCAGGCGCGGCGCGCTCAGGCGCTTGCTGATCTCGTGAGAGGCGCAGAAGGGACATTCGAGAAGACCCCGCGCTTTCTGCTGCGCATAGTCGTCCTCCGACCCGAACCACCCCTCAAAGGCATGGCCCGCATCGCAGCCCAGGTCGAAGACTTTCATGGCACACATGATAGGGTCACAAGCCTGGGCGCGCTGGCAGCAGGGTCGTATCCGGCACGTTGATGCCCAATTCTCCACACCAGGCCCGCGCAGCTTGCCAGCGCGGCTGCCAACGCCCGGCTGACCACTGCTCGAGCCACAGCAAGCCAATCTGGGTCTTGGCGTCTGTCAGCTCACCGCGCACGGCCAACGCGCGCAAGGTGTCCAAGTCCACCTCGCACACATCCAGCAGTTCGTCCGCGTCCAGTTGGGCAGGTCCGGGCTGCAGTCCACGTGCGAACCAGATCTCGATGAATTCGTCTGAGTAGGCCGCCGCGTTGTGCAGCCGCCCGGCCAGCGCCCATTCTTGCGCCTGGTAGCCGGTTTCCTCCCACAGTTCCCGGATGCCGGTCAGCAGCGGAGGCTCCGAGCGATCCCTCTTGCCCGCCGGGAACTCCAACAGCACCTGCTGCAAGGGATAGCGGTACTGGCGCTCCATCACGAAGCGGTCACCGGCCAGCAAAGGCACCACCATCACCGCACCAGGGTGCTTGATGTACTCACGCTGCACCACGGCCCCATTGGAAAGCCGCGCCTGGTCTCGGAACACCTGCAGGAAAGAGCCGCTGAGCACCTGTTCAGAAGCGACAGGCACTTCCCGCAGGCGCTCGTCCTCAGCGCTCATCGGCTGCCCGCGTGGCCGGACGTTGCCGCCTGAGGTAGCGCCAGACGAAACCTGGAAAGGCGAAGGTCAGGAAGAGACTGGCCATGGCAGCATAAAAGGCCCAACCTTGCGGGTGCCGCTGGCCGATGCGGCCCTCCAGCAGGAAGCCCAATCCGATGCACAGCCCACACCCCAGGAGCAGCTCCAACAGGCGCCAAGCCAGGTGCTTGGGCGAACGACGGGGTCCCACCACGAACAGTCGCTCGTTGACGAAGGGCAAGTTGGCCAACAACAAGCCCATCAGGAGCACCAGCCACACCTGCGCCCCGGCGTTCACGACTGGCCCTCCGGGCGCCGTGGACGAGCCTGGTGGCGCAGTCCGATGGATAGGCGTTGTCGGATCACGGACTTCGATCAGGTGGCCAAGGCCCGGATCACCGCATCACGGCACAGCGCCATAAGGCCACCGGGCAGCAAGCCGAAGATCAGCACCGCTGCACCATTGGCCATCAGCAACACGCCCGCTGCACCATGGGATTGAACGATGGGGCCCAGCGTCGGCTCATCAAAGTACATCACCTTCACCACCCGCAGGTAATAAAAAGCCGCCACCAGGCTCAACAGCACGGCCACTACCGCCAGTGTGATGTAGGCCGCCTGTCCAGTGGTGACAAGGGTTTGCAGCACGGCCAACTTGGCGTAGAAGCCCATGGTCGGAGGAATGCCGGCAAGTGAGAACATGAACACCGCCATCACGCCGGCCATCCACGGGCGGCGGCGCGCCAAGCCGGCCAAATCAACGATCTGCTCGCTTTCGAATCCGTCGCGCGCCAGCAGCATCACCAGCCCGAAGCTGCCCAAGGTGGTCAGCACATAAGTGACCATATAGAACAGGGCTGAACTGTAGGCATTGCCCGCCGGCAGCGTGTCACCATCAATCACGCCCGAACCCAAGGCCAGCAGCATGAACCCGATCTGTGCGATCGCAGAATACGCCAGCATGCGCTTGAGGTTGGTTTGGGCAATGGCCGCCAGATTGCCCACCACCAGCGAGACCACAGCCATGAACAGCAGCATCTGCTGCCAGTCCACCGCCACCTTGAGCAGGCCCTCCACCAGCAAGCGGATGGTGATGGCGAACGCCGCGAGTTTGGGGGCGCTGGCGATCAGCAGCGTGACCGCGGTGGGGGCCCCCTGGTACACGTCAGGTACCCACATGTGGAAAGGTGCCACACCCAACTTGAAGCCTAGCCCCGCGACAATGAACACCACCCCGAACACGAGAACCTGCCCGTTCACACGGCCCTGAGCGATGACCTCGAAAACCTTCGGGATCTCCAGCGTGCCGGTGGCACCGTACATCATCGACAGGCCGTACAACAGGAAGCCGCTGGCCAGAGCACCCAGCACGAAGTACTTCATGGCAGCCTCGGTCGCGGTGGCATCGTCCCGCCTCAGGGCCACCAGGGCATAGAGGGACAGGCTCATGATTTCAAGGCCTAGGTAAACCACCAGAAAGTCATTGGCCGACAACATCACATGGATGCCCAAGAGCGACAGCAAGGACAGCACATAGAACTCACCCTTGTGCATGTCGCGGCTGGCGATGTAAGGCTGTGCGTAGGTCAGCGTGATCATCATGGCCAGGGTGGCCCAGACCCCGAGCAGTCGACCCATCGGGTCGGTCACCACCATATTGCCCAAGGCATAAAGGGTCAGACCGGCCTCGAATTGCTGGAAATGCAAGATGGCGCTGACGAGCAGTGCAGCCTGGCTCATCCAGTGGGTGTAATGCCGCCGCCCATCATCGACGAACAGATCGACAATGGCGATCACGCAGACCGCCAACAGCAGGAAGATCTCAGGCGTCAGGGCGGCCCAGTTCAACAAGGTCATGCTCTTGGTCTCCAGGGGCTCAGGCCGGCAACTTGGACAGCGCCACATGGCGCAGCAGCTCGGTGATGGAGGTCTGCATCACGTCGGTGAAGGGTTTGGGATACACGCCCATCCACAGCACCGCGATGGCCAGCAGGGCCAACATGAAGAACTCGCGATCGTTCAGGTCCGTCAGCTCGCGCACGTTTTCATTGGCGATGTCGCCGAAGTAGACCCGCTTGACCATCCACAGCGTGTAGGCGGCGCCAAAGACCAAGGTGGTGGCGGCAAGACCTGCGATCCAGAAGTCGACCTTCACCGCACCCAGGATCACCATCCACTCGCCGACAAAGCCGCCAGTGCCCGGCAAGCCACAGTTGGCCATGGCGAAGAACACCGCAAATGCGGCGAACTTGGGCATGGTGTTGACCACGCCACCGTAGGAGGCGATCTCTCGCGAATGCACGCGGTCGTACAGCACCCCGATGCACAGGAACATGGCCCCCGACACGAACCCATGGCTGATCATCTGAACGATGGCCCCACCCACCCCCAGGTCGCTGAAGATGAAGAAGCCCAGGGTCACAAAGCCCATGTGGGCAATGGACGAATACGCCACCAGCTTCTTCATGTCCTGCTGCACCAGGGCCACCAAGCCGATGTAGACCACCGCGATCAGGCTCAGGGTGATCATCAGCCAGTCGAACTCGCGGGCCGCATCGGGCGCAATCGGCATCGAAAACCGAAGAAAACCATAGGCCCCGAGCTTGAGCATGATGGCCGCCAGCACCACCGACCCGCCCGTAGGCGCCTCGACGTGAGCATCGGGAAGCCAGGTGTGGACTGGCCACATCGGCACCTTCACCGAGAAGGCCGCGAAGAAGGCGAAGAACAGCAGGGTCTGTGCCGCCATCGGCAGGGGCAACTGATGCCAGGTCTGGACGTCGAAACTGCCTCCGGACTGCAGGTAAAGATACAGCAGAGCCACCAGCATCAGCAGCGAACCCAAGAGCGTGTAGAGGAAGAACTTGAAGGCTGCGTACACGCGACGTGGGCCGCCCCAGACACCGATGATGATGTACATCGGGATCAGCGTGGCTTCGAAGAAGACATAGAACAGCAAACCGTCCAGCGCGCTGAACACGCCCACCATCAGACCCGACAGGATCAGGAAGGCCCCCATGTACAGGGCCACGCGCTCCTCGATCACTTCCCAGGCGGCGATCACCACGATGATGGTGATGAAGGCGGTGAGCAGGATGAACCACACCGACAAACCGTCCACCCCCAGGTGGTAGCGCACATTGAAGCGGTCAATCCACGGCAGGTTTTCGATGAACTGCATGCCGGTGGCCGCCGTATCAAAGCCCGTGATCAGCGGAAGGGTGACAAAGAAGGACAACACGGCCGCAGCCAGCGCCATCCAACGCACCACGCCCGCATGCTCGTCGCGCCCCACCGCCAGCAACAGGACGCCCATCACGATGGGCAGCCAGATGGCAACACTCAACAAACCCATTTTCTCGTTCTCCGCCTCTTCCGTCAGACCGGGGTCAAGCCCTGGTGATCAATGGCCGAAGAGGCCGGTCAGGTGCGGCCACAGCCGCCAAGTCATGAAGCCGAACACGCCCAACAGCATGACCAGCGCGTACCCGTACAGGTGCCCGGTCTGAACCAGGCGGCTCAGGCTCGCCAGAGCGCCCACCGCGCGGGCCGAACCATTGACGATCACGCCATCGATCACAGCCGCGTCACCGCCTTTCCACAAGCCGGTGCCCAATGCACGTGAGCCTGCGGCCAGGACCTTCTCGTTGAAGGCGTCCATGTAGTACTTGTTCTCCAGGACCTTGACCAACGGTGACAGCGCGCGCCCGATGGCCGCGGGAATGGACGGCTGCTTCACCACCAAGCCAGCACCACACCCGACAGGGCCAGCCAGAAAGGAAGCGTTTGCAGCCCGTGCAGCGCCATGGCCACCGCGCCATGAAACTCAGCGGCCAGGTGCCCCATGGCCGGGTGCTTGGCTGCGTCCACGCTGATGGCGTCCTTCAGGAAATCGCCGAAGAGCATGGGCTCGATCGTCATGTAGCCGATCAACACCGACGGTACGGCCAGCAGCACCAGTGGCGCGGTCACCACCCAGGGCGACTCGTGGGGCGTGTGCTCTTCGCCGTGGTCGTCGTGGTGATGGTCATGCTCGCTCGGGAAGGGCTTGTGGTGGAAACGCTCCTGGCCGTGGAAGACCAGGAAGTACATGCGGAAGCTGTAGAAGGCTGTGACGAACACCCCGGCCACCACGGCGAAGATGGCGAAGCCCGTGCCCGGCAGCTTGCTGGCCTCCACCGCCATGATGATGCTGTCCTTCGAATAGAAGCCAGCAAACAGCGGCGTGCCGATCAGGGCCAAGGACCCCAGCAGCGAGGTGATCCAGGTGATGGGCATGTGCTTGCGCAGGCCGCCCATGTTGCGGATGTCTTGGTCGTGGTGCATGCCGATGATCACCGAGCCGGCCGCCAAGAACAGCAGGGCCTTGAAGAAGGCATGCGTCATCAGGTGGAACACCGCCACCGAGTAGGCTGAAGCACCCAGAGCCACCGTCATATAGCCCAGCTGCGACAAGGTGGAGTACGCCACCACGCGCTTGATGTCGTTCTGGATGATGCCCAGGAAGCCCATAAACAGCGCCGTGATGGCGCCGATCACCAGCACGACGTTCAGCGCGGTGTCGGACAGTTCAAACAGCGGCGACATGCGCGCGACCATGAAGATGCCAGCCGTCACCATGGTGGCGGCGTGGATCAGCGCCGAAATCGGTGTCGGACCTTCCATCGAATCGGGCAGCCACACATGAAGCGGAAACTGCGCGCTCTTGCCCATGGCGCCGATGAACAGGCAGATGCAGGCCACCGTGATGAGCATCCAGTCGGTCCCCGGGAAACTCAGCTTGGACAACTCATCGGCCTTGGCGAAGGCTTCGGTGTAGTTGAGCGTGCCGCCATAGGCCACCACCAAGCCAATGCCCAGGATGAAGCCGAAGTCGCCCACCCGATTCACCAGGAAGGCCTTCATGTTGGCAAAGATGGCCGTGGGTTTCTTGTACCAAAAGCCGATGAGCAGGTAGGACACCAGGCCCACGGCTTCCCACCCGAAGAACAACTGCAGGAAGTTGTTGCTCATCACGAGCATCAACATGGAGAAGGTGAACAGCGAGATGTAGCTGAAGAAGCGCTGGTAGCCCGGATCGTCCTCCATGTAGCCGATGGTGTAGATGTGCACCATCAGCGACACGAAGGTCACCACGCACATCATCATGGCCGTCAGGCCATCCACCATGAAACCAACTTCCATTTTCAGCCCGCCGATCACCATCCATTCATAAATGGTCTGGTTGAAACGCGCGCCATCAAGTGCCACGCTCTTGAGCACCATCGCCGACAGGATGAAGCTGATGAGCACCCCCAGGATGGTGAAGAAGTGCGAGCCTCGACGGCCCACATAGCGGCCGAAAAAGCCCGCGATGATGGCCCCCACCAAGGGGGCCAGGGGAACCGCCAACAGGGTGCTGGAAGAGAGTTCTGCTGCCATCGGGGTCAGCCCTTGAGGGTGTCGAGTTCCTCGACGTTGATCGAGGCCCGGTTGCGGAACAGCACCACCAGGATCGCCAGGCCAATGGCCGATTCGGCAGCGGCCACCGTGAGGATGAAGAACACGAAGACCTGACCGGCCATGTCACCCAGGTAGTGGGAAAAAGCCACGAAATTCATGTTCACCGCCAACAGCATCAGTTCGATGGCCATCAGCAACACGATCAGGTTGCGGCGGTTGAGGAAGATGCCGATCACCGACAGCGCAAAGAGGATCGCGCCGAGCGACAGGTAGTGTCCCAGGGTGATCGCGCCCATCATGCTGCTCCTTTGGGCGCGTTGATGGAGGGCGAGGTGGGTGCAGCCCCCACGGCGGGATCGGCGCCCTGCCCTTGACCGACCGATGATGCCGGCGGGTCCACCTCAGGGGCCATCGACACCATGCGCACGCGGTCAGCGCGCTTGACCCGAACCTGCTGGCCAGGGTCCATCGCCCGCACATCCTTGCGCTTGCGCAGGGTCAGCGCCAGCGCGGCCACCATGGCCACCAGCAGCAGCACCGCAGCCAACTGCAGTGGGTACAGGTAGTGGGTGTAGAGCTCAATGCCCAACAGGCGCGTGTTGCCGTACTCGGCCAGGCGCGGGTCAACTGGCGCGGCTTGCGACACACGAAAACCGCTCATCAACACCAGGGCCATCTCTACGGCGATCACCGCGCCGATGAGGCCAGCCAGCGGAAGATGCTGCCAAAAGTTCTGGCGGAACTGATCGGTGTTGATGTCCAACATCATCACCACGAACAGGAACAGCACCATCACGGCGCCCACATAGACCAGCACCAGGGTGATGGCCAGGAACTCCGCCTGCAGCAGCATCCACACGCAGGAGGCACTGAAGAAGGCAAGCACCAGGAACAGCGCGGCATGCACCGTACTGCGGGCCGTGATGACGCGGAACGCGGCCAACAGCAGCACCGCAGAAAACACATAGAACAGGGCGGCTTGGTTATCCATGATCGTGAAAGCAAAGGCACCACATCAGCGGTACTTCGCATCGGCCTCCTTGCTCGCGGCGATCTCCTTTTCGTAGCGATCACCCACTGCCAAGAGCATCTCCTTGGTGAAGTAGAGGTCGCCACGCTTCTCGCCGTGGTATTCAAAAATATGGGTTTCGACGATCGAGTCCACGGGGCAGCTTTCCTCGCAGAAGCCGCAGAAGATGCACTTGGTCAGGTCGATGTCGTAGCGCTTGGTGCGGCGTGAACCGTCTTCGCGCACATCACTCTCGATGGTGATGGCCATGGCCGGGCACACCGCTTCGCATAGCTTGCAGGCGATGCAGCGCTCTTCTCCGTTGTCGTAGCGGCGCAGCGCATGAAGACCCCGAAAACGCGGCGACAGCGGCGTCTTCTCTTCCGGAAACTGCACCGTGACCTTGCGCTTGAAGAAGTGGCGCCCGGTGACCTTGAGCCCCTTGAGGAGCTCCAAGAGCATGAAGCTCTGAACAAAATCCTTGACGGCGGACATGTGCGTGTCTCTCACTTCCAGATGTTCAGCGGCGTCTGCATCCACAGACCGACGACGATGAGCCATACCAGGGTGACGGGGATGAAGATCTTCCAACCCAGACGCATGATCTGGTCATAGCGGTATCGCGGGAAGGTGGCACGCACCCAAAGGAACATGGTGACCACCACGAAGACCTTGATGGCCAACCAGATCCAGCCCGGGA
>RFTU01000141.1 GCA_009923315.1 Betaproteobacteria bacterium
TTGGGGCTTCGCAGACTGCCCCGCACCGCGCCGCCGCTGACATGCATCTCGGTACCGGGCTGGCCATCGGCCCCACGGGCCACGCGGATCACGCCGGTGCTGTTGGAGGCCAATGATTTAAAGGTGTCGAGCTTGGGCATGGTGATCTCCGAATGGGGGTCACAGGGGTGGCGACAGGTCAGGCGCGCAGCATGTAGACCATCTCGGCCTGAGGCGGACGGCGCAGGTTTTCAGCCATCAAACCCACCGACTGCATGGCCGCGTTGAAGGCTGCGTTGGCGGCCTTCTCATACGCCGGTGAGCCTTCCTCATGCTGCCCTTGGGCTTGGACCAGGGCTTCGACCAGGCGATCGCCCACGGCTGCCAGCGAGGCATCGAAATCGCCCCCGCTGTCGGCTGAGGGCCGGCCACCTTCTGCGGTCCAGCAGCGCTGCAGCAGCTTGTGCAGCGGGAAATGCTTGTTGAGCCCGGCTCCGCCATCCCAGGTATCGCGCAGCGCGCGCCACGCGTCTTCGGCCACGCCGGTGGGCGACTCGCAGTTGAAGAGGTAGCGCAGGTCCTTGATCCGGTCGTCGAAGCTGGCGTTCACGCTGGACTTGCCGAAGTCAATGGCCTGCAGCGTGATGTGGCTGTCCTGGCCGACCGGTGTGTGCACCATCAGGTTGTGCATGTGCAGGTCGTGATGGGCCACGCGGACGTTGAAGAAGACGCGGGCCATGTCCACCACCTGCATCGCCACGGCCTGCGCCTGCGCACTGCCGAGTTTGTCGATTCGGGCGTCGAGTTCACCCGAGTGAACATGCGCCGGGTCGTACAGGCGCACCACGGCATGGGGTCGGTCGGATTGAATCCCAGGCAGCTGCTCGCGCATCTCGCTCGCATTGAGCACCCGCTGAGTCGACACATAGCGCGCGAGTTCAGGTGAGCTCTGGGCGAGCCGGTCGACCTCAAGCTCCTTCTTGAAATCTTCAGCGCCGGTATGGTCTTGCGCGCGCAGCACACCGCTGGCAGGGTCGAAGCGCTTGTGCTTGCCCCCACCGGCGTTGAAGGCCTCATCCTGCACGGTTCGGCGGGCCGCCTCCAGGTCTTGCCGCTCGTACGGGGCCAGCCAGTTCGCCGCGTGGCGGTGCGCCCCGACGGTCTCACCGGGCACCTCGGCCAATCGGGCGCGCACCGTGTTCAGGTCGATGCCTTCTGTCACCGACTTGACTTCGTGTCCTTGGATGCGGAACTTCAGTTGTTCTTGCCCCGCCTCACCCTCCACGGTCACGGTGAACTGGGCACGGTCTTGCGGACGGACAAACCACGACAGCATGGTGAAGCGCCCCAGCGCGTCCAGCCCTTGCGCGTGTTCGAAGGCTTCAGCCATGGCCTGGAGGGCGGTCTGCTTGGCGCCATCGTGGAACACCGTGTCCTTCAGGCGGTCGAACCAGCCCATCTCGCGGGCAGCGGTGGTGTTGCCCTCCAGGAGGGCCTGGATACGCCGCTCGCTCAGCGCGATGGTGTCGCTGCCGCCCAGGGAGATCTTGACTGAGTTCACTTCACCCATTCTCCGGCACGCAAGGGGCGGTTGCGAAGGGTCTGCGGTCTCACGGCCTCGAGAGATGGGAGATCAGGCGAAGTCGTTGGGGTTCAACAGCACCACCGCCGCGCGCTGGAGGGCTGGCGCTGCGAGATTTTGCTGCAGGCGTTCCATTTGTTGGGGAAAGCACAACTCGGCGAGGTTGGTTTTGCCGAGCTTGTACTCGAGCATACGAGTGAAAAAGGGATTGCCTTCGGGAGCGAAGCGATCCAGGTCATCAAAGAAGCGGGGCATGCCGTCGTAGCCGGAGTAATCGGTCCCTTCCGGAATCGCTGGCGGCTTGAGCTCTGAGAGCATCTTTGCCAGATTGCCCACGGCGCACATCTTGAGCGTGGTGTCGTGGGGGCCCAGGTGGTCAGGCTCCATGAGTTCACGCAGATTGCCATAGCCGTTCGGTTGCGCCAGGCGTTCGCGCAGCCGGGCACCGCGAAATTCGCCGTTGGTGGCGGACCGGTTGGACAGCACCAAGGTCTGTTCACCTTGGCCCGGCACATCGAACACCGCCTTGAACTCGGCCGGTTTATCGCCGTCGACGATGCGCTTGAAGTTCGCCGCACTGAAATGGGGGTTGTCGGCCTCACGAAGGATGAGCTGCTGCATGTCCTTGCTGTCGGCCATCGACTGGGCGTATCCCGTCAAGTGACTTTGCGGGTCTTCGATCAGGCCCTTGAGCGCTTCGTATTGCGCTTGGGTGTTGGCGAAACAGGTATCCAACGCCTGGTGCAGGGCCAGGCGCTTGGCGAAGTCGCCATGCCTCTGGTTCGGCGTCTCGCGAAGCGGCCCTGCGTCATACAGCGCTTCGTCACCCAGTTTGAGCCGATAGGTCCATTGGCCGCTGTCGGGCTGTGATTCATGCTCCACCACAAACTGGTTGCGGAACTGCGGTTCGGCCAGTTCCTTGAGTTGTTGGAAGCGGTCAAGCATCGGTCCGGGCTGCGAATCCGGGCCGGAGCGCGGGTGATGCAGTGATTCATAGAGCTCCCGCACGGCCTCGGCCTTGGTGCCGCCCTGAAACCAGTCGATGAACCGGTCCCACGCGCCCATGTGCAGGGCCTTGCTCTCGTTGCCTTGCAGCATGTGCTGCATGCGGGTTTCGCTCAGGGACAGCGTTGAACCGGAATTCAGTTTGACGTTGATGTTCATAGGCCTTGCCTCCTGGTTTGACCGCCCTGGACGCATCAGGTAACGCAGAGGTCCGAATCGTCAACCAATTCCTCGCAAATCGCAACTCTCAAGAAATCTCCAGTGGCACCTGCCTTGCGGTCTGGTGGTGTCACACGCATCCGAGCTGGGCATTGAAGTTTTAGGAGACGGTGTATGAAGGTTCGCACATTCTCCAAGGCCCTTACACTCCGCCAACCCCCTCTCGCGGGTTGCAACACGTCTTTGACCAGATGACCTATCCGCCAGATTCGGCTCACCATTTCGCGCCTTCACCTGCGCCGAAGGCGAAATCGTCTCCGATGTTTCAAAGAGCCGCCGTCACCCTATTCATGGGATTGGCCGCCCTGTCGTTGAACGCCTGCGTGTCTGTCAGTCAGCCGATCGCCAGTTCAGATCTGCCGGCTGCGTGGTCAAACGTCATCCAGCCCCACGGTCAGCAGGCCAACGCCATTGCAGGAACCTATCGTGACCAAGGGCAATGGCTCTGGCATCCAAACCGCCCACCCGCCAAGGGGAGTCTTGTCCGTTCGGTGCTGCTCATGACCGACGCTGAGTTTCGAGCCTTGGGTTTGGAGGTTCCAGACGAGGTGGAAATCCGCCAGGTCGACCCGGCACACATCCAAGTGCGCGGTCGTCGAAATGGGGTTGCCACATTGACCCGAACGGTTGAGATTCGCTCCTCCTCGGAGTTGGAGGGCGTCACCATCGAGCGGAGTGTGACCGAGGCCAATCCGAGCGTGGCCGCTGTGGTGGGCACACGGTTGTCCGCTCGGCTCTTCAAGGGT
>RFTU01000142.1 GCA_009923315.1 Betaproteobacteria bacterium
GCCCGCTGCGGCAAGCTTCAGCGTCTGGCAGCCATGGCCTTCATCGAGGACCTGCCGCGCAGCGCCATCGGCAAGGTGCTCAAGCGGGAGCTGCGTGACCGCTGGAGGGTGACAGTACCGTGAAGCCCTGCGCATTTGGCGGACGATGCCGCGCGGGTGCTCGGCACCCGGCCCAACTGCCGTTAGAGTCGAGCCCTGTCGAAGCGGACCTATTGAAAACCTTCATGAAGCGCATTGCACTGAGCGATCTCCCACTTCACGTGGGGCAAGCGCTGGGCACCAGCCCCTGGTTCGAGGTGGATCAGGCGCGCATCGATGCCTTTGCCGAGGTGACCGCTGACCCACAGTGGATACACATCGACCCGGAGCGCGCTGCCCAGGGCCCGTTCGGCACCACAGTGGCGCATGGCTTCTTGACCCTGTCCCTCATGCCCTGGTTTCTGGAGCACAGCTTTGAGGTGATCGGCTCTCGCATGGGCGTGAACTACGGCTTGAACCGCGTGCGCTTTCCGGCCCCGGTTCCGGTGGGCAGCCGTTTGCGTGCGCATTCCCAACTGCTGTCGTGTGAAGCTGTTGAGGGTGGCTTTCAGCTGGTGATCGAGGCCCGCATCGAACGCGAAGGCGCCGGCAAGCCGGTGTGCGTGGCCGAGTTGGTGGCGCGGCGTTACGCCTAAGCCAGCGCCAGTCCTCCTCAATTGAACGCCGAATCAGCATGATCCCATTCGAAGCAACGGCTCAGTGGAAGGCCCTGCGCATGGTGGTCTGTGCGGCCGTCCTGTGTGCGGGCCCCTCCTGGTCACACGCGGCGGCGGAAGTCGGTAAACCCGCGCCCCTGTTCGAGCTGTCATCAGCCGACGGCGCGGCGACGGCGCTTGAGCAGCTTCGCGGACAGGTCGTGTATCTGGACTTCTGGGCATCCTGGTGCGGGCCCTGCCGTCAGTCCTTCCCCTGGATGGCTGAGTTGCACCGGCGGCATGCGCCACAAGGCCTGGCCGTGGTGGCGGTCAACCTGGACTCGCGGATGGCCGATGCGCAAGCCTTCCTGAAATCCGTGCCTGTACCGTTCAAAATCGTCTATGACGCTCAGGGCAAGACGCCGCGTGAGTATGCGATCAAGGCGATGCCGACCAGCCTCTTGATCGGACGGGATGGCCGCATTCGCCTGATCCACGCCGGCTTTCGGTCCTCCGACACGGCCGCCCTCGAAGCGGCCATTGCCCAAGCCCTGAAGGAGCCAACCCCGTGAGACGCACGAGACGCCCCCAAGCCCCCTGGCCCTTGCTGAGGCTGCCGGGCCTGCTGGTCATCGCGGCGCTGCTGGGCGCCTGCTCCAACCTGGAGCCGGTTCGGCCGTGGGAAAAAGGCGACCTTGCACGCCCGGCCATGGCATTCGAGGTCGACCGGCTGGATGCAGCCTTCGTCGAGCACACCTATTCCAGCAAGGAGGGGGTGTTTGGCGGTGCATCCGTGGGCGGAGGTGGCTGTGGCTGCAACTGAGCGCGAACCCCAAGCCCGTCTCTGGGCCTTGGGTGCTTGCCTGGGTTTGTTGGGCACGGCCGTACAGGCCAGCACGCCGCCGGAGCGGGCCGAGGTGCAGTTCAAGGCCCTGGACTACCGGGAGCGGCAGCCTGGCGCGAACCGAGTGGATGTGCAGGCTGCCACGATGTCCCTGTACACCCCCGTGGGCGAACGCGCCGCGCTCCTGGTCAGCCAGACGGTCGACGCCATCAGCGGCGCCTCGCCGCTGTATCACACACAACGCCTGACCCCGCTGAAGGACTTTCGCCGCGCCTGGAGTGCCGCCGGCACGGGCTACTTCAACAACGGCAGCCTCACCGCCACGGCGTCCACATCGGACGAAAACGACTACCACTCCAAGGCCGGCGGCTTGACCGGCACCTGGAACAGCACCGACCGCAACACCTCGCTGACCGGCGGTGTGGGCGTGTCTTCCGATGTGATCCGGCCGGTGTACGGTGGCTTCGAAGACCGAAAAATCGTGCGGGACGCGCTGGTCGGCATGACCCGGGTGCTCACACCGCGAGACATCGTGCAGGCCACCTTGAGCCATACCTGGGGCAGCGGCTATTTCACCGATCCCTACAAACTGCTCGATGAGCGCCCGCGCACGCGCCACATCAGTCGCGGGTTGCTGCGCTGGAACCACCACATCGGCGGCACCGACCAGACACTTCGAATGAGCTACCGCTACAGCACCGACAGTTGGGCGCTGAAGTCTCATACCGCCACCATCGAGTGGGTCAGCCCCATGGGCAGAGGCTGGACGGTCACGCCATCGATGCGCGCCTACTCGCAGACGGCTGCGCGTTTCTATCTGCCGGTTGACCCCAAGGTGGCCCCGGCGCCGCCTTTCCCGCGCAGCGACGCGCTGTATTACAGCGCCGACCAGCGGCTGTCGGCCTTCGGTGCCTACACGCTGGGCATTCGAGTGGACAAGGCCTTCAACCGCGACTGGTCGGCCGATGTGAAGTTCGAGCACTACCAACAGCGCGGGGCCTGGGCCTGGGCGGGAGGGGGTGACCGTGGTCTGGCGCCCTTCACAGCCCTCTGGCTGCAGTTGGGGCTAGTCAAGCGGTTCTAAGGGGCCCGGGCGCTGTCTGGCCGCCCAGGTCATCGAGCGCCCACGAGCCACCCGCCCCCCGACACCATCGCACAGGCCCCATGCAGCTGCTGAGCCGCCACTTCACCGCCATGGGTGGGCCCTGCGAGCTGCAGATTGGCGTTGACGGGGCCGAACAGGCCCGCACAGCCTTCGATGCCGCCGAGCATGAGGTGCGGCGCATCGAGGCGAAGTACTCGCGCTACGTCACCGGCTCGATCCTCTCGAGGATCAATTCGCAGGCCGGTGGCGCCTGGCTGGCGTGCGACGACGAAACGCTGCACTTGCTGGACGTGGCCCACCACCTGCACGAGCAGAGCGCCGGCCTCTTCGATGCCACCAGCGGCGTGCTTCGACGGGCCTGGCGGTTCGACGGCAGCCGCCCCCCGCCTTCGGACGAGGAGCTCGCCCCCCTGCTGACGCTGGTGCGATGGGCGGGTGTGCAGCGCCGCGGCACCGAAGTGCGGCTTGAACAAGTCGGTATGGAGTTGGACTTTGGCGGCTTTGGCAAGGAGTATGCGGTGGACCGGGTAGCGGCCCTGTGGATGCAGGCCGGCGTGGCGCACGGGCTGGTGAACCTGGCCGGTGACATCCGTGTGTGGGGTGGCCGCCCGGACGGATCGCCCTGGCAGCTGGGCATTCAGCACCCGCGCCGCCCCGGCTCGCTCCTGGCCAGCTTGCCGCTTCGCGAGGGTGCGTTGGCCACCAGCGGCGACTATGAGCGGTATTTCATTGACTTGGCCGGACAGCGTCACTGCCATATCCTGCATCCGGTCACGGGGCGGCCTGCGTACCATTGGCAGTCCTTCAGCGTGGTGGCGCCGCTGGCCCTCATGGCCGGTGGCCTCAGCACAGCCGCCATGCTCATGGGCGCCGAGGCCATGGCCTGG
>RFTU01000143.1 GCA_009923315.1 Betaproteobacteria bacterium
CTGGACGACCACGACCTCCAACGCTTGGGTCAACAGTTCGGCACCCCCCTGTACGTGTATTCGGCCCAGGCCATGCGCGCCGCCGCGCAGGGCTACCAACAAGCGCTGGCGGGCCGGCCCCATCTGCTGTGCTACGCGATGAAGGCCAACAGCAGTCTGGCGGTGCTCCAAGGCTTTGCCCAGATGGGCCTGGGCTTTGACATCGTCTCCGGCGGCGAACTCCAGCGCGTCCTGGCCGCCGGCGGTGAGCCTTCCAAAGTGGTGTTCTCCGGCGTGGGCAAGACCCGCGCGGAGATGCAACTGGCCCTGCGTCATGGCGTGCGCTGTTTCAATGTGGAAAGTCAGGCCGAGCTGGAGGTGCTGTCTGATGTGGCCCGGCATGAAGGCCGGCCCGCCCGCGTGAGCCTGCGTGTGAACCCCGATGTGGATGCCGGCACCCACCCCTACATCTCCACAGGCCTGAAGGGCAACAAGTTTGGCGTTGCCCACGACCGGGCGCTGGCCCTGTATGCCCAGGCCCGCAGCCTGGCGGGTCTTGAAGTGGTGGGCATCGATTGCCACATCGGCTCCCAGATCACGGAAGTCGCACCCTATCTGGACGCGCTGGACCGTGTGTTGGATCTGGTGGACGCGGTCGAGCGTGAAGGGACCCCCGTGCATCACTTGGATCTGGGCGGTGGCTTGGGCATCACCTACACCGATGAGCAACCACCTTCGGCCCAGGCCCTGGTGGGCGCCATGCTCGAGCGCCTCGATGCGCGTGGCCATGGGCACCGAGAAATCTTGCTGGAGCCGGGCCGTTCCCTGGTGGGCAATGCCGGCGTGCTGCTGACCGAAGTGCTGTATCTGAAGCCCGCCCAGGCCGACGAAGTGGCCCAAGGCGGGCGTCATTTCTGCGTGGTGGATGCGGCCATGAACGACCTCATGCGGCCGGCCTTGTACGGGGCCTGGATGGGCATCGTCGAGTGCGTGCAGCACGGGCCAGGCGCCGTCGCCACCCAGACCTGGGATGTGGTGGGCCCGGTTTGCGAATCCGGCGACTGGTTGGGTCGAGACCGTGAGCTCGCGGTGCGCGGCGGCGACACCTTGGCGGTGCTGTCAGCAGGCGCCTATGGCATGACCATGGCCAGCAACTACAACACCCGCGGGCGGGCCGCCGAGGTCATGATCGATGGCGGGCGCGCCCACCTCATCCGGGAGCGGGAAACGCCCGAGCAGTTGTTCGCCGGAGAACGCCTGATCGACTGATCAGCCGGGAAGAGCGTCCCCCGCCGGCCGGCACCGCAGGCGGCGCGAGGTCAGACGCTGCGCCCCTCTTCCACCGCGTGGCACGCCACCTGCGTACCCTGCGCATCCACCACCCGCATCAATGGCCGCTCGGCCGAACATCGCGCACGGGCCAGCGGGCAGCGAGGATGAAAGGCGCAGCCGCTGGGCGGATTCAAGGGGTTGGGCACCTCCCCCTGCACCGGCGTGCGCGCCCGGCCGGTCATGCGGATGTCGGGAATCGCATCCAACAGCATCCGGGTGTAGGGGTGCCGCGGCATGCTGAACAGCTGGGTTTTGGGCGCCTGTTCCACCAGGCGGCCCAGGTACATCACACCCACCGAATGCGCCACGTGGCGCACCACCGCCAGGTTGTGCGAAATGAACAGGTAGCTCAGCCCTCGCTCGGCCTGCAGGTCCTTCATCAGGTTGAGCACCTGTGCCTGGACGCTCACATCCAAGGCCGATGTCGGCTCATCGCACACCAGAAACTCCGAATTGGTGGCCAAGGCGCGCGCGATCGAGATGCGCTGACGCTGGCCGCCAGAGAACTGGTGGGGGAACTTGCCCACATCATCGGCCGACAGGCCCACTTGGCGCAGCAGGGCGGCCACCCGATCCTGCAGCGCCGCCTGCCCCTGCACCAATTGATGCTCACGCAGGGGCTCGCCGATGATGTCCAACACCTTCCAGCGCGGGTTCAAGCTGGCATAGGGGTCCTGGAAGATCATCTGCATGCGACGGCGCAACGCGCGCTGCGCCGCCACCTCGCGGCCGGCCGTCAGGCTCTGGCCGTCAAACAGCACCTCCCCACGCGTGGGCGGATACAAGCCCACCAGCAAGCGCGCCACCGTGCTCTTGCCGCACCCCGACTCGCCCACCAGGGCCAGGGTCTGGCCCGCGGCAATCGAGAAGCTCACGCCGTCCACCGCGTACACAAACTGCTTGGGCTTGCGCTCCACCATCCGGTTGAGCCAAGGGGCCGACACATCGAAGACCTTGGCCAGGTCCTGAACCTGCACCAGGGGATGGGGGCTCGCGTTCATCTCATGCGCCTCAGGCATTGGCGTGCACCCAGCACGCCGCGCGGGTGGGCCCCGCCGGCATCAACTCCGGGCGCTCCTGGCGGCAGCGCTCGGTGGCCCGCGTGCAGCGCGGATTGAAGGCACATCCGGTTGGAATGGCATTCAATCGCGGCATGGACCCGTCGATCTGCGTGAGCCGCTCGGTGTCCCCGTCCATGGACGGAATCGAGCCCATCAGGCCCAGCGTATAGGGGTGCGCCGGGCAGTGGATCACATCCTGCACCGGACCGATTTCCACCACGCGTCCGGCGTACATCACCGCCACGCGGTCGCAGGTCTCCGCAATCACGCCCATGTCGTGGGTCACCAGCATCACCGACGCGCCATGCACCTTGCACAGTTTGCGCAGCAGGCTGATGATTTGCGCCTGGATCGACACATCCAAGGCCGTGGTGGGCTCATCGGCGACGATCAACCGCGGCTCGGCTGCCAAGGCCAGGGCGATCACCACGCGCTGGCGCATACCGCCCGAAAACTGATGCGGATAGTGGTCGATGCGCGCTTCAGGCGCTGGAATGCCGGTCTCGGCCAAGAGGCGCACGGCCTTCTCGCGGGCCTGCGACTCGCTCATCGGCAGGTGCGCGCGGATGGTTTCGATGATCTGCTGCCCCACGGTGTACAGCGGGTTCAAGGACGTCAGCGGGTCTTGGAAGATGGCCCCGATCGAGCGGCCGCGCACCTTGCGCATGTCTTCGTCGGGCAGCTGGTCGATGCGCCGGCCCTCCAACACGATCTCACCGCCCGCCACACGTCCTGGCGGCTCCAGCAGGCCCGACTTGCCGGCACCGGACTCGCCCACCACGCCCAGGATCTCACCTGGCGCAATCGAAAAGCTCACGCCATCCAGGGCTCTCAACACGCCGCGGCGCGTGGGAAATTCGACCACCAGATCGCGCACCTCCAGCAAGGGACGGTCGCTGGTGTCGGCGTTCGGGTTCGAAGGCATGGGCATGGGCTTGGGCTTGAGCAGGATGAGCGGTCAGCGCGCAGCATCCCACCGTACGGGATGGGACAGCTCAGACGGGGCCGTGATGCGAGAAGTCAAGACGGGCTCTCCACTCACCGCAGGCGCGGGTTCAGGGCATCGCGCAACCAATCGCCCAAGAGGTTCACACTCAGCGCAATCATC
>RFTU01000144.1 GCA_009923315.1 Betaproteobacteria bacterium
GCCGCGCGATGGGCTGGACGGGAGTGGCTGGCGGATCAGTTGGAGAAGATGAGGCCAGGTCGTTGATCGTTGAGGGGCGCCGGCGTGGCGTAGGGGCGCCTGTAAAAACCACGACGATGTATATTATGTAAAATGAAGCCTGAGATTGCCAGGGAGCGTTCCTGCGGCCATATCCCCAGACCGCTCAGGCCCGAACCAAGCGCTGGCGGCCCAGGGGCAGCTGTCGAATGCGAACGCCGGTGGCGGCGAAGATGGCGTTGAGCACGGCCGGCGCCGCCACGGCGATCGTGGGCTCGCCCACGCCTCCCCAAAAACCGCCTGAGGGCATGATGATGGTCTCCACCTTGGGCATATCGGCCGCGCGCATCAGCGGGTATTGGTGGAAGTTGGTCTGCTCGATGCGCCCGTCCTTGACCGTACAAGCACCGTAGAGCGCGGCCGATAGCCCGTAGGCGAAGGAACCTTCCACCTGGGCCTCGATTTGCTGCGGGTTGACCGCCGTGCCGCAGTCGGTGGCGGCCACGATGCGGTGGATCTTGAGTTCCCCTTGAGGGCTGACGGATACCTCCGCACAGGCGGCCACGTAGCTGCCAAATCCGTGTGTTTGGGCCAGGCCTCGAAACACCGGGCGGCCCGCCACGTCGGGCGCGGGACGGCCCCAACCCACCCGGTCGGCCACCGCCTGCAGCACAGCACGGTGCTTGGGGTGGTCCTGCATCATCTTGAGGCGAAGCGCCAGCGGATCTTGCTGGGACGCATGGGCGACTTCATCCAGGAAACACTCCAGGTACAAGGCATTCTGATTGAGGTTCACCCCGCGCCAGAAGCCAGGCGGTACCGGCGGGTTGCGCATGGCGTGGTCGATCAGCAGATGGGGAATCCGGTAGCCGATCGCGCTCTCGGGCCCGCTGGCATTCAGACCCTGGAACACCAGCGCATCGCGCCCATCGCGCACAGCCTGCGGAAACAAGGCCTGCATGATCGACTGCCCGCTGATGCGCATGTGCAGCGCCTCGACCTGCCCTGCGCCGTTCCAAGACGCGGTGAGTTTGCACTGGGTGATGGGGTGGTACTGGCCATGGGCCATGTCCTCCTCGCGGCTCCATTGGAGCTTGACCGGTACGCCAGGCAACTGCCGCGCAATCTGCACCGCCTGGATGACCCAATCGTGGCGTGCGGCCCTTCGGCCAAAGCCACCGCCAAGGTGCAGCTTGTAGACCTCGCATTGCTGGGGGGGCAGCCCGGCAGCCTCCGCTGCGGCGGTCAGCGCGCCCTCTCCGTTTTGTGTGGGGGTCCAGACCTCGCAGCGTGCGATCTTCCCATCCGCGCCAACCGTGACCCGTGCGGTCGCGTTCATGGGCTCCATCGTGGCGTGGTTCTGATGGGGGTAGGCATAGACGGCCTCCACCTTGCGCGCAGCCTGCTGCAGCGCCTCCAGTGCCTGACCCTGGCGAAGACCGTCCACGGCCTTGTCGGCTGTCAGACCACTGCGCACCAATTGATCGATGTCGCGCTGTTGCACCGCGGCGTTCGGGCCGAGGTCCCATTCGATGGGCAGCGCGTCCAGGGCTTTCTGTGCGCGCCACCAGGTGTCGGCCACCACCGCCACCGCCTCCTGACCCACGGCCACCACCCGCTTCACCCCGGGCATGGACGACACGGCCGAGGCCTTGAAGGACTTGACCGTACCGCCAAAGACCGGGCATGCCTTGATGGCGGCGTTCAGCATGCCTGGCAGCTGGAGATCCGCGCCATAAATTTGACGGCCGTTGGTCTTGTCCACCGTGTCCAGGCGCGCCAGCGGCTTGCCGGCAAGCGTCCAGTCGCGGGGATCTTTGAGCGCCGGTTTCTGAGGAACAGGTAGCTTGGCCGCATCGGCGGCCAATTCGCCGTAGCGCAGGCGGCGCTGAGTGCTGGTGTGGACCACCACACCCTTTTCGGTCCGGCACTGATCGACCGGCACCGCCCATCGGTTGGCGGCCGCGAGGGTCAACATCATCCGAGCGGCTGCACCGCCTTGCCGCATGTACTCATGGGAATCGCGCACACCACGGCTGCCGCCGGTGCTGAAGTTGCCCCATGCCCGGTTGCGCGCCAGGCTCTGGCCGGGCGTGGGGTATTCGGTACTCACGCGCGACCAGTCGCATTCCAGTTCTTCGGCCACCAGCTGCGCCAGGCCCGTGAGCGTGCCCTGCCCCATCTCCGAGCGGGCGATGCGGATGACGATGCGGTCATCGGGGTGCACGACCACCCACGCGTTGACCTCGGGCCCGGTGGCACCGGACGCCGTCGCTGCAGCCGAGCCAGTGAATCCGAGCATGAAGACGCCAGCACCGACACCCGGTATCACCGAGGCCGCCGCAGCCCCGCGCAGCGAACGCGCCATGAACGCGCGCCGGTTGATCACTCGGTTCATGCCGACTTCTCCGACAGGTGGATGACACCTGTTGGGGTCGAATCGGCCGTCGTGAGGGCGATCCCCGCGGCCATCTTGATGCCCGCGCGCACCCGGTTGTACGTGCCGCAGCGGCAGATGTTGGTGATGGCCGCATCGATGTCGGCGTCCGTGGGCTTGGGCGTTCGCTGCAGCAGCGCGGCTGCGGCCATGAGCATCCCGCTCTGGCAGTAGCCACACTGGGGCACATCCAGCGCCACCCAGGCTTTCTGCAGCGGATGGTCGCCCTTGGGCGAAAGGCCTTCGATGGTCGTGATGCGTTGCTGGGCGGTCAGGCTGGAGGCCGGCACCACGCAACTGCGCACTGGCGAACCGTCGATCATCACGGTGCAGGACCCGCATTGGGCCACCCCGCAACCGTACTTGGTTCCGGTCAATCCCAAGTGTTCGCGCAACACCCACAACAGGGGCGTGTCGGGCTCAGCCTGGTGATCTTGGTTCTGGCCGTTGACGTTCAAGGTGGGCATCAGGGTCTCCCGCAGGCGTTACTCAATCGAGCGACAAGGGTACATGAGCCGCCACGTCCTGCCTCGGCACGCTGCACGTATCCTCTAGGCTTGTTGGCGTTTTCTCGACCATGCACCATCCTTGTACACCACACTTCGCCCCGGCAGGCCCGCCATGATGGACCTGGCGAGTGACCGCGCGCCGATCATCCGCTTGCGCGGGGCTGGGGTGTGCTTCGAAGGCGGCAGCCAGCCGGTGTGGGAAGGGCTGGACCTGGAATTGCGTCCAGGCGAATGCCTGACCTTGCTCGGTCCATCGGGATGTGGCAAGAGCACGGTGCTGCGCGTCATGGCCGGGCTGCAAGCCCTGAGCAGTGGTCGGATGGACAGCGCGGCCGGCTCGCCGGCCTTCGTCTTCCAGGAGCCCGCCCTGCTGCCCTGGGCAGACCTCGAAGACAACGTCGGCTTGCCCTTGAAAGTGGCGGGCACACCGCCGGGTCCCTGCGCGGCGCAGGTGCAGCGGGTGCTGCAGCGGGTGGGCATGACCG
>RFTU01000145.1 GCA_009923315.1 Betaproteobacteria bacterium
CTGGCCGACTGCGGACTCGACGTCTCGAACCCGATGGCGGAGGCCGCGGGCGAGTGGCTGCGCAGCAAGGAAGTCCGTCATCGCGGCGACTGGGCCGCGAACGTCGCGCCGGGCGTCGAGCCGGGCGGCTGGTTCTTCGAGTACGCCAACGCGTGGTACCCCGACGTCGACGACACGGTGATGGTGGCGATGGCGCTGCGCCGCATCGGCGGTCCTGCGAACATCGCCTCGGCCGAGCGCGGCGTGCGCTGGGTGTTCGGCATGCAGAACGACGACGGCGGGTGGGCGGCCTTCGACAAGACGAAGCATCGGCAGGTGTACGAGTACGTGCCGTTCGCCGACCACAACGCGATCCAGGATCCGAGCTGCCCCGACATCACGGGTCGCGTGCTCGAGTGCCTGTCGTGGCATGGCCTGCGGCTCGATCACCCGGCGATCCGTCGCGCCGTGCAGTACATCGAGTCGAAGCAGGAGCCCGAGGGCTGCTTCTTCGGTCGCTGGGGCGTGAACTACATCTACGGCACCTGGCAGGCGGTCATCGGACCGATCCGCTGCGGTGTGCCGCGTGACGCGGCGTGGATCCAGCGCGCGGGCGCCTGGGTGAAGAGCGTGCAGAAGGCCGACGGCAGCTTCGGCGAGAGCGCCAACAGCTACGAGGACCCGCGCCTGAAGGGGCAGGGGCCGAGCACTGCCAGCCAGACCGCCTGGGCGGCCATGATCCTGCAGGAGATCTACGGACCTGCAGATCCGGATCTGAAGCGCGCGATCGACTGGCTGGCTGCCACGCAATTGACCGCAGCCGACGCCGCGGACCCGCTGAAGAACCCGGACGGCGACCCGGCAGGCTCCTGGCGGGAGACCGAGTTCACGGGAACAGGCTTCCCGAAGGTGTTCTACCTGCGCTACCACCTGTATCGGCTCTACTTCCCGCTGATGGCGATGGGGCGGTTCCTGCCGCTCCGGTGAGCGAAAAAGTCACCTACGCCGCCGATGCCTTCTTTGATTTCGACAAGTCGGATGTCAAGAAGGAAGCCAAGGCCAAGTTGGATGATCTGGTCAGCAAGACCGGCGCCATCGCCTTGGAAGTGATCATCGCGGTCGGACACACCGACTCGGTGGGTGCTGATGCCTACAACCAGAAGTTGTCGGTCAAGCGTGCCGAAGCCATCAAGGCCTACCTGGTGAGCAAGGGTATCGAGAAGAACCGCATCTACACCGAAGGCAAGGGCGAGAAGCAGCCCGTGGCCGACAACAAGACGGCTGAAGGCCGCGCGAAGAACCGCCGCGTCGAAATCGAGGTGGTGGGCACGCGCAAGCGCTGATCGAAGCCGCTTCGACATGAAAGCCCCGCTCTGTGCAGCGGGGCTTTTTTTCGTCTGTGCATCATCCCGCACAGGGCAGACCCCTGTAGGCCTTGACGGGGCAAGTCTTCCTGGCAGATGGGACAATTTCAGCCATGCTCAACGCCGACCCCCAAGAACTCAGCAAGTTCAGCGAACTGGCCCACCGCTGGTGGGACCCGGAGAGTGAATTCCGCCCTTTGCACCAAATCAACCCGCTGCGGCTGGAGTGGATCAACGGAATGGCGCCCATCGCCGGCAAGCAGGTGCTGGATGTGGGTTGCGGTGGCGGCATCTTGGCCGAAGCCATGGCGCGCAAAGGGGCTGCCCAGGTCACGGGCATTGACCTGGCAACGAAGCCCCTGCGCGTGGCGCAGTTGCACGCACTGGAGGCCGGTGTTCAAAACGTGCAATACCGCGAAGTGGCCGCCGAAGCCCTGGCCGCCGAGCACCCCGGTGCCTTCGACGTGGTCACGTGCATGGAGATGTTGGAGCACGTGCCCGACCCCGCATCCGTGGTGCAGGCCTGCACGCAATTGGCCAAGCCCGGCGGCTGGGTGTTCTTCTCCACGCTCAACCGCAACCCCAAGAGCTTCCTGTTCGCCATCATCGGCGCAGAGTACGTGCTGAAGTTGCTGCCCAAGGGTACGCACGAATACGCCAAGTTCATCCGTCCGAGCGAACTCACCCGCTGGGCGCGCGATGCAGGCCTCGCCCCGCAGGGCATGAAGGGCATGGGGTACAACCCGCTGACCCAGCGGTATGGGCTTTCAGGGGACACCAGTGTGAACTACCTGGTGGCGTGCCGTAAGCCGGGTTGATCCGGCAGTGTGAGCCCGTCGTGGTTGCACCGCCATGACCCTGACCGGTCACACCTCGGTGTGACAATCCCTCCATGCCAACCGCAGCCCCCGTCGACGCCATCTTCTTCGACCTGGACGGCACCCTCATCGACAGCGCACCCGACTTGGCCGGCACGGCCAACGACATGCGCGCCGCGCGCGGCCTGCCGCCCATGCCCTATGCGGCATTGCGGCGAATGGTGGGTGCTGGGGCGCGCGGCATGATGGGGGTGGCGTTTGAGGTGCTGCCGGGCCACGAGGCCTTCGAGGCGCTGCGCGATGAATTCTTCGAGCGCTACCAGCAACGGCTGTTGCAGGAGACCCGCGTGTTCGAAGCGGTGCCCCCGGTGCTTCAGCAATTGCAGCAACGGGGCCTGCCCTGGGGCATCGTCACCAACAAGGCCACTCGGTTTGGGCAGCCGGTGATCGAAGGCCTGCAGCTGCACGCGCACTCGGCGGTGCACATCTATGGCGACACCACGCCGCACACCAAACCCCATCCCGAGCCCTTGCTGGAGGCCGCGCGCCGCCTGCAGGTGGACCCCAAGCGTTGCCTCTATGTGGGTGACGACCTGCGCGACATCCAGGCTGGCCACGCCGCGGGCATGCGCACCCTGGCCGCAGCCTGGGGCTATCTGGGCGCGGCCGCACCCATTGAAGAGTGGGGCGCTGATGCAATCGTGCATCACCCGGGCGACATCCTGCCCTTGTTGCCAGGCGCTTGAGCGATTGAACTGCAGGAGCACAACATGACGTCCACAACCCTGACGCTGGATCAGTTTCGATCGCTGATGATGGCAGCCGGCTACGACGAAGTGGTGGAGCGTCATTGGGCGCCAGGCACCGAACTGGACACGCACACGCATTCCTTTGAGGCCAACGCCATCGTGGTGCAGGGCCAAATGTGGCTGGGCGAGCCTGGTGGGGCACAACGGCACCTGAAGGTGGGTGACACCTTCCACCTGGCCCCTGAGATTCCGCACTCCGAGCGCTATTGCCCCACCCAGGGGGCCACTTATTGGGTGGCGCGCAAGGATGCCGTTGCGGCCCCCTCGGCGTAGAATCGACGGCGTAGGGGCTGCACCGGTTTCGACGTGGGTTCGGACACGCAGCAGGGCATGTCGAGGTTCTGTTACCTCGTAAAACCG
>RFTU01000146.1 GCA_009923315.1 Betaproteobacteria bacterium
TGCCCCCGAGCGTCTGCCCACCTCGGTCGCCACCCGCACCGGGCTGGAAGCCACGGGGCTGGTCAAGCGTTATGGCACCCGCACGGTTGTGGATGGCGGTCATCTGCGGGTGTGTCCCGGTGAAGTGGTGGGACTGCTCGGCCCCAACGGGGCCGGCAAGACCACCACCTTCTACATGGTCGTGGGCCTTGTTCGCGCGGATGCGGGCACCATCCTCATCGACGGGCAGCCGGTCCAGGATCGGCCCATCCATCAGCGTTCGCGTCTGGGACTGAGCTACCTTCCCCAAGAGGCTTCCATCTTTCGTCGGCTGAATGTGGAAGACAACATCCGCGCGGTGCTCGAGCTGCAGCGTGGAGCCGACGGCAAGCCCCTGGCCGATTCGGAAATCGACAAACGACTGGACGGTCTGCTCGACGACTTGTCCATCCAACGCATCCGTCACGTGGTGGCCCCGGCGCTGTCCGGTGGCGAGCGCCGCCGCGTGGAGATCGCTCGGGCCTTGGCCACGCAACCGCGCTTCATCCTCTTGGACGAGCCCTTCGCGGGCGTGGACCCGATTGCGGTACTGGAGATTCAGCGCATCATCGGATTCCTCAAGAACCGGGGCATCGGTGTGCTCATCACCGACCACAATGTGCGCGAAACCCTGGGCATCTGCGACCGCGCCTATATCGTCAGCGAAGGGCGCGTGTTGGCCGAGGGCACGCCCGATGAGATCGTGGCCAACCCCCAGGTGCGCAAGGTGTACTTGGGCGAGCACTTCAGGCTGTGAAGCGGCGATGAGCAGAGCATGAAGACCTCCCTGCAGGTTCGGCTCTCGCAGCACCTGGCCCTCACGCCGCAGCTGCAGCAGTCCATCCGCTTGTTGCAGCTGTCGACGCTGGAACTGCAACAGGAAGTCGGCCAGATGCTCGAGGCCAACCCTTTCCTCGAAATGGAGGACGACGCGCCTCCGGCCTTTGAGGCGTCTCTTGATGCGGCCTCACGCGTGGAGGCTGCCGCCTCTGACAGGTTGCGCGAACGCAGCGACCCCGCGTCGGGCACCGACGACGTTCCTGCGGCCTCCACCGCCGAGGCCTCGGCCGAATGGGAGTCCGGCGAATCCGGCGGTTTGGCCGATGCCGACTTCGGCACCACCGCCCAACCCGATTGGGAAAACGGCACAGAGTCCGACGACTTCGACGGCATCCGTGAGTTGCCCAGCCTGTCGGGTAGCGGCAGCGCGGCCAACCGCGAAGACGACGATGGCCCCAGCGACCAGGACAGTGGCCTCATCACCCTGGCCGAACACCTGCAGGCGCAACTGGCGGGCATGCGCCTGTCCAGCGCCGAGCGCGCTGCGCTTCAAGTGCTCATCGATTCGCTCAACGAAGACGGGTGGCTGGAGGATTCGCTGGACGACATCGCCCGCTCCCTGCTGGGTCTGCCCACCGATCGGTTGTCCGATGCATCCGACGACGACTCGGACAGTGAAGACCACCCCGCGCTGGAAGAGCTGAGCGAACGCCTGAACTGTGCCCTCAAGTGGCTGCAGGCCTTGGACCCTTTGGGTGTGGGCGCGCGCAACCTACCCGAGTGCCTGACGCTGCAACTGCGGGCCATGACGCCCAACCCCGAGCGTGACCTGGCGCTCTTGATTGTTGAGCAGCACCTGGAGTTGCTGGCCAAGCGCGACACCAAGAAGCTCATGGCGGCCACGGGCTGTGACGAACAGGACCTGCGCTGGGCGCAGCAGCTCATCCGCCAGTGTGACCCCAAGCCCGGCCGCGCCTTCGCTTCCGATGTGGGCGCCATCGTCATTCCCGACGTGATCGTGCAGCGCGCGGGCCGCGGTTTTCGGGTGGTGCTCAACCCCGATGTGATGCCCAAACTGCGGATCAACGAGCTCTATGCCGGCGCCCTGAAGGGCCGCGGAAAGAACGCCTCGCCGTTGTCCAGCCATCTGCAGGAAGCGCGCTGGTTCATGAAGAACATCCAGCAGCGCTTTGACACCATCCTGCGGGTCTCCTCGGCCATCGCCGAGCGGCAGAAGAACTTCTTCACCCACGGCGAGATTGCGATGAAGCCACTGGTGCTGCGCGAGATCGCCGACGAACTGGGCCTGCATGAAAGCACCATCTCACGCGTGACCACCGCCAAGTACATGGCCACGCCCTTTGGCACCTATGAATTGAAGTACTTCTTCGGCTCTTCGCTGAATACCGAGGCCGGCGGCAACGCATCCAGCACCGCCGTGCGCGCGCTCATCAAGCAGTTCATCGCAGCCGAAGACGCCAAGAAGCCGCTGTCGGACAACCACTTGTCGGACATGTTGGCCGAGCAGGGCATCCAGGTCGCGCGCCGCACGGTGGCCAAGTACCGTGAAGCCCTGAAGATCGCGCCGGCCAGTTTGCGCAAGACGATCTGAGATGCCCCTGGACGACCGCGCGCCTGTCTTCCTGCCCTGCGCCCACGGCGTGGAGCCTCTATTGGCTGCAGAGTGCCGCACCCTGTTGCCCGAAGGCACGCCCATTGAGGAAAGCCGCGGCGGTGTGCGCGTCACCGGCGGGCCTGCGGACGCGATGCGCCTGAACCTGCACAGCCGCCTGGCCCAGCGTGTGCTGTGGCCCCTGCGCGGCGCGCGCTATCGCGACGAGCACGACCTGTATGACTGCGCGCGCGAGGTGGACTGGCCGCAGTGGATCACGCCGAAGCAAACCCTGCGCGTGGACACCAGTGCCTGGCGCAGCCCCTTGAAGAGCCTGAACTTCGCGACGCTGCGCATCAAGGACGCGGTGTGCGATGTGATGCGCGAGCGCAGCGGCGAGCGCCCCAGCGTGGACACGCAGCGCCCCCACCTGCCGCTGATGCTCTACCTGGGCCCCGAAGAATTCATGCTCTATGTGGACCTCAGCGGCGAGGCACTTTTCAAGCGCGGTTGGCGCGACGCACGCGGTGGGCGTGTGGATGTGAAGGGAGAGGCGCCACTGAAGGAAACGCTGGCCGCAGCGATGCTGGCCGCGGCCGGCTGGCAGGGCCGAGAAGACGACGGCCTGCTGCTGGACCCCTGCTGTGGTGCGGGCACCATCGCCATCGAAGCCGCGCAGATCGCCTGCGGCATGGCCCCCGGGTTGCAGCGCGCCTTCGCCTTCGAAAAGCTCGCGCCCTTCGGGCCGCATCTGCCCGACTGGCAACGCTTGAAGGCGCAGGCCCGCGCCGCCATTCATGCACCGCGTGTGGCCGTTCACGCTGGCGACGTGAGCTTTCGCATGACCGACTTCGCGCAAC
>RFTU01000147.1 GCA_009923315.1 Betaproteobacteria bacterium
TCGTGGGCTCGGAGATGTGTATAAGAGACAGATCGGTGAGTTTGGGCGTTTGGATATCGTGGTCAACAACGCCGGGTGGACGCACCGCAACCAACCCCTGCTTCAAGTGACCGAGGCGGAGTTCGACCGCGTGTACGACATCAACGTGAAGAGCATCTTTCACATGACGCAGGCCGTGGTCCCGCTGATGCGCGACCACGGCGGCGGCGTGATCCTCAACATCGGCTCGACCGCCGGCATCCGGCCCAGGCCGGGCCTGACCTGGTACAACGGTTCCAAAGGCGCGGTCAACTTGCTGAGCAAGTCGATGGCCGTGGAATTGGCGCCGATGAAGATTCGCGTGAACTGCATTGCACCGGTGATCGGAAACACCGCGCTGCTGGAGTCGTTCATGGGCGTGCCGGACACACCCGAGAACCGCGCCAAGTTCATTTCCACCATTCCGCTGGGCCGCATGAGCGAGCCGGGTGATGTGGCCCGCGCGGCCTTGTTCCTGGCCAGCGATGAGGCGGCCTTCATCACCGGCGTGGAGTTTCCGGTGGATGGGGGGCGAACCGTCTGAGCCGCGTCTAGCGGCCAGGCTGCGGCTCACGCGCGGGCAGGCGCGGGCAGGCGTGGCTCCATGACCCGCCTGAACAGCGGCGGCACCAGGGTCAGCAGCACCATGCCCGCATAGCCCGTGGGCATCTGGGGCGATAAGGGGGTGTGCCGCAAGCCGTCGGCGGTATGCCAGGGCTCCATGTGGTGGTGGGCATGCCGCGGGAGGTTGAACAACATCAAGTCGGACACGGCATTGCGGCAGTCCCAGACATGGGCCGCACCCAGGCGCTCCGGCCGCCCGTCGGTGCCCAGGCGCCGCTGCAGCCCCCAGTGCTCCATGTAGTCCACGCAGGCCACCAGCAGTTGTGCCACGGCCGCTTGCGCCAGACAAAACACCAGCCCAGCTGTGCCGGCCAGGGCCCAGGCGGAGCCCCACAGGGCGGCGGTGAGCGCGGCCAGGGCCCAGGCCTCGTTCACCGGGCCATGCTGGGTGCGCGCCAGCGACACGGCGCCCTGCCACACGCCGACCCAGTAGCGCGGCAGGAAACCCCACAGGCTCTCCTCGCGCCGCGCGCTGGCGGGGTCGTGCCACAGGGCCGCATGGCGGTGGTGCCCGCGGTTGTGCTCGATGAGGTAATGGCCCCAGCCCACCAGGCACAGCAGGGCGCGCGCCAGTGTCCGGTCCAGGGCGGATCGACGATGGCCGAGTTCGTGGGCCAAGACGATGCCCACCCCGCCGGCCACGCTGCCACACGCCGTGCCCAGGAGGACGACCTTCCAAAGCGGCGGGGCCTCGGAGGCCCCTGTGGCCCAAGCCAACAAGGCCATCGGCTGCAACAACACCAGCACCATCACCAGGCGTGGGGCGTGCACGCCCCAGTGCGGGCGCACCGTGGCCCGTCGCCCCCAGGCCCATTCCAACAACGGCAGCACCAGGAACCCCAGCAGGCCGGTGAGCCCGGGCTGGCCCCACAGCAGGCCCAGCGTGGGCGAGGCGGTGAACAGGATGGGCAGCAGGGTGTAGCCCCAAAGCATCGGGCGTATCCTTCGCGTACTGATGAACGATCGACCAATGCTGAGGCCTATATCCCGGAAGCGTCAAGCCCCACGCACCGGGTGCAGGGACATCCAGCGCCCAGGCCGCGAGGCGTCGGGCACCCTCTGGGCCCGTTCGGGCGCTCTGCTGCTGGCCTGCTGCGCGGCCAGCTGGGCGCAGGCCCAAAGCGCCGAGCCGACGGCCCCATCGCCCCCCGCGCCTTCGCCTGCACCCACATCCACGCCCGCACCGTCGCCCGCACCACCGCCGGGACCACCGCCCGCTGCAACCTCGGTGCAGCGGGTCCAAGTCGAGGGCAGCCAAGACGCCAACGAGGCGCGCCGCCGGTCCACGGCCTCACGCATCATCTACGGGCGTGACGAAATCGAACGCATGGGTGATGCCACGGTGGGAGAGATTCTCAAGCGCCTGCCTGGAGTGACCGTGGGCGGTCGTCCCGGGCGCGGTGGCGACCCGCGCATGCGCGGCCTGGGCGGTGGCTACACCCAGATCCTGGTGGACGGCGAACGCATGCCGCCCGGCTTCTCGGTGGATGCCATTGAGCCCGATCAGATCGAGCGCATCGAGATCCTGCGCGCGCCGGTGGCCGAGTTCGGTGCCCGCGCCATTGCCGGCACCATCAACATCGTGCTGCGCGAGGCCTTCAAGCCGCGCCAGAACGCGTTGCGCGCCTTTGTGGCGATGGAAGAAGACCGACCGCAAGGCAACCTCACCTGGACCCGCGGCGACCAACAGGGCGGAATGGATTACACCGTCACCGGCACCGTCTCGGGCCGCCGCCAGCAGGACGAGAACTCAAGCCTCATCCAGGGCTTCAAGGCCGACGGCTCCCCGGTGCTGGCCCAGCAGATCCACAACCTGTCCACCTCCGACAACGCCGCGGCCTTCGTCAGCGGCCGCTGGCGCTGGCAGGTCGGGCGCGACCGATGGGAACTCCAGCCCTTTCTCAACCTCACCCGCGCGCAGGGCCGCGGCGCGTCTGACCTGGAACAGACCTTGGGCCAGCTGCCGCAGCCCTATGCGCACGCGGATTCCCAGTCCAGCAGCCACACCGAACAAGGCCGCCTGGCCGGCAGTTGGATGCGCGTGCTGGACAGCGGCGCGCGGCTGCTGCTGCGCGGGGGTGCCTCACTGAACCTGAGTTCGCGCGAATCGGAGTCGATGCAGCGCGCCGCAGACGGCTCCTTGCTGCGCCTGCGGCAAGACCGCTCTCGAATTGAAGACCAGTCGCTGACCCAGGGCGGCCGCTATTCGCGCTTGCTGGTGCGGGAAGGCAACCAGGACCATTCCCTCGTGGCCGGCTGGGAGCTGCAACTCAACCGGCGCATCGATGAGCGCACGTTGTTGGACAACGGGGTGTCTCGTCTGGCTGATTTTGGCGAGGATGTGCAGGCCGCCACCCGCCGCTTGGCCGTCTATGTGCAGGATGAGTGGGAGATCGGCAGGGTCTGGGGCATCAACCTGGGCCTGCGCTGGGAAGGCATCAACACGGTCAGCGACTCCTCCCTGCTCAAGGTGGACAACACCAGCAGCGTGGCCACACCGTTGGCGCATTTCGTCTGGCGGCTGGCCCCGGGCTCGCGCGACCAATTCCGACTGTCGCTCACCCGCAGCTACCGCACGCCCTCCACCGCGCAGTTGATCGCGCGGCCGGTGCTCTCGG
>RFTU01000148.1 GCA_009923315.1 Betaproteobacteria bacterium
GCTTCTTCTTCGCCACCACCTTCGCGCTGTCCCTGCATGGTGGCCTGGTGCTGTCGGCCACCAACCCCAAGAAGGGTGAGCTGGTCAAGACGCCCGAGTATGAGGACACCTTCTTCCGCGACACGATCGGCTATTCGATCGGCACGCTGGGCATTCACCGCCTGGGCCTGTTCCTGGCCCTGGCCTCTGGCTTCTTCAGCGCTGTGTGCATCGTCATCAGCGGCCCCTTCTGGACCCGTGGTTGGCCGGAGTGGTGGGGCTGGTGGTTGGCCATGCCCATCTGGAAGTGAACCCCGGCGACCCACATTCAGGAGCGATCCGTGGCTGATTATCAAAACCTCTTCACCACCGTCCAGCCGACGTCCCACCATCTGCACGATGGCGTGCCGCTGGGACCGTACAACAATCCTCGGGATTTCAAGCCCTGGCTGTTTCACCTCTTGGGCCGATTCGGCAATGCGCAGATCGGGCCCATCTACCTGGGTCGCCTGGGGCTGGCCTCGCTGTTTTGCGGGCTGCTGTGGTTCACGATCATCGGCATGAACATGCTGGCCTCGGTGAATTGGAATCCGATCCAATTCGTCAAGCAGCTGTTCTGGCTGTCCCTGGACCCGCCCAGCCCCGAGTACGGCTTGTCGATTCCGCCCATCAACGATGGCGGCTGGTTCCTGATCGCAGGCTTCTTCTTCCTGGCCTCCGTGCTGCTGTGGTGGGCCCGCATGTACACCCGGGCCCGCGAGCTGGGCATGGGCACGCACATCGCGTGGGCGTTTGCCGCGGCCATCTGGCTGGCCTTGGTGCTTGGCCTTCTGCGCCCGATCCTGATGGGCAGCTGGAGCGAGGCCGTGCCCTACGGCATCTTCAGCCACCTGGATTGGACGGCGGCGTTCTCGCTGCGTTACGGCAACCTCTTCTACAACCCCTTCCACGCGCTGTCGATCGCCTTCCTTTACGGGTCGGCTCTGCTGTTTGCCATGCACGGCGCCACCATCCTGGCCGTGGGTCGCTACGGTGGCGAGCGCGAGATCGAGCAGATCGTCGACCGCGGCACGGCCTCCGAGCGCGCGGCCCTGTTCTGGCGCTGGACCATGGGCTTCAACGCCACGATGGAGTCCATCCACCGCTGGGCCTGGTGGTTCGCGGTGCTGTGCCCCTTGACTGGTGGCATCGGCATCCTGCTGACGGGCACTGTGGTGGACAACTGGTATTTGTGGGCGGTCAAGCATGGTGTAGCGCCCCCGTACCCGGCCGTCTATCCCTCACCGGTTGACCCGGCCACGCTCATCCAGCCGCGCTGATCCACGGAGCACCACCATGAATCTCATGCAAAGACTGGCCACCACGGTGGTCGCCCTGGGCGCGGTGCTGGCCCTTGCCGGATGTGAACGCGGCGCGCCCTTCGAGCGGCCACCCGTCGACTCTGTTCAGGCCGGCTATCGCGGCACGGGCATGCTTCAGGTCTACAACCCGCGCATCCTGGAGCCGCAGATCGAGCAGAACCAGCCGCCGGCGGCCTTGCCACCGGCGCCTGCTGAGGGTCCCAAGGCCTCGCAGGTGTACCAGAACGTCAAGGTGTTGGGGCATCTGAGCTCGGCCGAGTTCGTGCGGCACATGACGGCCATCACCGCGTGGGTGGCACCCAATGAGGGCTGCGTGTATTGCCACAACCCCGCCAACTTCGCGGAAGACTCCAAGTACACGAAGGTGGTGGCGCGCCGCATGATCCAGATGACGCAGCACATCAATGTGGACTGGCAGCAGCACGTGTCCAACACCGGCGTGACCTGTTTCACCTGCCACCGCGGTCAGCCCGTGCCGTCCAAGATCTGGTTCACCGCGCCATCGCAGAAGAAGGGTGCCGACTTCATCGGCAACAAGAATGCGCAGAACACGGCGGATCAGGATTCGGTCAAGGGAGCCTCTCTGCCATACGACCACTACACCGAGTACTTCAAGGAAGCCAAGCCCATCCGTGTGGCCGGCGAGACTGCGCTGCCCACGGGCAACCGCGCCAGCATCCAGCAGGGTGAATTCACCTATGGCCTGATGATGCACATGTCCGACTCGCTTGGCGTGAACTGCACCTACTGCCACAACACCCGGTCCTTCGGCGACTGGACACAGAGCCCACCGCAGCGCACCACGGCCTGGTACGGCATCCGCATGGTGCGCGACCTGAATCTCGAATACATGGAGGACCTCACCAGCGTGTTCCCCGCTGAGCGCAAGGGCGTGCTGGGCGATGTGGCCAAGGTCAACTGCGCCACCTGTCACCAAGGCGCCTACAAGCCGCTGTACGGCGCGAAGATGGCCAAGGACCACCCCGAGCTCACCACCTTGGTTCAGGTGGTCGCTGGGGCGGGTACCGGTGGTGGAGCCGGCGATGCCAAGGCGGTCAAGGCAGCCGCCAATGCGGTGGCCGGCGCCAAGCCGGCTGGCCGGTAAAGGCCGTTGGGTTGCCGGCCTTGTTGAAGCGCCCCCCGGCCTTCGCGGTTGTCGGCAATGGGCCGCTTCACTCAAGGCTTCTGGCGTGAGGAGAGGCCGCCTCCATGAGTTCCGCATCCGGCCCCGATATCGCGGTGGTGGTCCTCATGGAGTACCGAACCGGCCTGCATCTTCTTTGGGGATGGGGCCGGTTTCTCTTTGGGCGTCTGGCCCTGCGGCGCTTTGCGGGGCTGCGCTTTGCCAAGGTGATGGGCAGTGGCCACGAAGGCGGCTTTGGTCTGCGCCCAAGCTTCACGCGACACGGGCTGTTTTGCGTGTTTGCAGGACACGAGTCGGCCGATGCTTTCCTGCAGTCGGAGTGGTTGCGTCGTGCTCAACCCCATGTCAAGAGTTGGCGGTGGCTCAAGCTCGAAGCGTTCTCCAGCCGCGGCCGGTGGTCGGGCCACGAAATACGGGCCAGCGCGGCCGCGCCAGTCGATGAACCGGTGGTGTCGTTGACGCGGGCCTCGATCCGTTGGTCACAGACCCTGCGGTTTTGGCGCATGGCCCCGCCAGCGGAGGCGGCCTTGGCGCATGCCGGTGGCTGCACCTTGTCGGTGGGTTTGGGTGAGGCCCCGGTGTTCCGTCAAGCCACGCTCAGCGTCTGGGACTCGGTGACCTCCATGAATGCCTACGCGCGAAGCGGCGCCCATCAGCAGGCCATCCGCGCAGCCTATGACGGTCGCCATTTCAGCGAATCCATGTTCGTGCGGTGGCGACTGCTGGCGCAAGGGGACCGGCATGCGGGATGAGGGC
>RFTU01000149.1 GCA_009923315.1 Betaproteobacteria bacterium
TTTAAAATGAGACAAAACTTAATTTATTTTTATTAGGTAATTATAATGAAGCATAAAACAGAAGATTATAAATTATCAGCAGTTAAATATTACTTATCTAATAGTTTTAGTTTAAATTATGTTTGTAATATTTTTGGTTGTAAAAACAATCATTAGCAAGATGGATTGAAAGATATAATGAAGTTAAAGAATTAAAAAGACATAATAGAACTAACATATCATATAAAATAACAAAGAAATACAAGTGTCATTTTTTATATTTTTAAATATTTTAGAAAAAAGATATAATCCTTATATACGACAGCCATTCGCAATAGGATTTATTTTTTGTGTTTTCATAAGGTCATTATTATTAACGGCTTCTAATAAATCTGCATCAAGTCTATTTGAATATGCGTTAGATTTATTCGGCATTTTAGTTATACCACAATTATCCAAAGTAGGCGACGATTGATATATCACACCTACATTTCCTTTCTCTCTTGCTGCAAAACTATTCTCTATCGGTTTTTTGCTATACATCTCTATATCACCAGAATCTATTCCTATATTTACATTTCCGGGATTTGGCGTATGTCCGGCAGCCATTAGAATAGCCTCGCGTGTTCCGTCAATTTCAGCATTTTCACTTGCTGTTCTATCAGGCTGTCTGTGATCATTAGTAGAACCGGCAATACCATACTCGCTTACATCAGATGTAAATTGTTTTTGCGTATTTTTCATATCAACATTCTTATTCATATAGCCACCAAAGAGTCCTTCAAGCATACCACCGATAAACCCATACTCTGATTTGCCTACAATTGTTGTTTCTTTTGTAGTAGTCTTTGCGACTATATCAGGGTCATATAATGTTACCTTGTATACAACACCACCAATATTTCTAACAGTATCCTGTGTTGGCATTGTTTGTCTTAATGTTTTCTTGGCATCATCGCTGTTCTTAAAATATGCCCCTTCATTACTTTTAACATTCGTTAGTACAGTATCGTGTATTAGCGTTTCTTTAATAGTAGTTTTCGCCAAATCTGTGACAGCCGAATAAGTTTCTTTATTGCCTGTTAAATTACCTGCTTCATTATCATGAATCGTCGTTTCTTTTATGGTTGTTTTAGCAGTATCCGTAAGCGCCGAATAAGTTTCTTTATTGCCCGACAAATTACCTGCTTCATTGTCGTGAAGCGTAGTTTCTTTTACGGTTGTTTTAGCTGTATCCGTAAAAGCCGAATAAGTTTCTTTATTGCCCGACAAATTACCTGCTTCATTGTCGTGTATCGTAGTCTCTTTAACTGTCGTTTTCATAATATGATTAACAGGGTCATATAGCGTAGCTTTTGAAGGTATCTGGATACTTGGATTACCAACGCCTCTTGTAGCCTCTACGGTATATTCCTTATTTGTATATTTCAAAGCATCCATAATAGGTGATACGATGGCTTTTATAATACTTGTGACATTCGTAACAACTGTTTTATTTTCGGTCGTTTCTCTCTCATTATTATATAATATTATCTTGCTTTTACCATAATCATCTTTTATACCTTGATTTAAATCATTCTTGGCAATATTACCTTTGTATTCTATATGAGATTCTTGGCGAACTGTGGGGCGAATATTTTGTGCGGGTCTTAGCGTATCCTTTGTATTTGCACCAGTTGTTTTAATCCACATATCTTCGGATTGTTCAAAAACTGTGTCGGGTCTTTGTTTAGCCATAGGGGCTATTTCTCCTCTTCTATCGGGTCCTTTCATATGTCCCTTGACTGGTATTTCAAAATATGTCTCTTTTTGATTGATTTTACTTCTGAGCTCGTCTAATGTGCGAGGTTTGGCATATTCTAATGTATCGGCTTGATGAAAACCTCCTGAACTTTCACTGCCAAAACCCTGATTCAACCCAGGACCTACACGAATCTTCTCTATAGGAAAAAAATTGTTAGCCACATCCGACAATTCTATTCTTGATTTAAAAAAATCATCATTATTTTTCATACCGCATATATTTCCCCCAGAGTTCATTTGTGGCTTAAACATACATTGAATCTCTTGTTTTCCTTTTTTTAAAGAATTATTTCCTGTTAAATTGTCTAACATAGACATATTCTCAATATTAGTATTTTGAGTTACATTTTTCTTCAAGAAAGGTGTCATATTATTATGAGAAAATGATGATATAGGAACTTTTTCGCCAGTTAGCGAATATGTATAATTATTATCATCCAGTCCTTCATTGCCATTATTATCATTTATTTCAGAATAAAACTTTCTATTAAACATAGATGAACCAGCTGTTTTAGATACTATACCTGTCTCATATGGTTTCTTTGAATATTCATATAATTTATTGCTTCTGTTTTGTTCATCCGCCTTTACTTTATCAAAATATCTCGAATCATATATATTGTTCATTGATGGTATATCTAAATGTAAATCCATTCTTTATCTCTAATGAATGAAGGATAAAAAATACAAAAAAATATATATCTCTAGATATCTAAATATATCTAAATATATCTAAATATATCTCTAATGCTATAGAGACGTTCTATCTATTACAAGATACACCGGGATACATAGAGCCTTCTGGATATCCTGGGCTATATAATTTATTCATTTTGTTATTGTTTTTCCACGAATCAAGATTATCGTTATTTTGCTTGCTATTAGGGAAAAACACTGATTGATCCATCGGTTTTTCAATGCAAGGAACGTGGTTATCCTTGGCTACCATTCTATAATTTACAGGAATTCTATCAAAATCTTCAATTGCCTTATCTTGCGGGTCATAGCATATCCATTCCCATCTGTTTATACCTGTTTCTTTAAGGGTACAGGGAGGATTAGATAAGCGAGTATCTTCGCGAGGAACCATACATTCGCGTGGTTCAGTATTTCCTGTGATTTCGCAACCGGTTTTTACATATTTACCTGGCATATATTCTTGGTCATTACATTTAGTGTTCTTATAATTTAAACCAAGCAATTCACTTGAATCATCTATAGCTTTTTTCATACTACAAGTATTATGACCGTATGATTGGTATCTCAGCGAGGGATCCGCGGGAACATCGCGATAACACTCAATACAATCATTTGACGGCGAGTCTAATTGGTATAAGCCAGGTCCTACAGTTCTTCTTAATTTCTCTTTATAACTACAACTATCATAATTTAACCTTGTATCTATATATTGGTTCATATCTAATAAAATAATATATTATTTT
>RFTU01000150.1 GCA_009923315.1 Betaproteobacteria bacterium
CTTGGCGGCCGCGGGCATCGGGGTTGGGCGCGACGCCGACACCGACCCGGACAGGGTGCGCAGGGCCTGGTCCAGGGTCGAAAGCCAGTGATCAAGGCGGGAAAGTGTCCGGGTGCTCATTGGGGCATCATCGCGCCTGGCGCCGATCGGGGGGCCGTCATCTCGTTGTAACCAAGCAACATAAACGGTTATTCGTGTAGGGTCGAACTGGCCGAAGGCCGGTTTCGCTGATGAAATGGCGTCAGATTCCCCAAATTGGGAGTTGTTGGCCGGGCTCATCAGCCGGCAAGACATATTTTTTCTAACCAGGAGAACCTTCAAGTGAAGAAAACCCTCGTCGCCTTGGCCGCTTTGGCTGCCTCTACCGCTGCCTTCGCACAGTCGGCCCCTGCTTCTTCGGTCACCCTGTACGGCGTGATCGATGCCTCCGTGACCAATGTGAACAAGTCGGCCGTTGGCAGCTACACCGGCGTGACGGGCAGCAACGTGGCCTCGTCGCTGTGGGGCATGCGCGGCTCGGAGAACTTGGGTGGCGGCCTGCGCGCCGTGTTCAACGTCGAGGCCGACCTCGATCCCACCAACGGTACCTTTGACGGCACCGCTTCGGGCATCAACAGCGGCGCCCTGTTCCGCCGTGCGTCCTGGGTTGGCCTGGCTGGTGGCTTCGGTGAGATCACCTTTGGCCGTCGCCTGAACCCCATGATTCTGAACATGATTCAGAACCAGATCCTGAACAGCAACTCCACGACCGTGGTGACCGCTGCGGCTGCCAACGCCGCAGACTTCTGGGTCAAGAACGCCATCACCTACACGGCCCCGGCCATGGGTGGTCTGACCCTTCAGGCCCAGTACGCCCCCTCGAACATCGCGGGCCAAGACAGCAACGGCACCGTGACCGCTGTGGCCGGCCGCTTCGTGCAGGGTGGCCTGGAAGTGCACGCTTCCATGCAAGACCTGTCGGTGGCTCCTGGTGGCAACGCCGCTGCGGGCAACAACCCGGCCACCGCTGCCGGCAAGAAGTCCCAGCTGATCGGCGCCAAGTACACGATGGGTCCGCTGTCGTTTGCCGCCACCTCGTTCGAGAGCAAGCAAAACGCCCCCACCCCGGTGGCGGCTTCGCTGGTCAAGCGTGACGGCTACAACGTGGCCGTGGGTTACAACTTCAGCAAGCAGTTGGCCACCGCGGTGCAGTACACCGAGGTGAACAACAGCGCCGGCAGCTCGGCCTCCATGGTCAGCCTGCAGGCCCGCTATGCGCTGAGCCCCCGCAGCTCCATCTACGGCATGGGCAACTTCGTCAGCCAGGGCACCGCTGCTGCGGCTGCCAACGCGCAGACGATTCTGCCGGCCTGGGGCTCGCGCGGCTCCGTAGCCGGCCTGGCTGGTGCGGACCAGCAGGCTCTGTCGGTGGGCGTGATCCACCGCTTCTGATGATCGCTTGAGCTGACGTCTTTCGGCTCACGCTAACATCCGGCCCCGCCGCAGCGATGCGGCGGGGTTTTTCGTTTTCATGCTTGCCTTCATCCTTCGCCGCCTGTTCCAAGCCTCACTGGTGCTGCTCACCGTGGGCTTCATCGCGTTCATGCTCTTCCAGTATGTGGGCGACCCGGTGCTGAACATGCTGGGTCAGGACGCCACGCAGGAGCAAAAGGAGCGCCTGCGGGCGGACCTGGGGTTGGATCAGCCCTTCCCGGTGCAGTTCGCGGCCTTTGTGGGCAATGCGGTGCAGGGTGATTTCGGGCTGAGCCTGCGCCAGGGGCGCAAGGTGTCTGAGCTGATCGCCGAGCGGTTCCCGGCCACGCTGGAGCTGTCCTTGCTGGCGGCCTTGATCGCCCTGGTGGTGGGGATTCCGATGGGGGTTTACGCAGCGCTCAAGCGAGGCAACTTCTGGTCGCAGCTGGTCATGGGCTTTTCGCTCTTGGGGGTGTCGCTGCCCACCTTCCTGATTGGCATCCTGCTGATCCTGGTGTTTGCGGTGATGCTCAAGTGGTTGCCCAGCTTTGGGCGCGGTGAGGTGGTGAATTGGGGTGGTTGGACCACCGGCTTGCTCACCGTGGATGGGTGGCGGCACCTGATCCTGCCGGCCATCACGCTGAGCGTGTTCCAGTTGACGCTGATCATGCGTCTGGTGCGTGCTGAAATGTTGGAAGTGCTGCGCACCGACTACATCAAGTTCGCGCGCGCGCGCGGGCTGCCGCAGCGTTCGGTCTACTTCGGCCATGCGCTGAAGAACACCCTGGTGCCGGTCATCACCATCACCGGGCTGCAACTGGGCTCGCTGATCGCCTTTGCCATCATCACGGAAACCGTGTTCCAGTGGCCGGGCATGGGCTTGCTGTTCATCCAGGCGGTGCAGTTTGCCGACGTGCCGGTGATGGCGGCCTATCTCTGCCTGATCTCGCTGATCTTCGTGACGATCAACCTGACGGTGGACCTGCTGTACTTCGCGGTGGATCCGCGACTGCGTGTGAACACGACCGGGGGAGGGCACTGAGATGGCCCCACACTGGACGCGATTTTTCGACAGCGACGTGTGGTTCAGTTTCCGCACCTCGCCGGTGGCCGTGGTGGCCGCCCTGGTGGCCTTGCTGTGCGCCTTTTGCGCCTTCTTGGCGCCCTGGGTGGCGCCCTATGACCCGTTTGATCTGGCGGCGCTGGACTTGAGCGATGCCCGCCTGCCACCGGCATGGGCCGACGAAGGGCAGCCCCGCTACCTGTTGGGCACCGACGACCAAGGCCGTGACATCTTGTCGGCCCTCATGTACGGCGCCCGCATCTCGCTGTTGGTGGGTCTGGCCTCGGTGTTGTTGTCGGTGGTCATCGGCGTGAGCCTGGGGCTGCTGTCGGGTTTTGTGGGTGGGCGGGTGGATGCGCTGATCATGCGCACCTGCGATGTGATGCTGAGTTTTCCCTCCATCCTGGTGGCCTTGCTGATCGACGGTGTGGGGCGGGCGCTGTTCCCCAATGCCCACGACACCTTGGCCTTTGCGGTTCTGATCCTGGCCATCTCCATGTCGGGCTGGGTCCAGTACGCCCGCACGGTGCGGGGCTCCACGCTGGTGGAGCGCAACAAGGAGTACGTGCAGGCCGCGCGCGTGGTGGGTGTGGCGCCCTGGCGCATCATGTTCCGCCATGTGATGCCCAATGTGAT
>RFTU01000016.1 GCA_009923315.1 Betaproteobacteria bacterium
TCGCTCACCATGGAGGAGTCGCGCAACACCTCGCGGCAGAAGTCCGCCCACTCGCGCTCGTTCTGGATGGAAATCAGGATGTCCCGCCCGTCGGCGCAGGTGAAGGCGCCATACGGCGCAATGGTCGGGTGCTTCAGGCCGACGCGCTCGGGCGCCTTGCCACCGTAGCGCGCCTGCAGGTAGGGCACGCTCATGAGTTCGGCGGCCGAGTCGAAGAGCGAGACCTTGACCGCCGAACCGCGGCCGGTCTTGCCCCGCATGATGAGCGCCTGCTGGATGCCGATCAAGGCGTTCAGTCCGGCATTGATGTCACAGATCGAAACCCCGATGCGACCCCAGTCCCCCGCCGCGCCGTTGATGGACACCAGGCCGCTTTCAGCCTGCACCAGCAGGTCGTAGGCCTTCATCTTGGTCAACTTGCCGGTGTCACCATAGCCGCTGATGTCGCAGGTGATGAGCCGACCGTGGCGTTCTCGCAGATCATCCGAGCCAATGCCCAGGCGCTGGGTGGCACCGGGCGCAAGGTTCTGAATGAACACATCGGCCTGCGCCAGCATCTGATGCAGCACGGCCATGTCCTGCGCTTGCTTCAAGTCCAAGGCAACGGATTCCTTGCCCCGGTTGATCCACACGAAATACGAGGACTCACCGTACGCGCTCTTGTCATAGCCGCGCGCGAAGTCGCCTTCTGGCCGCTCCACCTTGATGACGCGAGCGCCGGCATCGGCCAATCGGCTGCTGCAGTAGGGTGCGGCCACGGCCTGCTCCAAGGCGACCACCAAGACACCCTCCAACGGACCACGGGCATGCGCTGGCCCCATCACCGACTCCTTGTCTTCAACATGGGCGCCGATTGTGGGAATCGCCCCTGGGGCAAAGGAATTGCTTTTGCGCGAAACCTATCTTGCGCCGCGGACAAGTCACTTGTTGCGGCGGTCTTAACGCAGCATTGCCACCATTGGAATAGCCAGGTCTTGCGCTTGTCGTCACAGTTGTGCCTGCACAATCGGTGCTCAAGTCCTGCACAGAACAGGTCGCACCTTCGGGTTTACCCAAACACTTGGTTCAACACCACTGGAGACTGGCATGACACGCACTTCTCGATTCCTGGGCACTGCACTGGCGACCGCCGCGGCGGCGCTGGCCATGGCGGGCACGGCCGCCGCGCAGGACAAGACCATCAAGATCTACGGCTTTGGCGCCAAGAGTGGCGTCGTGGGCATCTTCGGCCAGCAGAGCGAAGCCGCCATGCAGGCCGCAGCCGCGGCCATCAACAGGGCCGGCGGCGTGACGCTGGGCGACGGCAGCAAGGCGCGCCTGGTCATCGACTACCTGGACGACCGCTGTACACCGGAAGAGGGCATCAACGCGCTGCGCCGCATCGCCTCACAGCCCGACTCCTTCGTGGCCATTGGCCCGAGCTGCTCGAATGTGGCCGAGCCGGTGTTCGGCATCCTGCAGAAGAAGGCTGGCGACGCCTCGGATTCGGGCATTCAGTTCCCCATCTACACCGATGTGGCCGCCAAGGGCGGTCTGGCTTCCATCTCCGAGTGGTCGTTCCGTAATGTGCCCAGCGAAACGAACATGTACAAGGCCGTCTTCGAGTGGATCAAGGCCACGCGCCCGGACCTCAAGACCTTCTTCGGTGGCGTGGAGAAGGACTTCGCCCACAGCAATTCCACCTTCAACGTGATCAAGACCCACGCCGGCAACAACGGCCTGGAAGTCAAGGGTCAGGCCGATTGGCTGCTCAACGACACCAACTTCTCCAACCAGGTGCGCGAAATGAAGCGTGCCGGCGCGGATGTGGTGGCGATCTCCGCGCACCCCTTCACCACCTGCGGCGTGCTCAAGGAAATGGCCCGTCAGAATGTGAAGCCCAAGCTGCTGATCGGCCTGACCTCGTCTTCGTCGATGGAGACGCTGCAGGGCTGCGGTGCCCAGGCCGAAGGCCTGATCATCCCCACCAGCTTCGCGCCGGTGACCAAGGAAGCGCGTGACGCCGCAGCAGCCGTGCAGGCCATCAATGCCAAGTACAACATGGACCTGCACAGCGCCGCGGCCTTCGAGAACGTCTTCACGCTCAAGGACATCATCGAGCAGCAGAAGATCATGGGCCGCCCGGACACCATCCAGGCCGATCGCCAGAAGATGCGCCAGGCCCTGGCCACGATCAAGGAGACCACCGGCCTGCTGGGCAAGGTCGGCCGCACGAGTGACCGCGAAGCCATCAAGCCCTTCCTGTTCGTGCAGGCCAAGGGTGGCAACTGGACGGTGGCGCACACGCCGGCCCAGTAAGCGCGCCGCCGCGCTGCGCACCCCGGGACACCGCCACCACCTTCGGGCTGAGGCGATGGCCCGGGGCGCAGCGCGGTCACCTGATCCCCTCACGCGCCGGGCCCGTGTCCGGCGCGTCTTCAACACCACCCCTCGGGCTCGGCGATGGACTTACTCGACCTGCTGGATCTCTCGCAGTCGGTGATCGACGGTGTGCTGTTCGGCACCACCTACTCGCTCATCGGCATTGGCTTCACGCTCATCTTCGGCGTGATGCACAAGATCAACCTGTCCTATGCCGCAGCCTCTATCGGGGCGGCCTATCTCTCGCTGCTCATCATTCCCCTGGTGCCCACGCCGCTGGTGTATGCCGGCGCGGCCCTGGCCGGTGGCGTGTTGGGTTGGCTCATCTACCTCATCTGCTTTCGCTTCATCCCGATCCACAACCCGCTGGCCACGTTGATGTCCACGGTGGGGATGCTGCTGGCGCTTGAAGAACTGATCTCGCACCTGACCTACGGCATGCCGCAGAACTACCCGGCCCTGTTTGCCAGCTCCAATTTCGAGATCGGCCAGTTCTTCCTGCGCGGCGACCTGATCTTCGTTTTCCTGCTGGGCTGTGTGGCCATGGTGGCGCTGACGATGGTGCTCAAGCGCACCAAGCTGGGCCTGGCCACCCGCGCGGTGGCGCAGCAACCCGTGGCCGCCCAGTTGTGCGGCATGGGCGTGAACACGACCAACGCCAGCACCTTCATCATCGCCGGTCTGCTCGGGGGTACGGCCGGCGCCATGGCGGGCGCCGCCATTGGTGTGCTGTCGCCGCTGATGACGCTGCCGCTCACCGTCAAGGGGCTGGTGGTCACGGTGATCGGTGGTCTGGGCAGCATCCCGGGCGCCATCGTGGCCGGCCTCATCGTGGGTGGGGTGGAGAACCTCTTCCAGTTCCTGCGCGGCGTGAGTGAGCGTGACATCTACGTGATGCTGCTGCTGTTCGTGTTCCTGGTGTTCCGACCGGGCGGCCTGTTCGCTGCGCCCGGCGGCCGCGACTGAAGGCGCAAGGAGACCACAACATGGATTTCTACCTGGGTCTGGCCCAAGTCATCGGCATCCACACGCTGCTGGGTCTTTCGGCCTGGTGCGTGCTGCACACCGGGCAGGTGAGCATCGCGCAGGGTGCCTTCTTCGCCATCGGCGCCTATGTGGCGGGCATGCTCACCTCCATGTGGGACTGGCCGCTGGCGCTGGCGCTGGCCACGGGGTCGGTGGTGGCCGGTGCGGTGGCCGTGGCCGTGGGCTTCCCTGCCCTGCGGGTGAAGGGCCTGATGCTGGTGGTGGCCACCACCGCCTTTGCCGAAATCGTGCGCCTGTTCTTCTTCAACCTGAAGTGGCGGGTGGAAACGCCCAACGGTCTGGCGGGCCCGGATGGCAGCCTGGGCTTTGGCGGCATCCGCTACTTCCCCAGCAACGGCTGGAGCACCTTCGACGTGAATGTGCTGATCTGGGTGCTGGTGGCCGCGGTGATGCTGCTGCTGTGGGCCCTGGACCGTTGCCGCATCGGCACCATCTGGCGTGCGGTTGGTGAAGATGAACTCGCTGCCCAGAGTGCGGGCATCAACCTCACCGCCGCCAAGGTGTCGGCCTTCGGCATCGGCGGGGCCATCGCCGGTCTGGGTGGGGGCGTGTTCGCGCACTACGCCACCCACATCGAGCACAACAACTTCAGCATCCTGCTGGCCACCTTCGCCATCGCCTACCCCATCCTCGGAGGGCTCAAGAGCCTGGCCGGCACGCTGCTGGCGGTCATCCTCATCCAGGGCGTGATGCTCGAGGGCCTGCGCTTCATTGGCGAATGGCGCAGCCTGCTGTTCGGCGTGCTGATCGTGGTGGTGATGTTGGTACGGCCTGACGGCATGCTCACCCGCTCACTGGGGCTGGGTGGCCTCTTCGGGTCACGCAGCAAGGTGCCTGAAGCTGGCTCCGCTTCTGGCCAGAAAGGAGCCACCGGTCATGCTTGAACTGAAGAACCTCAGCCGCCACTTTGGTGGCGTGAAGGCCGTGGACACGCTGGACCTGAGCGTGCGCCAAGGTGAGATCCTGGGCCTGATCGGCCCCAACGGCTCAGGCAAGAGCACCACGGTGAACCTCATCACCGGCGTGTACCAGCCCACCGCGGGCACCGTCACGTTCAAGGGCCAGGACATCTCCCAGATGCCCCCGCACCAGCGCTGTGAACTGGGCCTGGCGCGCACCTTCCAGAACATCCGACTGTTTGGCCATCTCACGGTGTGGCAGAACCTGTGGGCTGCGCGCGTGGTGCGTGAGCAGGGATGGGCCGGCTTCAAGCAGCGCTGGCTCTCAGGCGCCGCTGCCGCGCGCGAGGAAGCCGAGAAGCTGCTGGTGTTCGGTGACCTGGCCCACAAGCGCGACATGCTGGCAGGCAACCTGGCCTTCGGTGAGCAACGCCGGCTGGAACTGATTCGTGCGGCGGCCTCTGGGGCCGAACTGCTGCTGCTGGACGAACCGGCCGCCGGCATGAACGCCGAGGAAATCAACGATCTGGACAACCGCATCCGCAGCCTGCGTGACCAGGGGCGCACCATCCTGCTGATCGAGCATCACATGGAACTCGTGATGGAGGTGTGCGACCGCGTGGCCGTGCTGAACTTCGGCCGCAAGATTGCCGAAGGCACGCCCGCGCAGGTGCAGGCCGATGCGCAGGTGCGCGCGGCCTACCTGGGTACGGATGAGCCGCAAGCGGCCTGAGCCTGAAGGAATAGAAGCAATGCTCGAGATCACCGACCTGGCCACCTCCTACGGCAAGATCGAAGCGCTCAAGGGGGTGTCCCTGCAAGCCAAGGCCGGCGAGGTCACCTGCCTGCTCGGCCCCAACGGCGCGGGCAAGTCCACCCTCATGCTCACCCTGTCGGGCATTCTCAAGCCGCAGCGCGGCTCGGTGAAGTTCGAGGGTGAGGAGCTCATCGGCAAGACCCCCGCGCAGATCGTGGAACGCGGCATGGCGCTCGTCCCGGAAAACCGCCTCGTGTTCCCGGCCCTGACCGTGCGCGAGAACCTGATGGCCGGCGCCTACAAGCGCCAGGATGCCGCGGGCATCAAGAGCGACATCGAAGCCATGTTCGTGCGCTTTCCGCGCCTGAAGGAGCGCATCGAGCAATTGGCCGGCACGCTCTCGGGCGGTGAGCAGCAGATGCTGGCCGTGGCCCGTGCGCTCATGTCGCGCCCGCGCCTGCTGCTGATGGACGAGCCCTCGGTGGGCCTGGCCCCGCTGGTGGTGGCCGAGATCTTCGCCATCATCAAGCAACTGCACACCGAAGGGGTGAGCCTGTTCGTCGTGGAGCAGAACGCCCACATGGCACTCAAGGTGGCGCAGCACTTTTACCTGATGGAGCAGGGCCGCGTGAGCTTCTCCGGCACGCCGGGTGAACTGGCCGATGACGATGTGATCCAGCGCGCCTACCTGGGTCAGAAGAAGGCTGCGTAAGCGGCTGCGCTGGGGCAGCCCGCCATGATCGACTTCCTGCAGACCACCCTCGACGGCCTGCTGGATGGCGGTTCCTACGCCCTGGTGGGCCTGGGCCTGTCGCTCACCTTCGGCAGCCTGCGGCGCCTGAACCTGGCCTATGGCGCCACGGCGATGCTGGCGGCCTACATCGGCGCGTGGCTGCACATCAAGCACCAGGCGCCACTGGGGTTGGTGGCACTGAGCGTCATCGTGGCCGCCACCCTGATTGGCCTGTATGTGGAGCGCCTGTGCTTTGCCGCCACAAGAGACGACGCCATGGTGTCGCGGGGCGCGCCGATTGCCGGGGCCGACGGGCGCGAGGTGGTGGCGCTTGCATCCAGCTTTGCCATCTGGATGCAGTTGGAGCAGCTGGCCGTGAACCTGCTGCCCCGCCACCTCAATGCCTTCCCCTCACTGGCGGTGGAGCAGAACTGGTTCCTGGGGACAGGCAGCCATGAATTGATGATCCGCCCGGACCGTCTGGTGCTGGCCCTGCTGGCGGCTGCACTCACCCTGGGGCTGGCGCACTGGCTTGAACGTTCGCGCGCAGGTCTTTCATGGCGCGCGGTGGCCGACCACCGCACCGCCGCGCACCTCATGGGCATGCCGGTGGCGCGGCTGCAGACCCTGGGCTTTGCTGCGGCCTGCGCACTGTCGGGCATCGCGGCCTTTGCCGTGCTCTCGGTCGATGGCCAAGTGACGCCGATGTTCGGCATGTGGGTGCTGTTCAAGGGCTTGGTGGCGGCCATGCTCGGCGGCTTGGGGTCGGTGCGCGGCGTGTGGTGGGGCGGCCTGCTGCTGGGCGTGGTGGAGGCCCATGCGCAGACGCTGCTGGGCGCGCAGGGCCGTGAGTTCGCCACCTATGCCCTCCTGTTTGCGGTGTTGGTGTGGCCTCGGCGCTCGCTGGCGGACAAGCCCGCCGAGTCAGCCGAATCCACCGCCAAGGCGACTGCGTGAGCGGCGCCACAAGCCACTTCATGAGCGACCGCATCTTCACCTCCACCACCGCGGCCACCGGCACCGATGGCGCCATGGCGCAAGCCGTGCGCGCGGCCCTTTGCCATCTGCCCGGTGTGGACCAGGCCGGCAGCGCGCACCTGGTGGGCCTGCTGAGCGACATGGCCATCATGTCCTTGTTGGCGCTGTCGGCTTACCTGATGCTGCTGGTGGGTCGCGTGTCCTTCGGGCAGCAGGCCTTCTTCGGCGTGGGTGCCTATGGCGCGGGTGTGATGACGGCCCTGTTCAACCTGCCGCTGCCCCTGGCGCTGCTCTTCGGCATGGCGCTGGGCGCGTTGTGCTCGTGGTTGCTGGCCCTGCCCACCATGCGCCTGTCGGGCCTGAATTACGCGGTGGCCACCCTGGCCTTTGGCGAAATGGCGCGCATTGCGCTGAGCTGGTGGCACTGGCAGGTGCAAACGCCCGACGGCCCGGTGGGGCCTGCGGGGCTGGAGGGTTTTCGCGACATCCGCTGGCTGTTGGAGAACGACCTCGCGCCCGAGGTGTATCTGCTGCTGACACTCGCCGTGCTCGGTGCCGTGCTGGCCCTGCTGATGTGGAACGAACGAACGCGGCTGGGCGTGGGGCTGCGCATGACCGGGCAGGACGACCTGCTCACCGCCTCACAGGGCGTGCCGGTTCAACGGCTGCGCCTGCTGGCATCGGCCGCTGCGGGGGCCCTGGCGGCGTTGGGCGGCGGGCTCTACGCGCACCGCACCACCTACATCGAACCGGCGCTGTTCGACCCCATGCTGGGCGTGCACGCGGTGGGCTATGCGCTGCTCGGCGGCTTGGGCACGGCACTGGGCCCCTTGTTGGGCGTGGTGCTGGACCTGGGCCTGCTGGATGCCTCGCGCATCCTGCCGGGTTGGCGCATGGTGATCTTCGGTGGCCTGGTGGCCCTGTTCCTGCGCTGGCGGCCGCGCGGGCTGTTGGATGAGGTACTGGTGCACCGCATCTCACTGGCCTTCGGCCGGTGGGTGCGGCCACAGCGAGCAGACGGTTCAACGGCAACCGGGCGCGTGCCCTCAGGCTCGGCGGAATCACCGCGGCACGGCTCGAAGGACGCGAGCGGAGAAAGCATCCCATGAAGCTGTGCATGACCCCAACACAACGCTTCGCCGCGCTGTGCGCATTTCCCACCCTGTTGGCCATCGGACCGCTGGCCTGGGCGCAAGGCAGCAGCCGCCCGCAAGTGGACCTGCAGTGCCAGTCCTACGGCATGGGCCCGATGCTGGAGTGCACAGTAGACATCAAGCGCCGCGACGGCACGCCGCTGGAAGGCGCACAGGTCACGCTGGGCGCGCTGATGCCCTCGATGCCCATGGCCCACACCGTCAAGCCCATGAAGGCCGCACCCACCGGCAAGCCTGGGCAATACCGCGCCACGCTGGAGCTGGAAATGCTGGGCGTGTGGGCGGTGGACATCGACATCAGCGGCCCGGCGCGCGACAAGCTGGCGCGCCACGTGACCGTGGGCGAATGCAAGGGCAATGAGCGGTGCGTAGCGCCACCGGCCAAGCCCGGTGCGCGGTAATTTCACAACACCATCCCGAGGAGGAACCCCCAATGGCTGCCCAGAACCTGTTGCCCGGCCAGACCATCATCGTCACCGGCGCGGCCACCGGCATTGGCCAGGCCTTCGCGCTGGGCGCCGCCGCACAAGGTGCGCACGTGCTGGTGGCCGACATGAACGCGGCCGATGAAACCCTGGACCTGATCGCCAAGGCCGGCGGGCGCGCCACCTACGCCCGGGTGGACGTGAGCGACGACGCCAGCGTCAAGGCCATGGCCGACGCCGCGCTCAAGGCCACCGGCCGTATCGACGGGCTTGTCAACAACGCGGCCTACTTCCGTGAGGTCAAGCTCACGCCCTTCGAGGAACTCGACCCTGCGGTGTGGGACCGCATCTTCCAGGTGAACGTGAAGGGCGTGTGGCTGTGCTGCAAGGCGGTGATGCCGGCCATGCGCGAGCGCGGCAAGGGCTCCATCGTGAACATCGCCTCGGTGGTGGCGGTGGCCGGGCAGCCCGGCTACCTGCACTACGTGGCCACCAAGGGCGCGGTGCTCAGCATGACCAAGGGCCTGGCCAAGGAGGGCGGCAAGGACGGGGTTCGATGCAACGTGATCGCCCCTGGCTTCGTGATCACCGACGCCACCAAGAACCGCCCCATCGAATGGCAGCAGAGCTTCCTGAAAGCCCGCGCCATCGGCCGTGAACAGCGGCCGGATGACCTGGTGGGCACCGCGCTGTACCTGTTGAGCGACTTGGCCGGCTTCGTCAGCGGCCAGACCATCGTGGTCGACGGCGGCCACATCATGTATTGAAAACAAACCCGGGAGAAGGCCCATGAGCACCGCGACCCCCATCCTGCACCACTACGCCTTTTCCACCTTCTCGGAAAAGGTGCGCGCCGCACTCGGCCTCAAGGGCCTGGCCTGGCGCTCGGTGGACATCCCCGGCCTACCGCCGCGGCCGCTGCTCTCGCCGCTGACCGGCGGCTACCGCCGCGCCCCGGTGCTGCAGGTGGGTGCGGACATCTACTGCGACACCAACATCATCCTGCCCGCGCTGCAGCGCCTGTTTCCGCAGGGCCCCTCGCTGTTTCCCAAGGGCAGCGAAGGCGTGGCGCAAGGCCTGGGCTTTGCCTGGGAGCGCCAGATGTGGATCCCCACCATCGGCGTGCTGGTGCACTACATCGGCGAACACATCCCGCCCGAGTTCCTCAAGGACCGCAAGGAGGGCTACCTGATGGTGGACATCTCCAAGGACGCGATGGCCCCGCAGTTCGCGCAGCATGTGCAGTTCGTGCGCGCGCAGATCGCCTGGCTGACGCAGGCCGTCACGGCGCGGCCCTTCCTCTTTGGTGATGCACCCTGCTCGGCGGACCTCGCCTGCTGGCAGACGATCTTCCTGCTGCGCAAGAACTGCCCACCCGAGGTGGACGCGCTGTTGGGCATCGCCCCGAACTCACCGCTGGTGGCTTGGTACGACCGAATCGTCGCCCTGGGCCATGGCACACCCACCGAGATGACGTCGGAGGAAGCTTTCGCGGTGGCTGCTGCCGCCACGCCGGCCGCCGTGACGCACCTGGATCCCAACGGTGATCCGGGCGGGTTGAAGGCGGGCAGTGCTGTGGTGGTGACGCCGGACGACAACGCGCGGGTGCCGGTGCGCGGCACGCTGGTGGCAACCGGTGCCGACGAGGTGATCGTGGCCATTCAGGACGAGAAGGCCGGTGCGCTGCACGTGCACTTCCCGCGCCTGGGTTTTGATGTCCTGGCCGCCTGACTCCCACGCCGCACGACTGACCGCTTTCATTCAACAAACTGGAGGAGAACCCATGAGCACCCTGGAAGCCAACAAGCAACTCTGCCGCGACTACTTCACCGCCTTCCTCAAGGGCGACAGCGACTGGATGCGGCGCCACATCGCCCCCACCTTCGTGCGCCATGACCCCGGCCTGCCGTTCGAGGTGCGCGGACCCGAGGGCGTGATGCAGCTGCACCATGCCCTGATGCCCGCTTTCCCCGACATGAAGCTGCCGCTGGAAGACTTCGTGGCCGAAGGCGAGAAGGTGCTGGTGCGCCTGCGCGTGCAGGGCACGCACACCGGCCCCTTCGGCGACATGGCCGCCACCGGCAGGACCATCGACATCGGCGTGCTCGACCTGTTCCAGATCCGCGACGGCGTGCTCATCGAGCACTGGGCGCTGCTGGACAATCTGGGCATGCTCAAGCAACTTGGCGCCATTCAGTAAACGAAACCGGAGCGACGTCATGCAATTCCTGGCCAACACCACCTCGCCCTATGTGCGCATCGCCCGCATCTCGATGATCGAGAAGGGCCTGGACATCGAGCCCACCATCGTCGACCCCTGGGCTGACGACGCGCGGCTGCGCGCGGCCAACGCGGCCACGCGCGTGCCCACCCTGGTGCTGGACGACGGCACGCCCCTGGCCGAAAGCATGATGATCGTGAACTGGCTGGAAGCCACGCGGCCGGCCCCGGCGCATGAAAGTTTGTTCGGGCCTGCCAAGGACATGCCTGGGGTGTTGTCGCGCAGCGGCATCGCCCTGGGGGTGATCGACGCGGCGGTGCACACCATCATCATCCGCAAGGTGACGGCCCCGGTGCTCTTCGACGACACCCCGGTGGGCCTGCGCCGGCGGCGCACCATGGCTGAGGGCATGGCGCGGCTGGAGGCCATTGCCGCGGTCCAGCCCATGGCCGCCGACGGCATCCCGCGCCTGGACGCCATCTGCGCCGTCACCGCCATCGATTACCTGAACTTCCGCTTCACCGACGCGCCCTGGCTGCCGGCCATGCCCGCGCTCAATGCGCTGAGCCAGCGCCTGCGCGCGCGGCCTTCGATCGGCAAGACGATGCCGTTCGTGGCGGCTTGAGTGGCGGCCGCAGTAGCGGCCTGAACGGCCGGCGCCACCTCGGGCGGCCACGACCTCAGGACTTCAGGTTTTCAGGACCGCGCACAACCCGCCAGATGCGCCACCAACTGCCCCAGTGGTGAACCCGGTGCGGGTTCCGTGCGGGTGACCAGGCTCATGCGACGCATGGCCCATTCGTCCTGCAGCGGCAACACCTTGAGCTGCATGGCCGGGGCGAAGGAGCGCGCTGCCGTCATGGGCAGCACGCCCACCCCCAGGCGCGCCTCGACGGCACGGCACACCGCCTCGAAGCTGCGCACCTGAACGCGCAGCACCATGGCCCGCATCATCAGCGCGGCCTGGTCGGCCAGAAGGCGCGTCAGGGTGCTCGTGCCCTCCAGGCCGATCAAATCTCGGTCCAGCAGGTCGGCGAACGTGAGGCCATCGGTGGGCACCGCGTCGTCCTCGCGGACCACGGCGGCCAGCTGGTCACCACGGTAGGGCTGCACATGAAGGCCACTCACATCGGCCCCTTCCACGATCACGCCCAGCTCAATTTCACCACCGCGCACCCGCTTGATGGCGTCCTCGCTCCAGCACTCCTCGAGCACGATGCGCACATCCGGATGGGCCTGCTGGAAGGAGGCCACATCGGCCGGCAGGAACTGCGTCATGGCCGACGTGTTGCCGTGGATGCGCAGGACACTGCGCGAGCCCTGGGTGTAGTTGGCCATCTCGGCGCGCATGTGGTTGACCGTGGCAATCACCTCGCGCGCCAGCAGCATGAGTTGTTCGCCGGCCGGCGTCAGTTCCAAGCCGCGGGAGTGGCGTTCAAAAAGCTGAGCCTTGAACTGGTGCTCCAGCAGGGACAGGCGCCGACTGGCTGCGGGCACGGTGATGAAGCTGGCCTCGGCCGCACGGGTGAGGTTGCGCATCTCCGCCGCGCGCACGAACAGGGCCAGGGAGTCCAGGTCAGGCAGCATCCCAGGATTCTCCCAAAACCGCCGGGCAGGGGCCTCATGGCTTTCCTACCGTGCCCCGGCACCGGGGCGGCCTTGTGTTTCCGACAAGGCCTCCTTGCAGCCTTTTCAATTCACCCCGGCCCCGCGCGCGCCTACAGTGCGCTGAAACGATCCCCACAGGAGACCCCCGTGAAGCAGATGTTCATTGGCGGCCGCTGGCTCGGCGCGCAGGACGGCCGCACCCTGCCGGTCATCAACCCCGCCAACGGCGAAACCTTCGACCAGATCGCCCGAGGCGCCGCCCACGAAGTGGACCTGGCTGTCAAGGCGGCCCGAACCGCGCTGGAAGGCCCCTGGGGCCGGCTCACCGCCACCGAGCGTGGGCGCCTGCTGATCAAGCTGGGCAACCTGGTGCTGGACCACCACGCCGAGCTGGCTGCGCTTGAAGCCCAGGACACCGGCAAGCCCATGACCACCGCGCGCAACGACATCACCGTGTTGGCGCGCTACTTCGAGTTCTATGGCAGCGCGGCCGACAAGCTGCACGGCGAGGTGATCCCCTTCCTCAACGGCCACCATGTGGTGCTGATGCGCGAACCGCTGGGCGTGACCGGCCACATCATTCCCTGGAACTACCCCGCGCAGATGCTGGGCCGCACCATCGCCCCGGCCCTGGCCGCAGGCAACGCCGTGGTGCTCAAGCCAGCCGAGGACACCTCCCTTTCGGCCCTGCGCGTGGCCGAATTGGCCGCTGAAGTCGGCTTTCCGGACGGCTCCATCAATGTGGTCACGGGCCTGGGCGAAGAAGCAGGGGCGGCCTTGGCGGGCCACCCGGGCATCGACTTCATCTCGTTCACCGGCTCCAACGAGGTGGGCACTCTGGTGCAGCAGGCCGCGGCCAAGAACGCGGTGAAGTGCGTGCTGGAGCTGGGCGGCAAGTCGCCGCAAATCGTGTTCGAAGACGCCGACATCGAGCGGGCCGTGCCCATCATCGTGCGCGCCATCGTGCAGAACGCTGGCCAGACCTGCACCGCCGGCAGCCGGCTGCTGGTGCAACAGAGCGTTTACGACCGGGTGGTGGAGCAGGTTGCCGCGGCCTACGCCAAGGTGCGGGTGGGCACCCCCGAGATGGATCTGGACTGCGGCCCGGTGATGAACCCGGCACAGCAGGCCCGCGTGAACCGCTACATCGCCGCGGCCAAGGCTGCGGGCATCCCGGTGCTGGCCGAAGGCAGCGTCGCCTCGGGTGTTTCGCCCAACGGCCACTGGGTCACACCCACCTTCTTTGGCCCCGTGCCCCGCGACGCGCAACTGGCCTGCGAAGAGGTGTTCGGCCCCGTGCTGGCGGCCTTCCCGTTCAAGGACGAAGCGGATGCCATCGCCCTGGCCAACGGCACGCCCTACGGCCTGCTCGCAGCCGTATGGACTGAAAACGGCAGTCGCCAGACGCGCGTGGCCAAGTCGGTGAAGGCCGGGCAGCTCTTCATCAACTGCTATGGCGCAGGTGGCGGTGTGGAGTTGCCCTTCGGCGGCACCAAGCGCAGCGGCCATGGCCGCGAAAAGGGCTTCCTGGCGCTCGAAGAGATGAGCACCACGAAGACGGTGATCCAGTACCACGGCTGAACGGCGCAGGCGCCGCGCCGGCGGGGCGGGTCGCATCAACCGCCGGCCCATGGACCCGCAACGCCGGGCGCAGCCCAGCGCTCAGCGACGCAGCCCCAACAGCGCCTGCGCACGCAGCAGCACCGGCTTGTCCACCATCTTGCCGTCCAGCGCCACGGCCGCGCCGCCTGCGGCTTCACAGGCGGCCACCACCCGCTGCGCCCAGTCGAGTTCGGCTTCACTCGGGCTGAAGGCCGCATTCACCAGCGCCACCTGCTGCGGGTGGATGCACAGCTTGCCGCCGAAACCCAAGGCCCGCGCGCGGGCCGCATCGGCCGCCACCGGTTGCGGGTTGGCCACCTCCACCGTCACGCCATCCAGGGGCGGGGACAGCCCCGCCAACCGCGACGCCAGTACCAGGGCGCTGCGGAACATCAGCAAGGCCTCACCCTCGCCCGCAATGCCCAGGTCCAGTTGGAAGTCGATGGAGCCAAAAGCCAGGCAGGCCACCGCAGGGTGCGCCGCCAGTTCATCGCGGCGCGCAAAGCCCCGTGCGGTCTCGATCAGGGCCACCAAGGGCTTTGCGCCGCAGGCCTCGAACATGGACTGCATCTGCTCGGCGGTCTCGGCCTTGGGCACCATCACGGCTTGAACGGTCGCGTGCCGGCCGCACAGCGCCAGATCCTGCTCCACCCAGGGGGCCTCGGCGTTGACACGCACCCACACCGGCCGCGCCACGGTGGCCAAGGCGGCATCCAGAGCCCAGCGGGCCGCCGTCTTGTCCTGCGGCGCCACCGCGTCTTCAAGGTCCACGATCACCGCATCGGCCCCGCTGGACAAGGCCTTGGTCAGGCGATCGGTGCGCGTGGCGGGTACGAACAGCGCGCTGCGTGGAGTCCCTGTCATGGTCATGCGCCGAGCATGCCTGCTCAGGCCACTTGAGGCCATTGCAAAAGTGCGAAGGTCGACTTAGGCCGCGGTCAAGGCACGCCCGGTCGCCCGTCTCCACACGCCCACGCCGGCGCGCCAGACCATCCGCAGCATCACCAGCGTGGCCATGATCTCCAAGCCCGTCACCAGCACGGCCCAGGCCACGCCGCGGCCCTGGCTGCGGCGGTTGAACTTCTCGAACAGGTGGTCGCGCATCAACTCGATCGAGTCATAAAAACTGGGGATCACCAGCAGGGTGAGGATGGTGGAGGTGATGGTGCCGCCGATGATGGCCACGGCCAAGGGACGGTAGAACTCGCCGCCTTGGCCCATGCCGATGGCCACCGGCAGCATGCCCGCAATCAGCGCGAAGGTCGTCATCAGAATCGGCCGCAGGCGCTTGCGCCCGGCCGTCATCAGCGCCTCTTCGCGGTCCACGCCTTCAGCCTCCAGCACACGCGCAGCATCCAGCAGCAAGATCGCGTTCTTGGCGACCAAGCCCATCAGCATGATCACGCCGATCAGGCTCATCAGGTTCAGCGTGGCGCCGGTCATCAGCAGCGCCAACACCACACCGATCAGCGACAGGGGCAGCGACACCATGACCGCCAGCGGCGCCGTGAAGGAGCCAAACTGCATCACCAAAATCAGATACATCAGTGCCACACCGGAAACCAGCGCGATGCCCATCTGCTTGAACACTTCCTGCTGGTCCTTGGAGGCGCCGGCCAAGTCGATGTCATAGCCCGGCGGGAAGTTCATCGAACGCGCCAACTTCACCGCATCGGCCGTCACCTCACCCGGAGAGCGGCCTTGCACGTTGGCCGCCACACCCACGCTGCGCTTGCCATCAATGTGCTCGATGCGTGACGGCGCCTTGCCCATCGTCACCTGGGCGATCTGGGCCAGGGGCACGGTTTGCCCGGTGGTGCCGATGGGCACAGGCAAGCGCTCGATGTGGCTGGCGTCCAAGCGATCGGTCGGCATCAGACGAACGGCCACGTCACGCGCTTCACCCGTTGGGTCCACCCAGTCCCCGGCCTCCACGCCTGCAAAAGCCACACGCAGGGTGTTGGTCACATCACCGGCGGAAATGCCCAGGGCTGCCGCCAAACCGCGGTCCAGCTCAATCTGCAACTCATTCTGAGGGGACTGCAGCGACAGCGCCACATCCACGGCGCCCGGCACCTGGCGCAAGCGCTCCATGTAATCTTCCGTCAACTGCAGCAGCTTGCGTGAATCAGGCCCGGTGAACCGGATCTGCACCGGCTTCTGCGCACCACCGGCCAAATCGTCCAGTACCGAGTACTCCGCGCCCACCAGCACCTCTATCTTGCGGCGCAGGTCCTTGCCCACCTCCACCGTCAGCCGCTGGCGCGTCTTGCGGTCGCCGATGTCCACATACACCCGGCCGCCGTTGACGTTGACCTGCGCGTTGGTGGCCTTGGTCTCGGGCAGCTCACGGGCCAGGGCCGCCGCGGCTTCCACCTTGCGCCGCGCGTACTCCAGGTTCGACGAAGGCGGCGTTCGCACATCAATGGCCAAAATGCCGTAGTCCGACACCGGCAAGAAACTGGTGCCGCCAAACTTGGCCTGAAGCCCAATCGCACCCATGAAGGTCAGGATCGCAAAGGCCGTCATCCAGCGCCGATGGTGCAGCGCCCACTCGATGACGCGACCATAGCGGTCAGCCTGGTGGTCGAACCAGTCATTGAAGCGCTGCAGCAGCCGGGTGATGCCGGACTTGGGGGCCTGTTGATGCCCCGGTGGGTCACCCCAGTAGGCCGACAGCATCGGGTCCAGGGTGAAGGAGATCACCAGGCTGACCAACACCGAGGCCACCACCGTCAAGCCGAATGGCCGGAACCACTCTCCCGAGATGCCGGGCATGAAGGCCACCGGGATGAACACGGCCACGATGGAAAAGGTGGTGGCCGCCACGGCCAAGCCGATCTCGGCTGTGCCCTGCAGCGCCGCCGTGACGCGGTCGGCACCGCGCTCCATGTGGCGCACGATGTTCTCCCGCACCACGATGGCGTCGTCGATCAGCACGCCGATGGCCAGGGACAAGCCCAAGAGCGTCATGAAGTTCAGGGTGAAGCCGCACAACCACACCGCGATGAAGGCGGTCAGCACCGAAGTGGGCAGCGACAGCGCCGTGATGAGGGTCGAGCGCCAAGAGTTCAGGAACACATACACCACGAACACCGTCAGCACCGCACCCAAGACCAGGGCCTCGATCACATTGTTCAGGCTGCGCTGCGCGTTCTTTCCCCCGTCTTCGGTGATCGCGATGACCGTTCCCTCCGGCAGCTCGGTCTGTATCGTCTTGACCAGCTCGCGCACCTCTTGAGCCACCGACACGGTGGAGGCCTCGCGCGAACGCACGATGGACATGCCCACATTGGGCTGGCCGTTGCGTTGGCTCAGCGAGGTGACTTCCGCGAACCCGTCCTGGATGAGCGCCAGTTGCCCCAGGCGTATCAATTCCGCGCCACTGCGCCGCACCACGATCTGAGCAAATTCCTCAGGCTGGTCCAGACGCCCCAACAGGCGAATGCTCTGGTCTTCCAGCGTGCCCCGCACCTTGCCCACGGGTGCTGCCGTGTTCTGCTGACGCAAGGCATTGATCACCTCATTGACGGTGACGTTCAACTCGCGCATCTTCTGCGCCTGAAGCAGCACGCTCAGTTCACGCCGCAGCGAACCGTAGACGTTGACTTGGGCCACGCCCGAAATCCCGCGGAAGCGATCGGCCAGCCGATCTTCCACCAGGCGTGAAATCGCCGCATGGCTTTGCGAACTGGACGACACCGCGACCTGCATGATGGGCTGCGCTGACGGGTCGATGCGCACGATCACGGGCTCGCGGATCTCGGTGGGGAGCTTGTAACGCACCGAACCCAGTGCGTTGCGCACCTCGTCGGCACCTTCGACCAGGTCTTTGCCGAACTCGAAGAAGATCTGCACCGAGGCACCGCCCTCGTTGGCACTGGAGCGCACCTCTCGCACACCCGTGACCGACTGGAAGGACTTCTCCACACGGTTGAGCAGTTCGCGCTCGACGGTCTCCGGCGACGCACCCGGGTAGGGAATGTTGACCACCAGCAGCGGCAGGGCCACATCAGGCCGCTCGTTGACCTTGAGCTTGCTCAAGGCGAGCAGCCCCAGGGCCATCAGCCCCAGGATGATGACCACGGTGGCCACCGGGCGGCGGACACTGAAATTCGACAGAAACATCGATCAGCCCTCGCGCACGGTGTAGCGCTGGCCGTCCACCGGGCGGCTGCCCGGGCTGCGCAACACCTGGTCACCAGCCTTCAGGCCTTGGGTGACCACGAAGAGGCCGGTCCGCACATCGCGCGGCTGAACGCTGACCGGCACCCGCTTGAGGGTCCCCCCCTGCAGGGCCCACACCGTCAGCTGGTCACCCTGGCGCACCAGCGCGGTTTCCGGCACGGCCAGCACCGTGGGCGCCTGGGCATCCACCGAGCCCTCGGCGTAGAGGCCCGCGATGAGCCCCGCGCGCCCGGGGGCGCCGACCAAATCCACGACCACCGCCACCTGGCGCGAAACCGGTTGGGCCACTGAATCGATGCGGCGAATGCGACCGTCTCGCTCGGCCGGCTCAACCCCTTGAACGCGAATCTTGACCGCCTGGCCCACGCGAAGCTCACCCACGCGCTCGGCCGGCACCAGGGCCTCCATTCGCAGGCTGGCTGGGTCGATCACCTGTACCAACTCCTTGCCCATGGTCGCCGTGTCGCCGGCGGACACCTTGCGAGCGGCCAAGACACCATCAAAGGGCGCCCGGACTTCGGTGCGCTCGAGTTGCTGGCGGGCCGTGGCCACACGGGCTTTGGCCGCGACCTGTTCACTTTGCGCCAAGTTGCGCCGCACCTCGGAGTCTTCCATCGCCTGGACCGAGCTCATGCCCTGGGACTGAAGGGACTTCAGACGTTGGAAGGTCCGCTCGGCTCCCTCCAATGAGCGCTCGGCCGCGCGCAGCGCCTCTTCGGCCGACACCAACGTATCGCGGATGGCCGCGTCGTCCAGCTTGACCAAGAGCTCACCGCGCTTGACCGGCTCACCGTTGTCGCGCACCACCCTGAGCACCACCGAGCCCACTTCGGCCCGAAGGTCAGCCCGGCGCTCGGCCTGGATGGCCCCGGTGAGCGCCGCACCCACCAGCGCCGCCCCGCTGCGGCCGGCCACCCAAATGTCTTCACTGCCCAGGCTCAGCACCGCGGGTTCGGCCTGTTGGGTCTTCTGGGCCTGCTGGGGCGACTGAGCACCACCGCACGCGACCAACACGGCAGCCGCCCACCACACACCCAGAGCCCACGCGGCCCTTGTCCATCCCTGATTCAAATCGGTTCTCCGCTCGTTCGGCCAAGGCCCATGGCTCGGTCGGCCGAAAGGTCTATCGGCCTGGTGATCACGACACCTTCGGGTTGTGGGGCGCTCGGGCTCGGTTGCGCGTGGGCGCCCCATCGTCCACCACCCGTCCAAGCCCCCACCGCGAAGTGCGGCTCAGCCGGAAAGACGGCCCCAAAAAAGCGAAGGATAAACCCTTGCAGCGGCCCGCGCGTGTTCAGCGCGGCAGCAACCGCGCCTGCGAAAGGTCTAAGCCCACGAGCACCGACTGCCCCACTCCACGCGGCACCTGAGCGGCCCGGTGGGGCGCATCCACATGAAGACCCAGCGCTTGCGCCGATGCATCTGCCAAGCGATAGCGGACGAATTCGCCCAGAAACTCCCGGTCTTGCACGGTGGCCGTGAGCCAGAGGAGCTGCTCGCCACCGGAAGTGCCGGGTTCACGCAGGACGGCGTGGTGGGGCCGTGAACACAGCCAAGCCGCCTCACCGGGCTTCAGTCGATGCGCGGCCGCAGCCGAGGGCACCTGCACGATGGCCGACACCGCGCCGCCCACCTCCAGCACCCAGGCGCCGTCACCCCCGGCCTCAAGCCCTGGTGCGGACTTCACGACCACCGGCAGGGCATTCATCGTCCCCACAAAATGCGCGACGAAGGCATTGACCGGCTCGTCATACAACTGCATCGGCGTGCCCACCTGCTGAACCACACCTTGGTCCAGCACAGCCATGCGGTCGGCCGTGGTCATGGCCTCTTCCTGGTCGTGGGTGACGAAGACGGTGGTCAGGCCCAAACGCCGCTGCAAAGACAACAACTCCTGGCGCATCTGCACCCGCAGGGTCTTGTCGAGATTGGACAACGGCTCATCGAGCAACAGCACCTGCGGCTCGACCACCAGGGTTCGCGCCAGCGCCACGCGCTGCTGCTGCCCACCGGAAAGCTGCGAGGGTCGGCGCTGTCCGTAGGCCGACAAGCCCACCATCTCCAATGCCGCCCCCACGCGGGTGGCCATCTGCGCCTTGTCCACGCGCCGCTCGACCAAGCCGAAGGCCACGTTGTCCCAAACGCTCAGGTGCGGCCACAGCGCGTAGTTCTGGAACACCAAGCCCACCGGGCGCCGCCAGGTCTCCAAGTCGGTGATGTCCTGGCCATCGACCAACAGTTGTCCGTTGGTGTGCCGATTGAAGCCAGCGATCAAGCGCAGCAGGGAGCTCTTGCCCGAACCGGAAGGGCCCAAGAGCGCAAAAAACTCACCCGGGGCGATGTCCAGGTTCACGTCGCGCAAGACCTCGGTCGAGCCGTATGACAACCGGATATTGCGGCATTGGACACTGACCTTCTTCATCGTGAAGCCTCGTTTTCGCGGGGCCGATTTCAATGGGCCCGATCGGTGAGCGCTTGCGTACGCTGCACCACCACATGCGACACATAGGTGCCCACGGCCACCACCGCAATGGCCAGAACACCCAAGGCAGCACCTGGCCCGCGCCCGGCCACGCTTTGCATGTACAGATAGATGCCATAGCTCATGGGGGCTTGGGAGTCGGCCGACACCAGCAAGATGGTGGCCGACAGCTCCACGGCCGCGGTGATGAAACTGGTCACAAAGCCCGCCAGGATGCCGCCACCCATCAGCGGCACCACCACGCGCCGGATGGTGCGAGCCCGCGTGGCGCCCAGGCTCTGCGCCGCCTCTTCCAGCGACACATGCAGCTGCTGCAGCGCGGCCATGCAGCTGCGCAAGGCATACGGCAGGCGCCGCACCGCATAGGCCAGCATGATGGCCACCCAGGTGCCGGTGATGAGCATCTCGGTGCCCGGCACCGTGATGCCCTTGAACAGCCGCAGGAAGCCAATGGCCAGCACGATACCCGGCACCGCCAATGACGCCGTGGCGATCCCATCCAGCCACTGCCGTGCCGGCAATTGTGTGCGCAGGATCAGGTAGGCGATGGCCACGCCCAGCACCACATCCAAGAGCGCGGCCAAGCCGCAGTACAACAGGGTGTTGCGGATCATTCCGGTGCTCTCACTGAACACGGTGGCGTAGTGGGCCAGCGTGTAGGCATCGGGCAAGGGCGAAAAGCTCCACACCTTGGCAAAGGACAACAGCAGCACCCCCACATGAGGCGACAACGTGACCAGCAGCACCACGGCGATCCAGGCGTACGCACCCAGCGATCCCCACCGAGACAGCTCCCGCCGCTGCAGCCCCGTGCCGCCCTTTTGCAGGGTGGAAAAGTCGCGGCGCTTGAGGACCTGCGCCGACAGCGCCATCGCCGCAATCGAGAAGCCGATCATGATCACGCTGATCACATAGCCCAGCGGGTCTTCCAGGCCCACCTGCGTGATGCGCAGGTAGGCCTGAGGCGCCAACAGGTTGGTCTGGCCCATCACCAGCGGCGTACCCAGGTCGTCAAATACCTTCACGAAGACCAGCGACGCGCCGGCCACAAAGCCCGGCAAGGACAGCGGAAACACCACGCGCCAAAACAGCCGCCAACCGCGGCAGCCCAGGTTCAGTGCCGCTTCTTCCATCGCACCATCGATGTTGCGCAGCGCCACCGTCAGGTTCATCAAGATGAAGGGAAAGTAGTGGATGGCCTCCACGAACACCACGCCGTTCAAGCCCTCCATGATGGGCAGGGTGATGCCCAAGGCGTCCTGCAGCAGAAGGTTCACTGAGCCACTGCGCCCGAAGATGAGCTGCAAGGCCACGGCGCCCACGAAGGGCGGCATGATCAGGGGCAGGACACCCAAGGTCTGGATCAACAGGGCCCCGCGAAACTTGAACCGCACGGTGAGCACGGCCAGCGGCACGGCCAGCACCGTGGCCCACACGGCTGACATCAGGGCCACATAAAGACTGTTGAAGAAAGCCTCGCGCATGAGCGCTTGGCCAAAAAAGGCGCTGAAATGGCTGAATGTGGGGCTGTTGTCGGCATCCAAGAAGGCGATGACGAACACCTGCCCGACCGGTAGCACGAAGAACAGCAGCAGAAAGGCCAGCACCAAGGCGCCGACCGTCCACACCCCCACACCGATGCGCATGCCTTGGGCTTACTTCAATGCCACCAGCGCCTGCTCCGCCAGGCTTCGGGCGCGCTCGTAGTTTTGCTTGGCGCTGGTGTTCCAGTGGTTCTCCAGTGCCGTTACGCCCTTGTTGACCGCCGCATCTTTCTTGTTGGCCGCAAACATCGCGAGGAAGGCCTGATCAGCCACCTTGGCCGTGTCCACCACTGGCGTGTAGGCGGCCTCGCGTGCCTCCTTCACCAGTTGCGCCGCCTTCGGGTTGGCCTTTTTGGCCATCGCGGCTTCGGCCGCATGGATGGCCTTGGTGGCCGCCTGCAACTCCTTGAGCCGGAACGTGATCGTTTGGTCGAACACGGCCGACACCACGTTGTAGCGGGCCTCACTCAAGTCCGAGTTGAACTGCACCTTGGCCCGCTTGGCGATCTCAAAGGGATTGGGATAACCCGCCGGCGCCTTGCCCCCCATGGACTCGGGCGGCATGATGGGCAGACGGGAAATCTTGGGGTCGTACAGCAACTGCTGGCCTTCGAGCGACACGGTGTAGCTGATGAACTTCTTGGCCTCGTCCCTGTTCTTGGCGCCCACCACCAGGCCGATGTTGGCCGGCACCACCGCGGTCACGTCGGGGTAGTGAAAGTCCACCGGAAAGCCCGAGTACTTGCCCGCAAGACCGAAGAAGTCGATCACCAGGCCGATGCCAAACTGTCCATTGTTCACGCCGTCGGGCACCCCAAAACTGCGCTCGGTGATGGCCGCACAGTTGCCCGCAATCTGCAGGATCTGAGACCAGCCCTTGTCCCAGCCCTCGCCCTGCAGCATGGTCTCCACCGTCAGGTGTGTGGTGCCCGATCGCGACGGTGAGCTCATGGCCAGGTGCCCGAAGTACAGCGGCTTGACCAGTTCGGCCCACTGCTTGGGAGGGGGCAGTTTGTTGGCGGCCACGTAGCGGGTGTTCCACATGATCCCGTAGCCGGCGAGCGCCTGGCCCAGGTACTTGAAGTCCGCCGGGTTGATGGGGTAGGCGCCCACCTTGGTCGGCGCGGCCTTGTTCACCAAATCGGGAATGGCTTCCAGCAGGCCCTGTCCGGCCAGCACCTCGAAGGCGTCTGGCGCAGAGGCCCAGAACACATCGGGGCGCTGCCCCACCGGCAGTTCACGGATGTAGGCCATGCCCTGCACCGTGTTCTTGTTGAGGATCTCGATGCGAATGCCAGGGTTGGCCTTCTCAAAGGTGGTCTTGTAGGCTTGGGTGAGCTCCTTGGGGAAGGAGGTGACCACGGTGACGGTTCCCGCCCAGGCCTGGGTGCAAGCCCAGGCCAACGCAAGCACCGCTGCGCATCGGACCGCTCCCGCAGCTTGTTTCGTCATCTTCGCTCTCCAAGTGTCGACGCCCTGCGCGAATGCTATCGATCGGAATCGGCTTTCTGGCCCATGCCCCTACAGGGACTTCCCGTATGGGCGCCCTGCAAAAGCGCTCAGCATCCGACACGGGCCATCCTCGGGAAATCACGAGCGGGCGCCCTTTGCACACCGCGCCGTGTTGCATGCACACTCGCGCCATGAGCCAGCCCACACCCTCGCGCGCCTTCACGCCAAACGGCGCCAGCCACATGGCCAAGGTCGAAAGCGACCGGATCATCGTTCGCGGGCAGGACCTGTGTGACGGCCTCATGGGCCACCAGTCCTTCACCGCCTATTTCCTCTTCCTGCTCACCGGACAATCGCCTTCGGAGAACCTGATCCGCGCGGCCGACGCCACCCTGGTGGCCATCGCCGAGCATGGCCTGGTCCCGTCGGTGCAAGCCGCGCGCATGACGCTTGCGGCAGCGCCGGAGTCGCTGCAGGGCGCGGTAGCGGCTGGGCTGCTGGGCTGTGGGCCGGTGATCCTGGGCGCATCGGAGACGGCCGGTTTGTTGCTCGGCCGCATCGTCGCAGACAGCCAGGCTGAGCCACGCCCCTTGCCTGAGGTGGCCCGCGCGCACCTGCAAAGGCTCAAGGACTCGCGAGCACCTCTTCCGGGCTTCGGACATCCCGTGCACCAACAGGGAGACCCGCGCGCGGCCAGGCTGCTGGCGCTGGCCGATGAGTGGGGCTTTGCTGGGCATCACGTGGCCGCCGTGCGCGCCGTGGCCGACCAGGTGCTGCCGGTCTATGGCCGGCCTTTGCCGATGAACGTCTCGGCGGCCATTCCCGCCGTGCTGCTGGACGCCGGCTACCCCGCCGGAGCGCTCAAGGGCATTCCACTGTTGGCTCGCACGGCGTCCCTGGTGGCGCATCTGCTGGAAGAGCAGGCGCGCCCCATTGGCTTCAAGCTGGCCGCCGCGGCCGACCGCGCCATGGTCTATGACGGGCCCCTTCCACAGGCGGGCGATGCAGACGGCGGCACCGGCCACACCCTCCACGGCCCGCAGGGTTGAGGACCAGGGCGCAGCCCCGTGACCCCTTTGCTGTCCCCCTTGGCGGTGCTGCACCAATTCCCGGTGCATGACTTCTCACTGGACGGGTTCTTCTCGGTGCGGGTGCCGCAGCGTGGTGAGCGGACCCTGATCGAATTCCACGACCCCCAGGCGGGACCCGATGGCCATGGGCTGAGCTGGAGCGAATGCGCGCACCTCGTGGACCGCGGGGTGGCCTGGCTGTTGGCGCGCGGCATCACCGAAGGTCAGCGAGTGGGCCTCATGGCGCACAACCATCCGGCCACCGCGGTGCTGCTGCTGGCCTGTGCTCGGGTAGGGGCCATCCTCGTGCCCTGCAACCCCGAGGGGTCGGCCGCCGACGCGCGGTATGTGTTCCAACATGCCGGCGTGAAGGGCGTGCTTTACTCGGCCGAAGCGGCCGAGCGGGTCCAGCAGGCGTTGGTGCAGGGGCCTTCCACGCCTTGGATGGCGGCGCTGGACGAGAACCCCGCCTCCATGCCCTGGTCTGACACGCCGCCCGACCGGCACACCCGCACCGGTTCGGCCGACCACACCCTGCTCATCCTCTACACATCGGGCACCACGGGCTTTCCCAAGGGGGTCATGCACAGTCAGCGCAGCTATGTCCTCACCGCTGAGGCCTTCGTGCAACGCCTGTACCTGCAGCCCGACGAGCGGGTGTTGTGCGTGCTGCCACTGTTCCACATCAACGCCCTCATGTATTCCCTGGGCGGCACGCTGGCCTGCGGAGGCACGCTCATCCTGGTGCGGCGCTTCTCAGCCTCTGGTTTTTGGCGCACGGCGGCCCAAACACGCGCCACCGAAGTCAATGTGATCATGTCGGCCGCTGCGATCCTCGCGCGGCGGCCGCCAGAAGAGTTCGTGCCTGGCCACTGCCTGCGCAAGATGTTTATCGCCCCACTCAACCGCAGCCTGCTCGACGCGTTTCAGCAGCGCTTTGGTGTGCCCACCCTCATCGAGTGCTACGGCATGACCGAGATCCCGGGCGTGCTGGCCAATCCCTTCCTCGGGCCGCACCACCTCGGCACCATGGGCACTCCCTCGGCACACCCCGATCCGACCATTGACCGCCCGCAGGTGCGGGTCGTGGATGACGAGGGCCACGATGTTCGGCCTGGCGAGGTGGGCGAGCTCGTGGTGCGCACGCCCACGAGGATGCAGGGCTACTGGAACGATGCCGCGCTGACGGAGGCCGCCTTTCGCGACGGCTGGTTCATCACGGGAGACTTGGCCCGGCAGAACGAAGACGGCTACTACATCTTTCACGCCCGCAAGAAGGACATCATCCGACGGCGCGGAGAGAACCTCTCGGGCGCCGAAATCGACGCCGCCGTCGCAGCCCACCCCGATGTGCTGGAGTGCGCCACCATCGGCGTGCCCAGCGAGCTGGGCGAAGAAGAGGTGCTCTGCGCGGTGGTGGCCCGCCCCGGCAGCCCACTCACCGAACAGGCCGTGCACGCGCAGGCCTGCCGCACACTCGCGCCCATCAAGCGCCCGCGCTACATCGTGCTCGTGGACAGCCTGCCCCACACCGGCTCGATGAAGGTCGCCAAGTTCCGACTCCAACCAGCTGATGCGCTGGTCAGGCGCGCGGTGGACTTTCAACAGGAGACTTCAGGATGAACACCACCACATCGACCGCTTACGACACCACCGAGCAGATCACCCAGGAAGTGCTTCGCCGATATGAGCAGACGCCCGACCCGAGGCTGCGCGAGATCATGCTCTCGCTGGTGCGGCACCTGCATGCATTTGCCAAGGACGTCAGGCTCACCTCCGAAGAGTGGCTCTTTGCGATGAAGGCGCTGGAAGAGACCGGCCGGTGGTGCGCGCCGGGACGCAATGAGTTCATCATCTTCTCCGATGCGCTGGGCCTATCGATGCTCACGGTTACACAGGACTATCGACGCCCAGCGGGAGCCACCGAGCCCACGCTGCTGGGGCCCTTCCTGCTGGAAGGCGCGCCCCGGTTCGAGATGGGCGCTGACATCAGCGCCGGCGCCCAGGGCACGCCCTTGCATGCGCAAGGTCGTGTGCTGGACCTTCAGGGCCAACCGGTGGCCCACGCGGTGATCGATGTGTGGCACTCGGACGATCGAGGCCTCTACGATGTGCAGGACGGCTTTGAGGAAAACGGCGCGTGGGCCCGAGGCCAGCTCACCACGGGTGCCGACGGCCGGTGGCGCTTCTGGTCGGTGATGCCGGTGGATTACCCCATCCCGCAAGACGGCACCGCCATCGAGATGCTGCGCGCCACCACCGGCCGCAGCATGCGCCCCGCGCACCTGCACTTCCGCATCGTGGCCCAGGGCCAACGACCGCTGGTCACCCACATCTTCGATCGCCAAAGCCAAGTGCTCCACGATGATGCGGTGTTTGGGGTGCGCCCCTCGTTGGTGGCGGACTTCGTGCGCCACCCGGCCGGCACGGCCCCCGACGGGCGGGTGATGGGTGCAGCCTTCTGCACCCTGGACTACGACTTCGTCATGGCGCCGGCCTGAGGCCGCCGGGCGCGGTCACACGTCAATGTTGGCCGCCCTCAAGGCATTGGTCTCGATGAAGTCACGCCGCGGCTCCACCTCGTCGCCCATCAGCATGGTGAACACCCGGTCGGCCTCAATGGCGTCCTCGATCTGCACCCGCAGAAGACGGCGCACTTGGGGGTCCATGGTCGTTTCCCACAGCTGCTCGGGGTTCATCTCACCGAGCCCCTTGTAGCGCTGGCGGCCCACCGCGCCCTCGGCCTGCTGCATGAGCCAGGCCATCGCGGCTCGGAAGTCGGCCACCTTGTGTTCCTTCTGTTTGTCCCCCTCGCCGCGCTGGACGACGGCCTCTTCGGACAGCAGGCCCTTGAAGGTCACGCCGGCACGGCTGAGGACTTCATAGTCCGCCCCATGCACGAAGTCGGCGGTGATCACACTGGTCTTGAGATTGCCGTGGAAGCGGCGCCCGATGCGCAGCATGTGCTTGTCGGTTCGCGCGTCATAAACGCTTTCCACCACCGCGTCATGCACCGCGGCCTGAAGGGCCACGGCGGAGGCCTCGGCCGCCGACGCCGTGTCCAGGTTCAGCGTAAGGCCATCACTGATCGCTCGAAGCCCCTCCACATCCATCCAAGCAGAGAGCCGGTCGATCACATTGGTGGCCTCGACATACTGCCGGGCCAGCTCGGCCAACGCGCCCCCGCTGATGGTCGCCCGCCCGGCGCCCGGCTCCACCCGCGCCCCGTCGATGGCCACTTTGAGCAAGAAGGCATCCAGCTCGTGGCCGTCCTTGAGGTACTGTTCGTGCTTGCCGTGCTTGACCTTGTACAGCGGTGGCTGAGCGATGTAGATGTGGCCTCGCTCGACCAGATCACGCATCTGGCGATAAAAGAACGTCAGCAACAGGGTGCGGATGTGCGCACCATCCACATCGGCGTCGGTCATGATGATGACGCGGTGGTAGCGCAACTTGTCGATGTCGAACTCTTCCGGGCCGATGCCGGTGCCCAGCGCCGTGATCAGGGTGAGGATCGCGTCACTGCTGAGCAGCTTGTCAAAGCGCGCCTTCTCCACGTTGAGAATCTTGCCGCGCAGAGGCAGGATCGCCTGGAACTTGCGGTCACGGCCCTGCTTGGCCGAGCCGCCAGCCGAGTCCCCTTCCACGATGTAGATCTCGCACAGCGCGGGGTCCTTCTCCTGGCAGTCGGCCAGCTTGCCTGGCAAGCCCATCCCGCCCATCACCGTCTTGCGCGTGGCCTCGCGCGCCTTGCGTGCGGCCTCGCGGGCGCGCGCGGCCTCCACGATCTTGCTGCACACCTGCTTGGCGTCGTTGGGGTTCTCCAACAGCCAGTCGGTGAGCAGGCGGCCCACGATGTCTTCCACTGGGGCGCGTACCTCAGAGCTCACCAGCTTGTCCTTGGTCTGGCTGCTGAACTTGGGCTCGGGCACCTTCACGCTCACCACGCAGGCCAGGCCTTCGCGCATGTCGTCGCCGGCGATTTCAACCTTGGCCTTTTTGGCCAACTCGTTGTCCTCGATGTACTTGTTGATGACGCGCGTCATCGCCGCGCGCAGGCCCGTCAGGTGCGTGCCCCCGTCGCGCTGGGGAATGTTGTTGGTGAAACACAGCACCGACTCGTTGTAGCCGTTGTTCCACTGCATGGCGACTTCCACGCCGATGTTGGTGCCCTGTTCAGACACCTTCTCGCCCATGGCGTGAAAGATGTTGCTGTGCAGGGCCGTCTTGCCCTGGTTGATGAATTCCACGAAGCCCTTGACGCCGCCAGCGTAGGCAAACAGGTCTTCCTTGTTGTGGCGCTCGTCGACCAGACGAATCTTCACGCCGTTGTTGAGAAAGGAAAGCTCGCGCAGCCGCTTGGCCAGGATGTCGTAATGGAACTCGTGGTTCTGCTGGAAGATGTCGGTGTCGGGCAGGAAGTGCACCTCGGTGCCGCGCTTGTCGGTGTCGCCCAGGACCTTCATCGGCGAGACCTCAAACCCGTCTCGAACTTCGAGGAGCCGATCCTGCGGCACACCCTTTCGGAATTCGATGTGGTGCACCTTGCCTTCGCGGCGCACGGTCAGGCGCAGCCACTTGGAAAGCGCATTCACACAACTCACGCCCACACCGTGCAGTCCGCCCGACACCTTGTAGCTGTTCTGGTTGAACTTGCCCCCGGCGTGCAATTCCGTGAGCGCGATTTCCGCTGCCGAGCGCTTGGGCTCGTGCTTGTCGTCCATCTTCACACCGGTGGGAATACCCCGCCCGTTGTCGATCACGCTGATCGAGTTGTCGGAATGAATGGTGACGGTGATGTCGTCACAGTGGCCCGCCAGGGACTCGTCGATGGAGTTGTCCACCACCTCGAAGACCAGATGGTGAAGGCCCGTGCCGTCACTGGTGTCGCCGATGTACATGCCCGGGCGCTTGCGCACCGCCTCGAGCCCTTCGAGGATCTGGATGCTGCCCTCGCCATAACCCGTATCGGCCGGTCCTCCTGAGGGGTTCTGTGCGGGATGTTGGTCGGACGATTGGTTCTGGTCAGCCATGTTGTGGTGGTGGGCACGAAGCCCTGTCGAAAACGGGGTGGGGCCCGCGTCAGAAGACCCTCGCACCCCTCAAGAAACTGAAAAGCCCGCCGGGAGCACATCCTGCAGCGGGCACCCACGCCAATTGCGGCGCGTGAGCACAGGACTCCTAGATGCGCATGGGCATGACCACGTACTTGAATCCAACCTGCTGCGGGATGGTCAGCAAGGCGCTGGAGTTGGAATCCTGCAACTCCAGCGTCACCATGTCTTGCGTCATGTTGGCCAAGGCATCCATCAGGTAGTTCACATTGAAGCCGATCTCGATGGCGTCGCCGCCATAGTCGATTTCGATTTCCTCACTGGCCTCTTCCTGTTCGGCGTTGCTCGAAGCGATCTTCATCAGGCCAGCGTCCACGTTCAGGCGCACGCCCTTGAACTTGTCACTGGTGAGGATGGCAGCACGCTGCAGCGAGGCCAAGAGCGTGGTGCGCCCCAAGGTGATCTTGTTCTTGTGGTTCTTTGGGATCACACGGTTGTAGTCGGGGAACTTGCCCTCGACCAGCTTGGTGACAAATTCCAGACCCGAGAAACTGAACTTGGCTTGGTTGGGAGCAAAGCGCATCTCGATGGGAGCCTGGTCCTGTGCGTCACCCTTGGCATCGCGCAACAGGCGCATCAATTCAAGCACCGTCTTGCGCGGCAGGATCACCTCTTGCTTGGGCATTTCATGTTCAAGCTGCGCCTGCGCCAACGCCAGGCGGTGGCCATCGGTGGCCACCAGTGTGAGCGCCTTGCCTTCGGCGACAAACAGAATACCGTTGAGGTAGTAGCGGATGTCGTGCACCGCCATGGCGAAGTGCACCTGCCCGATGAGTGCCTTGAGTGTGGCCTGCGGCACGGAAAACGCCGGCCCGAAGTCGACCGATTCATTGACCAAAGGAAAGTCATCGGCCGGCAGGGTCTGCAGCGTGAAGCGGCTCTTACCCCCCTGCAGGGTCAGACGATTTTGAGTGGTGGACAGGCTCACCACCTGGTCGGTGGGCAAGCTGCGCAAGATGTCGATGAGCTTGCGGGTGCCCACGGTCGTGGCATAGGAGCCCTCGTCACCACCCAAGGAAGCCCGGGTGCGCACCTGAATCTCCAGGTCGGATGTGGTGAATTCAATCTCACCACCCGTCTTGCGGATCAGCACATTGGCCAAGATGGGCAGCGTATGGCGCCGCTCCACGATGCCGGCCACGGCTTGCAGCGCGTTGAGAATCTGTTCTTGTGCCGCCTTGACGACAATCATGTTTTCAATCTTTCAGATTGGTAGAACTGAATAGGGGCTTCCACATTCTGTGGAAAACCGTATTTTCACCTGTTTGTTCAAGCACTTGGGGCCTCCACAACCCTGGGTTTAAACCCTGTGCCACCCCGGGAGCAAACGACAACAACTTGAGCCAGACCGCCACAGCCTGTGGGCAAGTGGTCGCTTGTTCTTGGTCCATACCGAACTTGTCCCCAGCGTTGTCCGGTGGCCTCAGCCCTTGAGGGTCTGCTCCAGCACGTGCAGCTGTTGGTTGAGTTCGGTGTCCTTCTGCCTTTCGCCCCCAACCTTTCGCACCGCGTGCAGCACCGTCGTGTGATCACGCCCACCGAAGCTGTCACCGATCTCCGGCAGGCTTTTTTGCGTCATTTCTTTGGCGAGGTACATCGCAATCTGACGCGGCCGTGCAATGGAATGGGGCCGCTTTTTCGAATACATGTCGGCCACCTTGATCTTGTAGAAGTCCGCCACCGTTTTCTGGATGTTCTCGATGGAAATCTGACGGTTTTGCAGACTCAGCAGGTCTTTTAGGGCCTCGCGCGCCAGGTTGATCGTGATCTCCTTGTGGGTGAAGCGCGCGTAGGCCAGCACCTTGCGCAGCGCACCTTCGAGTTCTCGGACATTGGCGCGCACATTCTTGGCGACGAAAAAGGCCACATCCTCGGGGATGGAGGCCCCTTCGCTTTCGGCCTTGCGGATCAAGATGGCCACCCGCATCTCCAGCTCGGGCGCTTCAATGGCCACCGTCAGTCCGGCGTCGAAGCGGCTGGTCAGCCGCTGGTCGATGTCGACCAGCCCCTTGGGATAGGTGTCGCTGGTCATGATGATGTGGGCCTTCTTGGCCAAGAGCGCTTCAAAAGCGTTGAAGAACTCTTCCTGGGTGCGCTCCTTGCCGGCGAAGAACTGCACATCGTCGATCAGCAGGAGGTCGAGCTGGTGGTATTTGGCCTTGAGTTCGTCGAAGGTCTTGCGCTGGTAGTTCTTCACCACATCGGAGATGAACTGTTCAGCATGCAGGTACAGGATACGAGAAGCGGGCTTGTCCTGGAGCAGGGCATTGCCCACGGCGTGAATCAGATGGGTCTTGCCCAGCCCCACCCCACCGTAGATGAACAGCGGGTTGTACATGTGGCCGGGCGCACCGGCCACGTGCAGCGCCGCGGTTCGTGCCATCTGATTGGCCCGTCCAGCCACCAGGGTGTCGAAGGTCAAAGCGGGGTTCAGGCGGTTGCCAGAGCCTGACGCGGTGTTGACCGCAGCCGAAGCAAAGCCGCCCGAGCCCGCCAAGGCACGTTGCGGGCCGGGCGCGGCGCGAGCAACTCGCGCGGCGCCGTCTTGGCCCGCCCACTCACCGTGTTCTGACCCGGGGTGTGGGGTCCCCTCGGCTGCCTGGGGCGTTGTCGCAGCAAGCGAGCCTTCCAACACCCGGCCCACGGGCACCGGCTGCCGGGCCGCGAGCGCGCCGCCCGCAACACCGCCGGCGCTGCGCTGAGGGGCCAAGGCCAGGTCCAGCCGAACGAGGCCCTCGGCCACATCGCTCATGATGGTTTGAAGGAGCTCGCCGTATTGCGAACGCACCCAGTCGAGCTTGAAGCGGTTGGGCATTTCCAGCCGCGCCACCCACTGAGGCCCTTGACCAGCGCCGGCTACGGCCGATACGGAGGGGGCGCTCAGGGGGCGGATCCAGGTGTTGAATTGCTGCTCGGGCAATTCGGCGAGCAGGCGCTCGCAACAGCGGGTCCAAAATTCGGATGTCATTGTGGATAACAGGAGGTCGAGCCACGGCATTCTAGACGGTTGTGGGGCCTGTGAAGCAGGGTTATCCACAGATTGAAAGACGCGCGCTCCCCTTGACAACGCCGCCAAAGCGAGGCACCCCAAAACGGGGCTGGCTTGGTAAGTTTGACCGCCACCCGACACGGTGGTCTAATAGCGGGTTTTCCCGATTTCAGGCCCCTACCATGAAGCGCACCTACCAACCCTCCAAGACGCGCCGCGCACGCACGCACGGTTTTCTGGTTCGCATGAAGACCCGCGGCGGCCGCGCCGTGATCCGTGCGCGCCGCGCCAAGGGTCGCAAGCGCTTGGCTGCCTGAGGCGGTACGGCCCTCTGAGCCGACCGTCGCAGCACCGCGTTGCCGCCGATTCACTCGCACGCTGCCGGGCTTGACCGCAAGGGGCGCCCGGTGATGCCGGCTGGCGCGCCTTCGCTTCTGGGCCGCCAGGGTCGCCTGTCGCCCCTGTGCGTCCTGACCAACGCCGAAGCCTTCGAGCGCGCGATGGCGCAGCCCTGGCTGGCCAAAACCCCACACTTCGCGGTGCATCACCTGGCAGGAGGCCTCATGCCCCGGCGTGGGGCCGCACCCCGGCCAGGGTTATCCTCAATGACGGCGCAGCCAACCGACGAGCCTGTGGATAACTCTATTGAAAACCCGGTGGACAAGCGCTTGGACGAACCGCTCCAAGCCGCATGGGCCGGCTATGTGGTGCCCAAGCGCCACGCCCGCCGTGCCGTCACCCGAAACCTGATCCGGCGCCAGATGCGCCAGGCCTTGGCCGACCAACAAGGGTCGTCGCAGGGGCTGCCGGCGGGCGTGTGGGTGCTGCGCCTGCGCCAGGGTTTTGATCGAGCCCAGTTTCCCAGCGCCGCGTCGCAACCGCTCAAGCGCGCGGTACGGGACGAACTGCTCCACCTGGTGGGGCATGCCGTGCGGCGGCTTCAAGAAAGGTCGCAGCGGCCATGAGCCCGTTGGCGCGCCTATTGTCCTGGCCTATCCAGGGCTACCGCCTGCTGCTCAGCCCCTGGCTTGGCACACAATGCCGCTTCACGCCGACCTGTTCCGTGTATGCGCTGCAGGCGCTGGAACACCACGGGGCCTGGCGCGGCGTCGGGCTGGCCGGTTGGCGCGTCTTGCGCTGTCACCCCTGGTGTCACGGTGGCCATGACCCCGTGCCGCCACCCCCCTCTTCTACTGCAAACCGATCTCAACCATGACCGACATGCGCCGCACCCTGCTGTGGGTGATCTTCACGATGTCCCTGGTGTTGCTGTGGGACGCCTGGCAAAAGCACAACGGGCAGCCCTCGATGTTCTCCCCCGCGCCAGCCAAGACGGCCGCACCGGCGCCCGGGGCCGCAGGTGGCCCCGCGCCGACCGCTACGCCCGCCGCCACGGGTGGTGGCGTGCCCACGCCGGCGGCGGTTGCCACCGGCGGCGCAGCGCCCGCCTTGCCCAGTGGCGCGCCGGCGGCGGCGGCCCAAACGGTTACGGTGACCACCGACGTGGTCAGGGCCACCTTCAGCACCCGCGGGGGTGAGCTCCAGAAGCTCGAACTCTTGCGCCACCGGGATCCCGAGGTGGCCGACCGTCAGGTGGTCCTGTTCGATCAGTCGCCCCAGCGCGTGTACCTGGCCCAAACCGGCCTGATCACCAACCAGCCGGGCGTGGCCTTGCCCAACCATCTGAGCACGCTGCAGCTGACCAGCACCCAGACCGAGCTCAAGGACGGCGAGTCCAGCGTGCAGGTGCGCTTTGAAACGCCCGACGCCGCAGCGGGCGTGAAGCTGACCAAAACCTATACCCTCAAGCGAGGCGACTACACCATCGGGGTCCAGCATCAGGTGGCCAATGCCGGCGCGGCGGCGGTGGAGCCGCAGCTGTACCTGCAGCTGGTGCGCGATGGCAACCCGCCCCCGGGCGAGTCGGCCTTCTACTTCACCTTCACCGGCCCAGCCCTGTACACCGAGGCCAAGAAGTTCCAGAAGCTGGACTTCAAGGACATCGAAAAGAACAAGGCCGACCACGAGAAGGCCGCCGACAACGGCTGGGTGGCCATGGTGCAGCACTACTTCGCCTCGGCCTGGATCGTGGGTGAACGCCAGCCCCGCGAATTCCGCACCGCCAAGGTGGGCGACAACCTGTATTCGATCGCCACGGTGGTGCCGCTGGGCAGCGTGGCTCCGGGGGCCAGCGTAGCCCACGAGGCTCGCCTGTTCGCGGGCCCGCAGGAAGAGAAGAAGCTGGCCGAGCTGGCCCCGGGCCTGGAGCTGGTCAAGGACTACGGTTGGTTCACCGTGCTGGCCAAGCCCCTGTTCTGGCTGTTGGACAGGCTGTATGGCGTCATCGGCAACTGGGGCTGGGCCATTGTGGCCCTGGTGTTCCTGCTCAAGGCCGCGTTCTATTGGCTCAATGCCAGCGCCTACCGCAGCATGGGCAAGATGAAGGCCATCAACCCGCGCATCATGGAGCTGCGAGAGCGGATGAAGGACAAGCCCCAGCAGATGCAGCAGGAGATGATGCGCATCTACAAGGAAGAAAAGGTCAACCCCTTGGGCGGCTGCCTGCCGATCCTGGTGCAGATGCCCTTCTTCATCGCGCTGTACTGGGTGCTCTTGTCCAGCGTGGAAATGCGCAATGCCCCGTGGTTGGGCTGGATCACCGACTTGGCCGCCAAGGACCCCTACTTCATCCTGCCGCTGCTGATGACGGCGTCCTCCTTGCTGCAGACCTGGTTGAACCCAACGCCGCCAGACCCGGTGCAGGCCAAGTTGATGTGGATCATGCCCATTGCGTTTTCCTTCATGTTCTTCTTCTTCCCGGCCGGCCTGGTCCTGTACTGGCTGACCAACAACATCCTGTCCATTGCACAGCAGTGGATGATCAACAAGCAGTTGGGTGTGTTGGGCAAGTAGTGCGCGATGCTTCCGCGGGACCAGGACCCCATCGTGGCGGTGGCCACTGCGCCGGGGCGTGGTGCCGTGGGTATCGTGCGCGTATCGGGCTTCGGGTTGATGCCCCTGGCGCGGGCCCTGTGTGGCCAAGCCCTCAAGCCGCGGCACGCCACCTACACGCCCTTTCTTGATGGGGCGGGACAGCCCATCGACCAGGGGCTGGCCTTGTTCTTTGAGGCGCCGCATTCCTACACCGGCGAAGAGGTGCTCGAACTGCAGGCCCACGGCGGGCCGGTGGTGCTCCAGATGCTGGTGCAGCGTTGTTTGGACGCAGCGGCCTCGCCGGGTGGGGACCACGCCACGCGGGCGCTGCCGGGGCTGCGCCTGGCAGAGCCGGGTGAATTCACCCGCCGCGCCTTCCTGAACGACAAGTTGGACCTGATCCAGGCGGAGGCGGTGGCCGATCTGATCGATGCGGGCACGCAGGCCGCGGCGCGATCGGCGGCGCTGTCGCTGCGGGGCGCGTTTTCGGCCCGCATCGATGACCTGGCGCAGCGCCTGCTGCACCTTCGCATGCTGGTGGAGGCCACGCTGGACTTTCCGGAGGAGGAGATGGACTTCCTTCAGAAGGCCGACGCACAAGGCCAACTGGAGGGCATTGAATCGGCGCTGATGGGGGTGATGGCTCAAACGCGCCAAGGGGTTCTGTTGCGAGAGGGCCTGCGGGTGGTGATCGCCGGCCAACCCAATGTGGGCAAGAGTTCGCTGCTCAATGCGCTGGCCGGGCAGGAGGTGGCCATCGTGACACCGATCGCCGGCACGACACGCGACCGTATCGAACAGGCCCTGCAGGTGGAGGGCGTGCCCATTCACGTGGTCGACACCGCCGGCTTGCGAGAAGCCCATCAGGCCACCGATGAGATCGAGCGCATCGGCATCGAGCGCAGCTGGGAGGCCATACGCAGCGCCGACGCGGTGCTGTTGGTGCATGATCTGTCGCGCAGCGGGCAGCCGGCGTACGCCGCCGCGGATGCGGCCATCGTCGGCCAGCTTCAGACGCACGGCGTCGCCTCAGACCGCCTGCTGGCGGTGTTCAACAAATCCGATGCGGTGGCACAGCCGCCCACCGTGCCGGGTGCGCTGCTGGTGTCAGCCCACACCGGATTCGGCCTGGATGCGCTCAAGCGGGCCCTGTTGGAGCGGGCCGGTTGGCAGGCGCTGCCCGAGGGCGTGGCCATTGCGCGCACCCGGCACCTGCAAGCGCTGCAGCGCTGCGCCGAGCATCTCGGGCTGGCGCAGGCCGAGTTGCACAGCGGCACGCCGGCCCTGGACCTGTTGGCCGAAGAGTTGCGCTGGGCCCATCAGGCCCTGGGCGAAATCACCGGCCAGGTCAGTGCTGACGATCTGCTGGGCGTGATCTTCTCGAGCTTTTGCATCGGGAAGTAGCCGGCGGCCTCAAGGGGCCATCAGCTTGCCGAAGCTCGCATTGAGTCCGGCCTCGGCTTGCGCCAGTGCGGCCAACCGTTGCTTGAGCCACTCCTCGTCTTGCTTCAGGGTTTGCCGAGCCGCCTGCAGCATGCGCTGCACCTCCGCCGGTTGCGGGCCACCCACGCCCACGCGGGTTCGGACCATGTCCTCGTGCGACAGCGCCTGTTTGAACTGCGCAGCCGACAACGGCAGCGCCGCGGGCTGCACACCAAACCGTGCGGCCGCCGCCGAGTACAGCGGCAGGGCGTCCTCGTAGGGGAACTGATCGGGCTTCCAGCCCTTCTCGCGCGCCTTGTTCACCACGGCCGTGGCAAAGGCATGCCCGACCCGAAAAGGAACACCGCTGACGCGCTGCAGCGTGTCGGCCAATTCGGAAGAGGTGGTCCAGTCGCCGCGCAGTTCATCCAGCGCACGCTCGGGGTTCAGGCGCAGGGACTTCATCACCCGCACGGTTTGCTCCAGCAGTTCGACGGTGTACAGGAAGTTTCGCGCCTGTGTCCAGGCGTCCTTGTAGTCGGTCATGCCGGGGTTCACGTTGTGGGCCCGGAGCGTCATCCAGTGCGAAGCGGCCACCACATCCGAGGCTTTGGCCCGCGCGCTCATGATCACGCCCGGGTTCTGCTTTTGCGGCATGGCACTGCTGGTGTAGGTGGAGCCCGCTTCCAGCAGCAACCAGGGGCTGCTCTGGTGGTACTGGGTGTGCACGTCTTCCAATAGCGCGCCGATGCGCACGGCGGTGTTGCTGACGATTGCACTGGCCTCCAGCGGCACGTCGTAGGTGATGATCTGCCCGGCATCCAGCGAGTTCACCACCAGGCCGTCGAAGCCCAAGAGTTGCGCCAGGCGTGGGCGGTCCAGCGGCCAGGCCGAGTTGGCCAGCACAGCAGTGCCCATGGGACTGAGGTTCAGGCGGGCGTAGAGCTCACGGATGCGGGCCGAGTCCCGCGCGAAGGAGTCGGCAAAGGCCAGCAGGTAGTGTCCGTAGGTGATGGGTTGCGCCTGCACGCCGTTGGTATAGGCCGGCACATAGGTGTCCTTGTGCTGATCGGCGATGTCCAAGAGGGTCTTGCGCAGCATCAGCAGGCGGTCGGCCACATCCATCACCGCGGTGCGCAGGCGCGACACGCGCACGGTGGCCATGATGTCCTGTCGGCTACGCCCGGCGTGGATGAAGGTGGCTTCGGGCCCGGCCTTCTCGGCGATGATGTTTTCAATCTGAAGGTAGTCGGTGGGCCGCTTGCCACCGGGCTTGCTCGCCTGCGCCACCGCGTGCTGGATGCCCTCGGCAACGCGCGCGGCTGAGGCCTTTTCCAGCAGTCCGCGCTCGTGCAGCATCACGGTGCTGGCCATGTTGATGCGGTTGGTCCAGTAGAAGACATCCTGCAATTCGGCCGTCTTGCTCGTCTCGGTCTTCGACACCTCACCCCGCACCCGCGCCGCCTCAGCCAGGCACTCCGCGGTGGTGCGGCACGGCACATCCTTGATGTCGGCGGCGTGCACGGCCCCGAACAGGCTGGTGATCACCACCCAAGCGGCCGTCAGCGGTACCGCGGTATGGTTCGGTTTGTAGGGTGGGCGAAGCGTCATGGCGGCGTCGGTCGAGTCAACAGGGCCCCCACTCTAAGGGCCGCCTTCGCAGCGGCCCCCACCGGGAAACCCGTACAGCCCCTTGCGCGCCGGCCCGGGCGATACTGTGACAGCAGGCCTCTTGGTGGGCCACGCACCCTTGGCACGCGCCACCGCACAACCCCGCCCCCACAACAGGCCCTCCCGAACACCGCACCATGCTTCAGACCTTGCGGAACCTGCTTCGCGAGACAGCCGATGTGGCCCGTGCCGACCTGGGGCTGCTCCATCGATTTCCCCGGCTGCGCTGGGTGTTGCCGGCCATCGTGGTGATCCCGGCCTTGTATGCCTTCATCTATCTGGATTCGGTGTGGGACCCCGCCAGTCGCACCGGCGCCTTGCCGGTGGCCATCGTGAACCTCGATGAAGGCGCCGCCGTAGGCGAGCAGCGGATTGACCTGGGCCAGGAACTCGTCCTCACCCTGGAGTCACGTCGCAACTTCGACTACCACCTGCTGACCGATCCTTCTCAGGCGCGACAGCGGGTTCGCTCGGGTCGTTATGTGTTCGCGCTCATCATTCCGCAGGACTTTTCCTTGGCCGCGGTGGCCCCCTCAAAGCCGGGCTCCGGTTCTCTGGTGGTCTTCGCTTCGGAAGGCAACAACTATGTGGGCGCGGGCTTCGCGCGGCGCTTTGCCAGCGAGTTGGGACATCAGGTCAACGAATCCTTGAACGAGCGCCGCTGGTCCATCGTGTTGGGCAACACCGCGAGTTCACGCGACCGTTTGCAGCAGTGGCGCGACGGCATGGCCGCCTTGCGCGAAGGGGCCATCGAGCTCGAAGCGGGCTTGGGCAGCTTGCGCCAGGGCGCCGCTCCGATCGCCCAAGGTGCGGCACGGTTGCAGGAAGTCGCCTCGGGCGGTGCCGACTCGATCCGCCAGACCGGCCAAGCCCTTCGGGCGCTGGAGGCTCGACGGCCTGCGCCGGCCGACCTGTCCGCGCTCAGGGACGGGGTGGGCCGCTTGAACGCGGGACATGCCGACTTGCAGCGCGGCTTGACTCGTCTGGAAGACGGCGCCAGCGAGCTCACCGCGGGCATCGTGTCGTGGCGCGCCGACGTGGCACCCATTCCCTTGTTGGGCGACCGTGCCCTGGAGAGCACCGAGCCGCTCTTGGGTGGGGCCACCACCTTGCGGGCGGGCGTTGGTCTGGCCCGTGAATCCAGTGGACTGCTGGCGCTGAGCATGGCCGAGTTGGGCCTGGGGGTGACGCAGTTGGTGGATGGTCTGTCGGCCCAGGCCGCGGGTGTTTCGGCCCTGTCGGCGCGCTTGCCCTCGGACGATCGACTGGACGAGGCGGTGGCAGGAAGCCGGGCCCTGGCCGAGTCGACCGCGCAAGCGCGAGAGGCCAGCGCGGCCCTTCACAAGGGTTCGTTGCGATTGGCCAGTGGGATGGACACCCTGTACAAGGCCCTACCCGCCTCACTGGAGGGCCCCCAGGGCAGCGCATCGGGGCTGGCCGCCACGGTGGAGCCGCGTTTGGAAATCGACGCGCCGGTGCCCAACAACGGCATGGGCTTCTTGCCCAACTTCATTCCGGTGGCGCTGTGGCTGGGTGCGGTGATGACGGCCTTTGTCTTTCACCTCAGGCGCCTTCCCCGGCGGGTGCAACCGTACTCCTCCTGGTCCCTTCTGCTGGGCAAGATGGGTGTGCTGGGGGGTATCAACCTGGCGCAGGCGGCCTGCGTGCTCCTGATGTGCCAACTGCTTCTGGGGCTGCAGCCCGTGCACGCCACGGGGTTGGCACTGACCATGGCCTGCAGCGCCATCACCTTCATGCTCTTGATCCTCTTGCTGGTTCGCTTGTTGGGTGATGCGGGCAAGGGCGCGGCCCTGGTCCTGCTGATCGTGCAGCTGTCCGCGGCCGGTGGCGTGATGCCGATCGAATTGACAAGCGAGTTCTACGCGGCCATCAGCCCTTGGCTGCCCTTCACCTGGTCGGTTCGGGCGGTGCGCGCCAGCGCCTTTGGGGCCTTTGGCGACGAATGGGGATCGGCCTTGGGGGTGCTCCTGGTGTTCACTGGCGCGTTCGCCTTGCTGCTGTTGTGGGTCGGCCGTTGGCGCTTCGTGCCGGATGAGGAGCACCGGCCCGCGATGGATGTCTGAACCTGAGCCCGCGTGGGCTTAGGCCAACAGGCCGCGTTGTTCGATGAAGCCGATGACCCGATCCAGCCCCTGCTGCGTGCGCAGGTTCGTCATCACGTAAGGCCGCCTGCCCTGGTCCTGTGGGCGCATTCGCTCGGTGTCGGCCTTCATGATGTCCAGGTTGGCGCCCACCAGGGGAGCCAGGTCGATCTTGTTGATCACCAACAGGTCGCTCTTGGTGATGCCGGGGCCACCCTTGCGCGGGATCTTTTCACCACCGGCCACATCGATCACGTAGATCGTCAGATCCGAGAGTTCGGGGCTGAAGGTCGCCGCCAGGTTGTCGCCCCCGGATTCGATGAAGACGATGTCGGCATCGGGGTATTGGCTGAGCATCCGGTCCACCGCCTCCAGGTTGATCGAGGCATCTTCGCGGATGGCGGTGTGCGGGCACCCGCCGGTCTCGACACCCATGATGCGCTCGGGCTCCAGCGCACCGGCCACCGTCAGCAGACGCTGGTCCTCTTTGGTGTAGATGTCGTTGGTGATCACCACGAGGTTCCAGCGCTCGCGCATGGCCTTGCACAGCATTTCCAGCAGGGTGGTCTTGCCGGAGCCCACCGGCCCGCCGATGCCCACACGCAGGGGCGGATGTGTCTTGGTGCGGCCGGGAATGTGGTGCAGGTGGGGCATGGTGGTCGGCTCGGTGGGCTCTGTTTGGAAAGGGTTCAGGATCGGAACAAGCGCGAGTACTGCTGCTCGTGCTGGGCGCTCAGGATGGCCAGGCCCGGGGCGTAGGCTTGAGCGTCGGCGGCGCAGCGGCCGAGTGCATCGTCCACGGCCGCGGGCAGTGCATCGGCCAGGGCCTGGAGCACGCGCTGGCCTGCGGATTGCCCCAGCGGGATGCACTTGATGGCGGCCTGCACCAGGTTCTCGGCCCAGCCGAAACCGTGGGCCAGCAGCACCTCGCGCAGTTCGGCCCCGCTGAGTGCGCCGGCCAGCGCGAAGGCCACGGGCCAGGTGGGGGCGGGATGCAGGGCTTGCAGCTCGGCCACGCGTGCATCATCCGGTGCGCGCTGGCGCAGCCAGTCGGCCAGGGAGCGGCCCATCTGCTCGGCCTGCAGGCGAAGCTCGCGGGACTCGCGCGTGTGCAGAACCCAGTCGTTGGCGGCCTTCACGGCCGTGGCGTTCTCCGTGCGGTCGGTCGTCGTGAAGGCGGCATGCGCGCGCGCCACGGCGGGCCATTCCGACCGCACCAACACGAGTTGCAGCTGGTCGTGCAGCCACCGCGCGGCGCTGCCTTCGTCGGTGACCCGGCCTGAGTCCACCGCAGCCTCCAGCCCTTCGGAATAGCTGAATCCCCCCACCGGCAAGGCCGGCGAGGCCAACCACATCAA
>RFTU01000151.1 GCA_009923315.1 Betaproteobacteria bacterium
CAGATGAAAGGCGAGCGTCGTCAACGGTTCATTGACTTTGCCATGAGCACGATGCCGGGCCTGCTCAAGGTCAAGGTTCAGACCGTCCGCGTGGCGGAAAAGCCCGAGGTATTGAAGGATCAAGCACAAGTCGGCCAGGGTCTTGTGCAAGAGGGCCAGAAGTTGGAGGCAAATCGCCTCAACCCAGAGAAGAAAGACGAACTTACCGTGGTTGAGAGGGAGTACATCCGTTGGTACACGGGCACGGGAGCCGGCGGACCCTGCTTCAGGGACGTCAACCAACTGTTGCGAGACCCGAATGGCTACAACCCCCAACGCGTTATGGCCAAGGTGATGGCCGAACACATCTCCAAGGGGCTTGCCAAACTACCCGACCATCAGGGCGAGGTGTACCGGGGCACCGATCTGACCCAGGAGCAACTGAGTGAATACTCGGTGGGCAAGCAATTGGTGGAGAAAGCCTTCACCAGCACATCACGCTCAATCGAAAAGGGTCAGAGTTATGCAGACCGCGCGAACAGCGATCGGGTGCCCGTACTCTTCGTGATCGATTCGAAGCATGGCAAGTCCATCGAGCACCTGTCGGAGTTCCGGAAGGAAGAGCAGGAGGTCCTTTTTACCGCCGGCACGACCTTTCAGGTAACGGCTCGGAGTACCGACGCTCAAGGCCGTCACGTGGTGCATATGCGTGATCTTGAGTCGGGTGGTGGTTGACGGCTTGCCGCACTCTGGAGGTATCCATGCAGATCAAGCGCAAACAAACCCGTGAAGTCAGCGGCACAGCCGTGCTGGACATTGAGTTCGACGACGGCAGTCGGCTTGAAATGCTGGCCAGCCTTTCCGATACCGAGCAGCAGCGGCTCATCGAGCGCCATATCCGCCTGTCGCATCGGGCGTCCCCCTCCGAGCCAGCGGACACACCCTTGGCTGAGAAGATGGCCTTCCCGATCGGTTTGCCCGACCAGCCGGCAAGCGGGTGACGCGCTGCGCATCAACGCATCGGTTCTTGCTCAGCTCAAGCGGCTGCGGGCTTCCTCAGCGTGCTCATGCCCAGTCGATAGAACCCCGCACCGCCGCCAGGCGGCTCAAGGCCACGCTTTCATGTCGGGGTGGCCTGTGGCCCGGCTCGGTTCCGTGCCTCATGCGATGAGGTCTAGTCGTTTTCCACAACGCCTTGTCCGCACGGACTTGGCACTTCCCAGAGGCTCAACCACCACTGTGTGAGCCGCTTTGTACGCGCGCCAACGTGGCCTGGGCATCATGCTCGAACCGCTCCGGGGCGTCGTCGACCTGCAGCAGCAGGCCCAGCACACGCGCACCGTGTTCAATGGCGATGGAGCCGTACTTGATGTCTCCCTGCACCAGACAGCCTGCGTGCAACTCGACTCGGTCTTGCGCGTGAATATGGCCACTGACGCGACCGGCGATCACCACACGACGCGCCAAGATATCGCCCTGTACATGGCCCGTAGGGCTGACGACGACTGCGACAGCCTCGTCGGACGGGGCCTGCACCTGTCCGATGAGTTCACCGTCGATGCGGATGCTCTCCCGAATGCGCAGTTGACCTTCCATCACGGTCTGCCGCCCGATGAGGGTGGAAAAGGTCTCCTGATCGAGGCTCAGGGGGCTGGGGCCCTGTTTGGGTCGCTTGCTGAACATGGGACGCTCCTGTGATGCGGGAATCGGAACTGGCTTGGGCGTTCAGCGCCAGGCCAACGGCGCCAGGGCGCGGTTGGGGTCGAGCAGCTTGCCTTGGTGTTCGATTTCGTAATGCAGATGAGCTCCGGTGGTGCGCCCACTGTTGCCCAGCAGCCCAATGGTTTGCCCTGCTTCCACCCACTGGCCAGCCTGCACCAGCCGACTCTTGAGGTGCGCGTAGCGTGATCGGAACCCCTCAGCGTGCTCGATCTCGATGAGCTGGCCGTGGTCGCCCGCGAACTCGGAGCGGCGCACCAGGCCACCGCCGCTGGCCCGCACCGGCGTGCCGGCCGGGGCCACGAAATCGACACCCTCGTGCAGGCTGCGTTGGCCGGTCAGCGGGTCTGGTCGCACGCCAAACCCACTGCTCATGTAGAAGTCGCCGGCAATGGGCAACGCCGCAGGCAACTGCTGCAGGCGTCGGCCTTCTTCGGCCCAACGAGCGTGCAGGTTGTTGAGCGAAGCGTCCAGACGAGAGAGCTTGAATGAGGTCTGTTGCAGCTCGCCATCGAGGGTCGGGCTGCGGGGGTCCAGCAGTTCGAGCAGGCGCAGTGGACCGCCCTGACCGATGCGGTCAGCCACAGGCTGGCGCGGAATGCCGCCCTGACGCACGCCCAGAAGGGCCAACAGGTCTTGTCGCGCCTGCTCAAGCTGCCCCACGCGCTCGAGCACTTCGTTCGTTCGGGTCTGCAGATCGTGCAGTTCGCGGCGGTAGTGCTCCTGCATGCGCTCATGCTCAGCCACACTGGCTACGCCTCCGATGGCCTGGGCCACGGAGGGCGAGAACTCAACCGCCATGCGCAACCCGACGAAGTGGAAGAGCACCCCGACCATCAGCATGACCCCACACAGACCGGCCAAGCCCAAGCCAACGGTACGAACCGTGACCGAAAAGCTCACCACCCGGGAGGTGGGGCCGGAAACCCAGATGAGTTGCATGCGGGAAACAGGGAGGATGCGCGTGGGGGAAGGTGGGCCCAGGACTGGAGCCGGGACGCAAAGTTTAGTCAGCGCCTCCGCTGCGCGGTAGGCTGCATCACAGGGGGTTTCCCGAGATGGTCGAGTCGTCAGAAAACGGGGTTTGATTGAAGATTCAACAACTTGGCTTTTACTCTTCAGAGTTCAAGTTGGGACTGTTGGCCTTTCACCGCCGTTGTCATGACGACTGCACTCCTGGTTGACGTGACCTCACCCCAATGTTCTGGACGCCGCCGAACGAGAGAAATACGAGATCGCGGAGCCGAAAAATGAAACTTTTCAGGAGCAATTGACGTTCAGCATCCTCAAGACATTTGCGAGGAATGGCGCCGATACTGGGCTACCGCCCAATAGAAAAAGGGGACAGAGAAAGTCTGTCCCCTTTGTGAATGGTGGAGCTGGGGGGAATTGAACCCCCGTCCGCAAGCCATTCCCGCGCAGTTCTACATGTGTAGCCGTCTGATTTGAGTC
>RFTU01000152.1 GCA_009923315.1 Betaproteobacteria bacterium
ATATTAATATCTCCTACGACATCTAAAGAGTTTTGTGGTTGCGTATTACCTATTCCTACAAAATCTTGATTATATATGGTAATTATATTTGAGCCTTCACTTGGTATATATGGTGTTCCTAATTGCCATATTTCAGTTGCTGTCCAAGTTGAAGATAATACTGATGAGTTATTTGAATTATATTTAGCAGGTCTATTCAAATAAATATTCGCATTTCCGCCATAATTATTCCCTAAATTTGTTTTCCATTTAACTGTGTAATAAACATTATATCTTGAATCGGGTGTATCAAAGAATGTGCCATTAATATTAGCCACGAAGTTTTCATAACTTGTTAGATTCGCTCCAAGTGTATGTGATAGCCAACAAGGCGTGGCATTATCAGAGTTATTTTCAGGACGTGATGCTACAACTTCATGCCAATCAGTTATTACATTTAGATTATTATCAGTCATTTTTCTATATAATCTAAGACCCCACCATATTGATTCAGGAGCACTATCAATACCAATATGCATAGATAGATTTATTAAAATCTTTGATGTCCTATGAGAAGGTTTAATTTTGATTAAGAAGCCACCATTAATATTTTCATCTATGAACTTCCATCCGCCATCATTATCTAATCCAGATTCTAAATATGATTTAGTATTTGTATATGTCTTTGATAATGTTTGTACTGGCATATTTTGAGATATAACTCCTACACTACCACCACCTCCTGTTCCTCCTGAGCCCTGCGAAAATAATACACCTTGTTTATATATATCACCTTCAATATTGATACTGCCATTAATGTTTATTTTATAAGTATCTCCATTATTATCCATTTCAATATGCGGTTTTGTTCCAATACCTATATTACCTGTTGCGCCATCAATAATCAGGCGATCATTTATAATATTATTTTTACCCGATGAAACTACAAAACAGTTATTGCTATTTGACATTCGCCATCCAAATAATGTGTTGTTTTGTATTGAATTATTAAGACCATTTATTAACTCAACAGAAGATACAGGATTATCAATAGTGGGATTTTGTATTTTAATATTAGCTGCTTTTCCGTATATATTTAATAGCGAACTAGAAATATCAGTAGTTCCTATGCCTACATTGAAATTTACAAATAGGTTAGAGTTTGTTTTGATATCTCCTTGAACATCTAATAAATATTCCGGATTCTGTTTGCCAATACCAACCTTACCATCTGTTTTTATAATCATCTTTTCAATATTGCTCGTTATAAAGCGTAGTTCGTCATTATTAACACCGGGAGAACTCTCGGCACTTATATAAGTATCATTATTAACATCTTTGACACCCCCAAGTGTTCCCCAGTTATTGCCAGCACCATAACCTTCAAATTGATTGGTATCAGTATTATAACGAATAGTACCTTTAATTAAATTAATTCCAGAAGGTCGTTGGATATCTGTACCACTTGGTATTTTGATACCATCCGTTGAATTGATTTCTAAAAATACTTTGGGACTTTGAGTGCCAATACCTACCTTGCCGTCTGTTTTTATAATCATCTTTTCAACATTGCTCGTTATAAAGCGTAGCTCGTCATTATTAACACCAGGAGAACTCTCGGCACTTATAAAAGTATCGTTATTAACATCTTTGACACCCCCAAGTGTTCCCCAGTTATTGCCAGCACCATAACCTTCAAATTGATTGGTATCAGTATTATAACGGATAGTACCTTTAATTAGATTAATTCCAGAAGGTCGTTGGATATCTGTGCCACTTGGTATTTTAATACCATCTGTTGAATTGATATCTAAAAATACTTTGGGACTTTGAGTGCCAATACCTACCTTGCCATCTGTTTTTATAATCATCTTTTCAACATTGCTCGTTATAAAGCGCAGCTCGTCATTATTAACACCGGGAGAACTCTCCGCGCTTATAAAAGTATCGTTATTAACATCTTTGACACCTCCAAGTGTTCCCCAGTTATTGCCAGCACCATAACCTTCAAATTGATTTGTATCAGTATTATAACGGATAGTACCTTTAATTAGATTGATTCCAGAAGGTCGCTGGATATCTGTACCACTTGGTATTTTGATACCATCTGTTGAATTGATTTCTAAAAATACTTTGGGACTTTGAGTGCCAATACCTACCTTGCCATTATAGTTAATATTAAAAACTGGAATATCGTTATTTGACGCACTAAATATATTATATGAATTGTTAATTTGCTTAACTATCAAAGCATCCCCTTCGCCACTATTTGTAATATTCAATTGTTCTGTAGTATATACATCAGTATTCAAAGTAGTTGTTACTCCATATACAATTAAATTAGAATTGATAGTTAAATCACCATCAATAAATAGATTATTATTATATTTATTCGCTACTATAAATTTATTTATAGATGTGCTATTTTCTGTAATCAAATCTGTTGTTAGATTTGTTATTCTTGTTGATATAATATTGCTTGTATCAAAAATATAATTACAGGTTTCTTTAATAATATCGCGATTGTTAATTGTGTATATAAAATCTGTACCAGGTTCACTAACAATATTTATATTACCTCTTACATCTAATTTACTCAGTTTATTAGGATTTGTTACTCCTATACCCATAATACCATCGTATGTTAGTGTCATAACCTCGCTATTCAAGTTGGAAGCCGAGATAATATTGCTTCCTATATTATTCTGTCGAGCATTTAGCAATATTCCGCGCGGTTGCGTAACACCAAATCCAATACTTCCATCATAGGCAACAGTTAAGACTTCTCTATCAACATTAGAAGCCGAGATAATATTGCTTCCTAAGTTATTTTGACGGGCATTTAGCAATATTCCACGAGGTTGAGCGACACCAAATCCAATACTTCCATCATAGGCAACTGTTAGAACTTCGCGATCAATATTAGAAGCCGAGATAATATTGCTTCCCAAGTTATTTTGACGGGCATTTAGCAATATTCCTCGAGGTTGAGCTACACCAAATCCAATACTTCCATCATAGGCAACTGTTAGCACTTCGCGATTAATATTAGAAGCCGAGATAATATTGCTTCCCAAGTTATTTTGACGGGCATTTAGCAATATTCCTCG
>RFTU01000153.1 GCA_009923315.1 Betaproteobacteria bacterium
ATTGGCCGTGCCGGCAAGTGGCTCCACCATCCAGGCTGAACGCGCGCCCTTGAAGATCGCCCAGTCCAGACCGCCATTGCCGTCCAAGATGTCGCTGCCGCCATTACCCTGCAGTCGGTTGGGGCCATCCGAACCGATGATCAGGTCATCGTAGGGACTGCCCACGGCAACTTCGATGACCGTGCCCACACCGACCGACAGATTGTCCTTGAGCGGCTCGCCCGCTGCACTGAGCCCCACCGAGCTCAACCATCCGGGCCGCAGGTCTAAGGTCACGCCAATGGCCGACGTCGATGCGTCCAATGTGTCCTCGCCGCCATCATCCAAGATGACGGAGTAGGACTTGGACGCGAGATCAGCCACCAAGTAACGGTCGGCACCAGTGGAAACCGACTTGTTACCGTAAAGGAAGCGCAGGGCCTGCATGTCGAAGCTGCCAAACCAGGAAGGCCAAAGCCCGCCCGTTTGAGCACTGGACCGCTCGATCATGACCGTGCTGGAAAGCGAAGCGAACCTGTCCAAAAGCACCACTGCACCGCTGGTATCGGACTCCCCCAGAGGGTGCTGCAACCCCAGTGCATGCCCCAGTTCATGCAGCAGGGCGTAATAGCCCTCCTGTCCGGGGTTCATGACCGCCGCCGACTCCACATCCAACCACACATCGCCGGCCTGGGCCTTGCCACGGAAGAAATCGGGGATGAAGGAGTAGCCGCGTGTGTCGGCCTGCTGGTTGATGCCCAGGCGGATGTCACCCGTGGACCCCGCCACCTCACGGAAGGTGATGCCCGTCTGTTCCTGAAGCTTGGAAAACAAGTCGCGCACGGTTTTCTGCTGGGCGGCTGAAAACGCCATGAAGCCGGTTCCACCCTCAGCCCCATCTGCCGGGCGTTCCGTGAGGAAGCTGTAGGTGATGGTGGTGGCAGTTCCAGGAGCCTGGGTTTGCCAGCCCGCCGCGCCGCGCAGCAGGATGTTCTGACCGGCTTTGTCGAATGAGGCCAGGGACGTCACATCCAAGACAGTTGTGATGGAGTAGTCGCGCGCCCGGACATTGATGCGCTCGATGTTTCGAAACTCAAAACTGAACGAGGGCATCGACTCAAAGTAAGAGGTCAGCGTGCGGCCATCGGCAGACACTTCGAACACCCACTTGCCGCGGTTGGCTGTTTCATCAACGACAAAGTCGACTTCGTCCACACCCCCGCGTCCATCGATGAAGATGCTGCCTGTCTGAGTGCCACGCCAAGCGTTAACCCAAAACCAATCGGAGGTCTGCGACCCGTATCCCTTATCACCAGGCTGCTTGAAGCCGTGCACCCTGTGCACGTTCACCAACGTGTCGCGCGTACCCCACCCGTCCAATGCATAGCCGGCCTCCAAATCCACGGTGATCGCAGCAGGCGAGGACCAGTACCAAACGGTGGCATCGTTGCCAACGGACGGATCGACGATGACAGTGTCGTTCCCCTGCCCTGGCTGTACCGTGCCCCACCGCCCCTTGACGGTGACCTTGTCGTCACCCTCCAGGGCTTCGTAGGTGTCGCTGGTGGTGAGTTCGAATACATCCGGCCCACTGGTTCCTCGAATGGTCGCCACGATGAGTCCTCAGATGTAGCCGATGGTGCGATTCTTGAAGTTGGCCAGGTTGGGCATGGCCGCCACCACCTGCTCCGCCGTCAGGCCCATCCAGCGCATGGCGTCAGCCACAAACTGGTCGGACGAATACTGCGGGATCCATTGGCCGCGCTTGGGGTTGTACAGCGACGCATCATCAGGCCCGCCGGTTTGGAGGGTCGGGAACGTGCTGCCGTACACCGTGCCGCCCTTGACAGCACCGCCCATGGCAAACCAATGGTTGCCCCAGGCGTGGTCCGAGCCTGCGCCCGCAGCCGGGTCAAGCGTACGGCCGAATTCACTGATGACCAGGGTCAGCACTTGCGAATCCAAACCCATGTCGACCACGGACTTGTCAAAAGCCGCCAGCGACTGCGCCACCACCTGCAGCCTGCGGTCAAGCCCAGGATTGGTGTCGCCCGTCTCCAGCTGACCGGTGTGCGTGTCGTAGCCCCCGTCTTGCACCAGGTAGATCTGTCGCTGCGCGCCAACGGCCTTGCTGTAGCCGATGTGTTTGGCCACGAAACTCAGGTCTCGGGGTAGCGATGTGAAGCTTGCGGTTGGGAACTCTCCAGTCGGTACCGGCCCCTTCAGTCTGCCCTGAGCGAACTCCTGGGAGTCCAGATATGCCGCCCTCATGCTCCTTGCGAACTCGGCCTCGTATGGGTTGCTCGACTGCAACCGAGAGGCCCACTCCACGCGCTGCGTGACCGAGTTTGACGGATCCGAGATGTTGGCCATTCCCCAGAAGGAGTTGCCGTTGCTGTTGGCCAAGCTGAGCGGCGTCGAATTGGAGACCAGCGCGGTGTAGTTGTTAGTGACCGATATCAGAGGTTGCCGGCTGCGCATCCCTGCGGGCAGAAGGTCCATCGTGCGTCCACCCCAGCCGCTGCGGTCCTCGTCGCCCATCCACCCCTGAATCCATTGCTCTTGATCGGAGTGCGACCCCAAAAAAGGCGGCAACTTCACGGTGCGGTTACGGACTTGATCGATCGTAGTCGGCTGGATGAGTGCCCCCACGTTGGCCACCACCGCCACCCGCTTGCGTTCAAACAAATCGAAGAGGGGGCGAATGGAAGGGGTGAGCCCGAAGGTGTGCCCGATGTGGCTCCCACTGAGCCTCAGTAGGGAATCCTTCGGTAAAGCCAGCGAAGGGCGAGCCGCTGCGTAGTCCGAGTAAGCGCCACTGATGGGTATCAGCACGTTGTTACCATCGAAGCCGCCCGCCAAGTTGACAATGACAACCGACTTGTAGTCGGCCGCTGCCACTTGTGACAAGGGCAGAACTGCTGCCCCGATCGACGCCAATGAAACGGCACCGGCGCCGTACAGAAAGTCACGCCGTTTGGGACTCATTTGATCGCTCCCATCGCAGGGGTGAATGTGGCTA
>RFTU01000154.1 GCA_009923315.1 Betaproteobacteria bacterium
GCTGAAGCGGGGGGCACCATCGTGGGACGTGCTGTACGCCTTGGTGCTGGTCCAGTCGGTGATGTTGACGCGCGACTTGTTGTCGATGCCGGTGAACTCGATGAGGTGACTGTCGGTGGGCGTGAAGTCAATCTTGATCATCCCGTTGGGCTTGGTGTTGCTCAACTGGGTGCTGTTGGACTGCCCATAGGTATCGGAGGTGTTCTTGCGGCCGTCGATCAGACCGAAGATGAAGAGCTTGTCCTTGATGACTGGGCCACCGGCGTAAACGTTGTAGCTCATCGCATCGCTGCGGTTGGCCGACTGGAAGAGATACGGAAGCCCCGCCCGGCTGGGCTCCTTGTCAGCCACATCAGTACCGGTTTCGCGAAGGGCACTGGGTGTCCAGTAGATGGCGCCGCCGCCTTTCCACTCGTTGGTGCCGCGCTTGGTGACCAGCGAGATCACGCCGCCCAGCGATCGTCCGTATTCCGCACCGTAGCCGCCCGTCTTGATCTGTTGCTGTGCAATGGCGTCGAAGGGCAAGGTGGCGTAGGCCAGGAAGTTGCGGATATTCGTAACGTCGAAGCCGTTGATGTAATAACCGTTTTCGGCGACCGACGCTCCGCCGAAGGACGGCAGGGTGCCCGAGCCCAGTCCTGGGTCGCCCTTGACCACGCCAGGAGCCAGCAGGGCCACGGCCTCGATGGAGCGAGGCACAGGCAGGGCCTGAATCTGTTCCTGGGTGAAGACGGTGTTGGACTCCACCGTCGACACATCGATCGTGGAGCGCAGGGTTCGGGTGCCGGCCACCTCGACGCGGTCTGCCGACGTCAGGTTGACCTGCGAACCCGAGCCGATGGCGACGGACACCTCGCGGGTCACCCCACCGCTGGACACCCGGTAGCGGCCAGGCGGCAGGCGGCTGAAGCTGAAGGTCCCATCTGCAGCGGCCTTGGCCTCACGGCTGGCGCCCGTGTCGAGGTTGGTGATGGTGACACTGGTGGTGGCCTTCGCCGTCCCGAAGATTGAGCCCTCGGAGCTTTGCGCGAAGGCTGCCGGCGCGGTGGCGGCCAGCGCTGCGGCGAGTGCCAACGTGGACAACTTGGTGCGCCGACGATTTAGGTTCCATTGCATGTTGAAAGCCCTCTTGATGAATGGGGATGAATACCCCTACGACTAGGAGGCTTGATGCTAGACCGGGAAGCGCCCCTGTGGGGGGGGCTGATGACAGAAAGGATGGTTCCTCAGGGTTAGTACCCAATTTCCATTGACGCGAATGCAACGCCACGAGATTGGCTTTGACGGCAGCCAGTAAATGGACCGGCCCATAAGCCTCAACCGCCTGAGAGATCCGCGCGCGAACGTCCGTCTCCAGGCCCTGCGTGGCGCAGGGTTTCAACGCCTGGAGCTTCCTTCAAACCCAGGGGGGTTCAGCGGCAATTTCTTGCCGCTGTGCCCAGACTCAAGTCTCTTGCCCTCATGACGAATTCCCCAAGAGTGACGGTTGTGACGCCCTCTGAGCATGACCGTGGTCGCCTGTGCGGATTCCATGTATCTGTCTATTGATCACTCCCAGTCGGTTGCGCCAGCGCTGAGCACCCTCAAGCAGGCTCAGCGCAGTACCTCGGCATTGGCGCGCCAGATGTCAACGGGGTTGCGGGTTCAATCGGCGGTTGATGACGCGGCCGGGCTCGCGTTGTCGAGCAAGTTCACCACGCAGATCCGCGGTTTGGCGGTTGCTGCTCGCAACAGCATGGATGCCATTGGCGCGCTGCAGACCGCCGAGGATGGACTTCAGGAGATAGGCCAACTGCTGCAGCGCATGAGGGAGATCAGCGTGCAGGCCGCCAGTGGTACCTACCGGGCTTCCGACCGGGAGTTGCTCAACCGAGAGCTGTTGAGCCTTCGCGATCAAATCGACACCGTCTCAAGCGGTCGGCGGTGGAACAACATGCCGCTTCTCGAAGGGACCTTCGCGAAGTCCATCCAGGTCGGCGCCGAATCCAGCGACAGCCTCGTCGTTTCAGTCGGCAACTTCCGTACCCTTGCGGTCATTCCTGCGCTGGCCGGCCCCTTGGTGCTCAAAGGATCGGGAACATTACAAGCCACGCCGCCCGGCACGCAGAACTACACCACGCAGGTTGAAATCGACACCACCAAGTTTGCCAATGGGGGAACGATCACCGCGACCATCAAGCTGGGGAACGGGGTCAGTGCGGCGTCCTACAACCTGTTCCGCAATGCCGTGACGGTCACCCCTGCGCCCGGCAGCGTTCCGATCAATTCTCTGGCGCAAGCCTACGATGTCAGTCCCGGGAGAACAACCCAGCTCACCTACGCCTTCCCTGCCTCCGCCAGCGACAAGTACATCCTGGGCATCGAAGGCAATTGGAGCCTTTCTGCAGGGTCCACCAACTCGTTCACTTACGAGGTCACGGTGACCAGCGCATCGCCGCAGGGCAATGTGCTGACCACGGCGGCTGCCTCGGCCTGCCTGGCGCCCATCGATCAGGCTCTGCAGGCGGTCGGTTCTGGACGTGCCCAGATCGGTGCTCAGATCAATGCGCTGAACAGCCGGTCCACTGCGATCGGTGAAGTCCAGATCGCCGCGCTCACCTCGCGAAGCCGTGTCAGCGACCTTGACTATGCAGGGGCCACATCCGAACTGGCGCGCCAACTGGCGCTCCAGGCTTCGGCTCAAAGCATCATCCGCCGCCATATCGATGAGCCCCGCTGGGTGGTGGAGTTACTGCAGGCCGTGCCTCGCTGAGCTTCGATCCGGGGGTTCAGCCTCGCCGGTCGTGTTGACCGGGGCCTAGCGGCTGGGATCACCGCCGGTTGGGTGCTCACGCTCCGAGTGTTCCGCGGCGCGCTGTATCGACCCAGTGATTTCCCGCTCAGGCGTTGTGGTCCAAAGGACGGTCTGTGACCACCCAGATCGAAGACGAGTCAGGCCTCGTGGGACTC
>RFTU01000155.1 GCA_009923315.1 Betaproteobacteria bacterium
TTTGATAGATATAAACACATATATATGACTGGCAAAGCCGAAAAAAATACAGAGGCTCATAAAGACCCTAATGTATTTCCGCCAGCTACTTTGTTTGCTATGCGAAAAAAAATAGAGATTCCAAAAATTGCCGAGGGATTTACTAATGTAATAAAAGTAGAAGCCCCTGCTATTAAATGGGATGGTAGGAAATATAGGAATAAGGCAATATTTTTTGATATAGATGGGACTCTGCGATATACCGAACATCTTAAACATAAATATCCTTTAATTCCTGAAGAAGTTGAGCCAATGAAGATTATATCCTTAGAAGAGCAGAAGAAAAAATTGAGAGCTCTTCTAAAAAATAAATATAAACTGCTTGGTATAAGTAATCAGTCTGGCATTTCTAAAGGTATTGTTAGCAATAATCAGGTAATTGCGTGTATGAATAAGACTCGTGAAATGCTGGGATTAACCGAAAATGAGTTTAATATTACTTATTGTCCTCACAGCGCCTTTCCGCTCAGTTGCTATTGTAGAAAACCGCAGGTGGGACAAGTTGTAAACTTTGTAGAAACTCTAAAATTAAATCCTTCCAAATGTATCTTTGTAGGAGATAGAAAAACCGACGAAACTACCGCGATTAGAATGGGAATGCAATTTATTACCGCAGAAGACTTCTGGAAAAACGCTTAATACCTTGTATATCATATATCGCATATCATATATCGCATATCATATATCGCATATCATATATCACATATCATATATCGCATATCATATATCAATCATATATTGCCTATCGTATATAATATTATATAAACAAATGAACAATTAAACAATTACATAAAAATAATTAGGTGCGATAAATAAATGAGCTTTAATAATCAGCTTTTGGAGAAATACAATGTAAAGTTATTTAGTATGGAATACACTACATATGACATAATAAATGATTTTTTAAAAAATAATCAGAGCGAACAGCCATTCTATATCATAGATTTGGGGGAAATTATTAAATTGTATGAGAAATGGATTACTAATTTTCCGAATATTAAGCCATATTATGCCGTCAAATGTAATCCAAATCCCGTAATCTTAGATTTGCTATGTTGTCTCGGGACTTATTTTGATTGTGCCTCTGAGAATGAAATCAAGTCTGTAATAGAATACACTAATGACCCTGACAAAATAATATTTGCCAATCCTTGCAAAATGTCTTCGCAAATAAAATATGCCCGTGCTAATGATGTTGATATGATGACCTTTGATTGTGAAGAAGAGCTCTACAAGATTAAATTGTATCATCCGTATTCCAAGCTCCTTTTACGTTTGGCAGTAGATGATAGCAATAGTATCTGTCAATTTAATTCAAAATTTGGGTGTAAATTGGAAAATGTAGAAAAACTCATTGCTCTAATGAATATTCTAAACTTGAATCTCGTAGGCTTTAGCTTTCACGTAGGAAGCGGTTGCCGTTCTCTTGATAACTATTATAATGCTATAAAAACTTGTCGCGAAGCTTACGACTTGGCAATAAAAAATAATATCAATATCAATATTATAGATATTGGTGGAGGATTTCCAGGCGTTTATTCAGATACTTCTATAAATATTGACCAGATTGCCGAAACTATAAACGGAGCTCAAAAAGAATTTTTTGCCACTGAGATAGAAGAAGAGACTATTAAGTTTATTGCCGAGCCTGGAAGATATTTCGTGGAAAAATCGCATATCCTCGTACTCAATGTAATCGGCAAAAAACGAGAAAAATATTTAAATAAAGATACTGGAGAATTAGAAGAAATCATCATTTATTATCTTAATGATGGTGTTTATGGCTCCTTCAATTGTATATATTTTGACCACAACAATCCTATCATACAACCTTTTAATGAACGCAATGAAAAAATATTATACAAAAGCAAGATATTTGGGCCAACTTGCGATAGTATGGATTTAATAGCGAGCGAAATAATGCTTCCGGAATTGGTAGTAGGCGAATGGGTATATGTAGAGAACTTCGGGGCATATACTACGGCAGCCAGCTCTTCCTTCAACGGCTTTATGACAACTGACTATAAATATATTCTTCGCAATTAGCCATCTCACAACAAATCTTTATAATATATAGTTATTTAAGGGAATGAAAGGAAATAATGTAATATATTTTACAGTAGATGATATAATAGAGAAATATAAGAATAGTTATTGGAGTAGGTGTGATGAAAATTATTTATTATCTAATGTTTTAGCTGTGGATTATTCTGATATTGCCACAGTATTGAATAAGGAGTATGACGATGTCATATATAAAATAATAAGGGACATTTTGTATAAAGAGTATATCAATGATATATTTAATAAAAAATATAGTGATGATGAAGGTACGAGCATATTGCGAAAGAAATATAAATTGGAATACATAACGGACACAGAGATTGAAAAAATATTCGAATCTTAGGCCTGCCGCTTTGCTGCCTTGCTGCCTTGCCTAATTTAGAGAATCTACAAATATCGCAGATATAGAGCAGGTTGAAGTAAGTCCGTTAAATAATGCCATAGCGCCGAAGAGTATCAATATGATTAAGGGAATCTTATTGATATTTTTATAGGGATATGTAGCATATAGCGTATAGCCCCCTATGAGTAATATGAGAGAACCGAGAATTATTTGAGTTATTCTCATAATATTATAGAGATTGAAGCTATTACTTCCTATTACATTTATTTTTACAGTATTATTGTTTTGTAAAGAAACCATATTCACTCCCTGAGATAAATTATTAAATTGAAGGCTTTTGCTGACAATTACATTGCGATCATTCGCAAAATACTTGTCCTTTATGAATTGCGAGCGAGATGCCGAATTGCATACTATATATATTTCCTTCTTGTATTTTAGATGCGTTTTTATCATATCCACATTAAACCTTATCATATACATAGGGATATAAT
>RFTU01000156.1 GCA_009923315.1 Betaproteobacteria bacterium
CTGGCGTGATGGGCCAGCAGTTCCGGCACATCCTCAGGGCGCTCGCGCAGCGCGGGAGAGGCCAGCGGCAGCACATTGAGGCGGTAGTACAGGTCTTCGCGGAAGCGGCCCGCGCTCACCTCGGCTTCAAGGTCGCGGTGGGTGGCGGCAATCACGCGCACATCGATGCGGGTGGCCTGGGCGGCGCCCACCGGGTCCACCATCCGCTCCTGCAGAACCCGCAGCAATTTGACCTGCATGTCCAAGGGCAGGTCGCCAATTTCATCGAGAAAGATGGTGCCGCCATGGGCCTGCTCGAAGCGGCCAACCCGATCCACAACGGCGCCCGTGAAGGCGCCCTTGCGGTGCCCGAACAGCTCGCTTTCGATCAATTCCCGAGGGATCGCGCCACAGTTGATGGGCACGAAACGGCCCAGGCGCCGGTCTGAAGCCTCATGAAGGGCCCGGGCGATGAGCTCCTTGCCGGTGCCGCTTTCCCCACAGATCAGCACCGTGGCCTGTGAACGGGCCACCGTGGCGATCAATCGGCGCAAGGCCCCCATGGTGGGGCCGTTACCGATCAATTGGGGGGAGGTAGACGACACGAAGATTGACAAATGTGCTCACTCGGTCACGAATTTACTTGCAAACACCCTCCAGTCAATCACACGCCTCGGATGCAACATCAGGGATTTCCCTTGGCCATGGGCTGGGGTGATTGGGTTAGCTCCGCCCCCCGGACACGTTCAAGAATGGGCCTGTCGAGTCGATACCACCCAGGAGGCGGCGGCTTGCAAGGTGCAGGGGCTCGGCCCATCATCAACAGGAGAAGCGCAATGACCAAGGGATGGCGAACCACCGCAGGTGCGGCAGGCGCAGTGGCGGCACTGGTGGCCCTGTCTGGCTGTGCAGGCCCTGGGCAGTTGGTGACCTTGCGGACGCCCTGGAAGGTGTCGGCACCCGAGCAGACGCTGGATGCCGGCGAGGCTGGGCGCGCCAACGGTCCGGCCAGTCTCATCTCGCCCATCGTGGAAAAGCGCGAGACGATCACCGCCACGGGTTACGCGGTCATTGCCGTGCAGAACCATCGCAATCCGGCCCAGCAGCGCCTGATGGCCATTCGGGCCTCCAAACTCGACGCCTATCGGTCGCTGACCGAGCAGGTGTACGGCCAGTACCTTGACGCCACCACCACCGTGGCCGACATGACGGTTCTCAGCGACACCTTCCGAGCGCGCGTGGAGGGCGTGATCCACGGAGCCACCGTGGTGAGCATCACCCCCGTGGGCGACGACACCTACGAAACGACGCTGTCCTTGGATCGAGCGGTGGTGCGCGACCTGCGGGCGCTGTACTTGACCCAAGTGGCTTCGCGCAAGCGCTGATCGAGAGCACGACCATGCACAGCGCCTCTTGGGGTGCCGGTGAAGCCACCGGAACGCGCGCCGCACTGGGTGGTGGCACAGGCCGCCTGAAGCGGGTGGCCTTGACCGCGCTTTTGTTGAGCACGGTGTGGTCAGCCCCGGTGGCCGCGCAGCTCAGCCGCCAGGGCCTGGTGCCGGCCGCAGCGCCGGCGCCGGCATCGGCCGGTGTGCAGGCCGTGCCCACCCGTTTGCCGGCTGACGCACAAGGGTCTGCTCGGGCCCCGGCCGATGCACAGTTGCAAGCCATTCGTGATGCACTGATTGAAAAGGCCATGGGCGCCAACACTCGGGTGAGCGCCACGTCTTGGGTCAACGAACGCGGCGAACTGATGGAAGCCAGCCAGTTCCGGACCGACATGCAGGTGCGAGGCGTTCGGGTGCTGGAGTACATGGGCGATCAAGAACCCAAGGCCGTGGTCGATGTGGCGTCGGCCAGCCAGGCGCAGGCGCGCGTGGCGCAGCCGGTGTGCCGCGATCCCTCAGGAGCCGAGTTGTGGCGCCACCCCATGAGCCTGCGTGTGCAGGCCGTGGCGTCCCCGGATCCTCAAGTCGGATTGCTGACGGCGCAGGCGGCCCGGTGGGTGGACTCCACGCTGCGACAACTGGCCCAAGCCGACGGCGCCGTCTGGGACACGGCGCCCGTGCTGCCGGCGCGCAACCGCTATGAGGAAGCGCTGTGGTCCGCACCTCAGCCGCGCTCCCCACTCGCACTTCAGGTAAGGGTGAGGGTCGTCCCCGGTTGGGAGTCGTCGGTACCCGGAGCACGCCGTGTGCAGTGGGAATCCCGTGCGCGTGAATGGATGGGCTGGGCTGAGCCAGGCCGGCAAGCCATGACGCTGCAGGTGGAGTGGACCCTGGCGCGCAGCGGTGAGGCGCCCATCTTGCAGCAGGTCAGCCACCTGCCCCTGGTGGCTGAGGCGCTTGTGCGCCCCTCGCGCCAGTGGAGCGACGAGGCGCGTGTTCGCCTGCAGGGTGAATTGGCCCACCGGTGGCAGGTGCTGCAGGGCACACTGGACTGTGAGCCCTTGGTGTACGAAGCGCGCAGCCAGGGCGATGGCCAGGTGATGCTCATGGCCGGCCATGATGCCGGTCTTCGTCCCGGCGACCGCCTGGTGTTGGTGGATGCGCGACACGTGCCTCGCCGTCTGCTCGAGCCGGAATCGGCGGCCCACCTGGCCTTGCTGGAGGTGCAGCAGGTGCAAGGCCAGCGTGCTCAGGCCCGGCAGGTCGCCGGCCCCCGAATGTCCGTAGACTCGGCTCAGCACTGGTTGGCCATGCCCTATGGGGCTTCCCTGCTGGCTGCGCGACAGGAGGCGGTGAAATGAATGCACGATGCACGGTGACGACGTTGGCTCCAGCGAAAACGCTGGCGTTGGTGGTCGTGCTG
>RFTU01000157.1 GCA_009923315.1 Betaproteobacteria bacterium
CAGGGCCTGCCGTTGATCGCGGAAAAGGTCCTCGTCAAACCGGCTGAAGCCGCAGTGACGCATCATTTCAGCGCTTTGCTTTTGCACAGCGCATGGAAAGGGGTTGGTTTGGCGCAGGGCGCCAATGAACCACAATGCGCTGGCGTCAATCGCCCAGGCGCCGGCGGAAGACGCTGAATTGGAACCTCTGGATGGACCCCCAGGGGGTCGAATGCGCATGGGCGCGCGTGTCGATCAAAGAAAAGACGTCGCCGAGTTCCGCACCCAGCGCAGCAGCGTCATAGCGCACAACAGGCAAGCCGCTGCATCGATCAGGTCCGTCGAGAGCGAAGGTTGCGATGATGGCGTGGCCGCCGGGCGCCAGCGCCTCCGTCAGGCGCTGGATATAGTGGGCGCGATCATCTGGACTGGTCAGAAAATGGAAGGCCGCCCGGTCGTGCCAGAGGTCATAGGTCCTTTGCGGGCGCCAGTGCGTCGCATCGGCGGCGATCCATTCAACGCCATGGGCCTTGGCGCCCAGACGCGCCTGCGCCGCCTGCAGGGCCGCCTGCGAAAGGTCGAGAACAGTCACATCCCCGTAGCCACGCATCACCAGTTCATCCACCAGTCGCGAGGCGCCGCCGCCCACGTCGATGATGGAGGCTTCTGGCGCTGGCGTCAGCGCGGAAATCAACTCAAGGGACAGAGCCGGGCTTTCCTGAAACCAACTGACCTGCGTCTCGCTCTTTTCCTGATAGACGGTTTCCCAATGGATCTTCCGATCATCTGGCTGCATCAGGCTCCCCGCTCCAGCGCGACAAAGAGGCTCTCCGCCGCCTCAGCCGCCAACCGGGCGGCGCCGGGATCCCTGCTGATCATGGCCACGACAATGGCGCCGTCGATAAGCAGCCCGAGCTGATGGGCGAACTGCAGACCAAGATGTTCCTGCTGGCCGGTCTGATCGACGCGGCCTTCATCATCGGTACCGGTATCGCCCTGTGGTTCGCCACCGCCAACCCGTTCCTGGGTCAGCTGGCCAACCTGCCCAAGTAAATCGACTTCAGTCGAGTTGAGAGGCTGGGGCGCACCACCGTCGGCGCGCCCCATGCTGAGGTTCCCCAAACCGATTGAGGCAAACAAGTGAGCATCACCGGTACCCTCATCGTCCAGATGATCGTTTTTGCGATCCTGGTCTGGTTCACGATGAAGTTCGTCTGGCCGCCGATCACGGCCGCCCTGGACGAACGCGCCAAGAAGATTGCCGAAGGCTTGTCGGCTGCCGACAAGGCCAAGGCCGATTTGGCTGTGGCCAACAAGCGCGTCGAAGAGCAGCTCTCGGCTGCCCGCGACGACGCTGCCAAGCGCCTGGCCGACGCCGAGCGCCTGGCACAGTCCATGGTCGAAGAAGCCAAGGGCCGCGCTTCGGAAGAAGCCGCCAAGATCATTGCTGCAGCCAAGGCTGAGGCCGAGCAGGAAATCGTCAAGGCGCGTGAAGCGCTGCGCGACCAGGTGGCCGTGCTGGCCGTCAAGGGCGCCGAGCAGATCCTGCGCAAGGAAGTCAACGCCACCGTCCACGCCGAACTGCTGGGCCGGCTGAAGGCGGAGCTCTAAGCCATGGCCGAGCTTGCCACCATTGCGCGCCCCTACGCGGAAGCGCTCCTGAAGGCCGGCGGCGACGCCGCATCCGCCGCTGAACTCACGGCCCTGGCGGCCGTGGCGTCCAACGAACAACTGCTGGCCTTCGCCGACAACCCCAAGGTCACGGCTGCGCAAGTCACCGAGGTCGTCACCTCCGTGATGAAGCAGCCGCTGTCGCCCAAGGTCGGCAACCTGCTGGCTGCGGTGCTCGAGAACGGCCGCTTGGCCGCCCTGGGCGAGATCGCGCAGCAATTCCAGCTCCTGATCAACGCCCGTTCGGGCGTGTCCGACGCCGTCATCCACAGCGCATTCGACATGAGTGCAGCCCAGGTGGACGAGGTCAAGGCCACGTTGGAAAAGCGTTTTGGTCGCAAGCTCAACGCCACGGTGGTGATCGACGCATCGCTCATCGGCGGCATTCGTGTGGTGGTCGGTGATGAGGTGCTGGACACCTCCGTCAAGGCACGCCTGGAACAGATGAAGCTTGCCCTCACCGCGTGAGGGCCGGAGAAAACCATGCAACTCAATCCCGCAGAGATTTCTGAACTGATCAAGAGCCGCATCGAGGGCCTGGGCGCCTCGACGGACATCCGCAACCAGGGCACCGTCGTGTCCGTGACCGACGGCATCGTGCGCATCCACGGCCTGTCCGACGCCATGCAGGGCGAAATGCTGGAGTTCCCGGCCACCGCCAGCGGCCAAGCCACCTACGGCTTGGCGCTGAACCTCGAGCGCGACTCGGTGGGCGCGGTGATCTTGGGCGAGTACGAGCACATTTCCGAAGGCGACACCGTCAAGTGCACGGGCCGCATCCTGGAAGTGCCCGTGGGCCCCGAGCTGATCGGCCGCGTGGTGAATGCGCTGGGCCAGCCCATCGACGGCAAGGGCCCGATCAACGCCAAGATGACCGACGTCATCGAGAAGGTCGCCCCGGGCGTGATCGCACGGAAGTCCGTGGACCAGCCGGTGCAGACCGGCCTGAAGTCGATCGACTCCATGGTGCCCATCGGCCGCGGCCAGCGCGAGCTGATCATCGGCGACCGCCAGACCGGCAAGACCGCCGTGGCCATCGACGCGATCATCAACCAGAAGGGTCAGAACATGACCTGCATCTACGTCGCCATCGGCCAGAAGGCGTCGTCGA
>RFTU01000158.1 GCA_009923315.1 Betaproteobacteria bacterium
AAAAAAGAAAATAAAAATAAAGGGCTTGTTAAAATTAGATTAGCAGTATCTTCGGATGATATGAAGAAAATGCCAGAAATGCTAATTAATAAAGAGTTTAATTTAGTAGTAAAAAAATTAAAAAAAATCAATAATAAACCGTTAAACTTTTAGAGGGTGTTAAATCTGTTTATTGTATCTTAACCATTTCCAGAATTTAATAGTAACTCTATTTAAAAATATGCGGAAATTGGTGTTTGTAAGAGTAAAAAAGGCATCGTTGTTCAATTCATCGAAGTTATTCATATCTATGAATGGCGAACTCTGTGGTGTTATATTTGTATTACTGGATAGCGAATATAACGAGTATGCTTCCTCATTCATTATTCTTACAAATTCTGTTTCGTGTGTGTTGAGAGTACCACCGTTAAAAACGTTCTGTACATTAATATGTTTAAATATATTATTAGGACTTGAATCATATACAGGTATTCCGGGAGTATTGGGAGCATCATCCCATTCTACGATTTTGTGTATTCTTTTTAAATTATATAATAAAAGACATTTTATTACATTGCGATAGGCCTCTATTCCTGTGCCACATTTATTCATTACGTGTGTAACCATATCCTGTTTTCCATCAAGAAGAGCGACAAAATAACCTCGAGGATTACCTATTTTTTTTGTTCTCGGGTCTAATACTAAATTATAATCGTCCCATAATTCGTCTAAATCTCTTAACTCCTTTTTTGCCTCAGACATTATTAATACTGAAAAAGGGATTTTTTTTCTTTCAGCATTTCTATGTTTTATCCAAGAAGGAACAAAGTAAGCCGGAAGCCACTTCTCGACCGCGTCCTTACCCTTTTTATCATCCTCAATAATAATGTCTAGACTTTCTTCAAACGCAATTTCGGAGGGAGTTCGATCAAATATAGATACTCTTTGTTGAGGAGGATTAAAATTCATATGCGTGCTAGGAGCGCGGCTTATAGGGCCATATGCCGCACCATTAGCATTGGGATTAGGATGAGCATTTCCATTTGCATAATTTGGCCCTAATGTTTCTCTTATTAAATTTTCAAAAGCAGGATATTTACCAGACATTCTTATATTATTCTAATTATTTAACAGATATTAAATAATTAGCAATTATAATGTCATATCTTTGAACATATAAGTGTCTATTAGAGTATATCCGAGTTTTCTGTAATAATTTCTCACACCTGTCCCGCTAATAATGGCAATTTTTGTATATCCTTGTTCTTTTGAAATTCTTTCTGCTTCTTCAATTAATCTCTTGCCATATCCTTTATGTTGATAAGAAGCTTCGATATTATTTCCAACATTACTAAGATTAGAATAAACATGTAGTTCGCGTATTAGAGCACAATTGTGCAAGATAGGTAGTTGCGTAGATTTATCAATGTTAGCGAGTCGAAGCCTAATAAATCCAATTAAGTATTTTCCTTCCGATTCAAATGATATAAAATATTCTGTACCACCGCTTCCATCATATGATGTAATATCAATCCTTATACTTGATGGATTTACATAGGTATCTTTAATCTCACGACATCTGATACAATTACAACACCAATTATTTTTTTTCATATCATCTTGTAATAGTTGGCGCATATTAACATATTCATGTTTATATCCTCCTGATATATATGTAGATGGGATATCTCTAATAATTCGGTTAAGTCTCTTCCATTTTTGTACTTTTTTCTTAAACTCCTTAATCAATTCATATAGCAAGATATCATCATATGGCTTATATTCTCCGCTGTCGTACCATTCTTTTATTTGCGTCCAAGGAACAATTGCCGTTGGATATATTTTGTATTGATCTACTTGTAATCTCTCGTCATATAAGGATGCTTCAAGCATTTCTTTATCCATTTCGTAAGAAGAGCCAGGTAAATTTGGCATCAAATGAATATCAATTTTATACCCATTATCCTTTAGAAGTTTAATGGCCTGATAGACCTTTTCTATTGAATGGCCTCTTTTAATTTTTTTGAGGACATCGTTGTTTGTATGCTGAACACCAAGTTGAACACGAGTACAATTATATTTCCTAAACTCCGCTATTTCGGTTAGATTTATACAATCTGGGCGAGTTTCAAGTGTAAGACCTATAATATGTATTTTGGCATTCTCATTCAAGGTTATCTCTTCTTCTAATGAAAGCATATCTCGTTTTTCATAATATGTATTTGCGGCATAATAAGTAGCTGTAATAAAATAATCCTTATAATTTTTATGATAATTAGACCAAGTACCGCCTAATACTATGATTTCTAATTTATCTACAATATGCCCCATATTAATCAGAGCATCTACACGCGAATTAAATTGTAATACAGGGTCAAATTTGTTATCATTAGCTCTTAGAACAGCCGGTTCAGTATAAAGATATGAGCGTGGCTGATCAACCCAATTATTACCAGCGTGTGCTTTTTCATTAGGACAATAAGCGCAATTATGGCGACAACTGAATTTTCCAACTACTTTATTTCCTTCGTCATCTATATATTCAGGAGTTCCCGAAGTTAATATAGTAATTACTATGACACCAGAGTTTGATTTATTTTTTTTCTTTGTAATAAGATTTTTAATAGTAAGATTATCAATATTAAGTGCTTTATAAAAATAAATAAGATTTGATTTTGATAAAGATACTTTAACAGTTCTCTGGATATGCTTTTGAAACTTCGTAATATCTGCGCTTGTTTTGATATTATC
>RFTU01000159.1 GCA_009923315.1 Betaproteobacteria bacterium
TTGTATATTATCACAGATAGAGCATAGACTTTTTGGCGAAACTTACATATCTAAGAAATTAAAACCGGTTAGCAATAAAGAGAAACTATTACTGGTAATGTCGCAACTATGTCGCTATATATTATAATAAATACTCCGTATACACACATATATAAAAATTATAATAATTAAATAATTAAGTGTATAAAGGAGAATGATTGTCAACAGGGTTATTTCTGGGTATGCTTATAACATTATAAAGAGGATATTGCCTAAGATATCAGAGACTGAAAAGGCAGCATTAAACTCAGGGAGCGTTTCAATAGAAGGAGATATTTTTGCGGGTCGCGTGGATATATCTAGTATAGTTTCTAAATACAATATATCACTTAGAGGCGATGAGCTAAGCTTTTTGAATAATGAAACAAATAAGCTGTGCGATATGATAGATAATCACGAAATAGAAAAGAGACAGAATCTATCACCTGAGACTTGGGAATATATCAAGCGAAATAACTTTATGGGATTAGTAATACCAAAGCAATTTAATGGAAAAGGATTCAGTCCTCACGCACATTCTTTGATTGTTGAAAAGATTGCTGGGCGTAATATTGCGACCGCCGTATCTGTAATGGTACCTAATTCATTGGGACCCGGTGAATTGTTATATCATTATGGAACAGAAGAACAGAAAAACTACTATTTGCCTAAATTGGCAGATGGTACTCATATTCCTTGCTTTGGTTTAACTACCGAGACATCTGGGTCTGACGCAGCCGCTATGAATGATAAAGGAATTGTAGTAGAGGAAAATGGGATATTAGGGATACGAATGACATTCTCAAAAAGATATATAACTCTCGCGCCTGTGGCATCATTGATAGGTCTAGCGTTTAAACTCAGCGACCCTAATAAACTGCTTACAAAGGGCAAAGAAGGGATTACAGTAGTTTTATTGGAAAAGGAGAAATACGAGGGAATTGACATAGGAAATCGCCACAATCCCTTGAATATTGGGTTTATGAATGGAACTATAAGAGGCGAGAATATATTCGTGCCTATGTCTTGTGTTATTGGAGGAGAAGAGAGATGTGGGATGGGTTGGAAGATGCTTATGGAATCTCTCGGAGAAGGAAGAGGCATCTCGCTCCCCGCTATGTCTGTTGCTACTGCTAAGCTATGTACATTTGGTGTAGGAGGATACGCGAGAATAAGAAAGCAATTCAATATACCTATTGCGGAGATGGAAGGAATTAAAGAGAAACTTGCTATAATTGCTGGAATTAATTATAAAATGATAGCAGCTCAATCGCTGTTTAATGCTATTTTGGCAAATAACGAGAAGCCTCCTGTAATATCAGCAATTATGAAATATAAATTTACGGAATATGGGCGCATAGCTGTAAATAATGGCATGGATATATTGGGAGGCGCGGGAATATGTAAAGGTTCTATGAACTTTCTGGCATCCAGTTATGTAGCAACGCCAGTAGCTATAACAGTAGAGGGTTCTAATACACTTACACGTTCTCTAATAATATTTGGACAAGGATTGAATCGCTCGCATCCGCATTTGCTAAATATCATTACAAGCATAGAGAATAATGATAAGAAGGCCTTTGGAGAACACTTTAATAAAATTATTTATCATACCTTGAATAACTTGGTTAAATCAGTATATTATGGAATATATCTAAAAATATATAGAAATCCGTCAGGAGCTACACAAGAAGCTATTTCACAATATCATGAAAATCATTTGAATAGACAAGTTGCCAACTTTGCCTTTGCTGCTAATATTGGATTGCTGATGGGTGGAAAGATAAAAACGGCAGAATATATATCAGGAAGATATGCTGATATCTTAGCGGATATTTATATGTCTTATGCTTGTCTATGGTATTACAAGCAAAACAAGGATGTCAAAGATATTGATAAAATACTAAATTATTCGCTAAATGATTATTATTGTAATATAGAAAAAAATATAAATGGGATATCTGCCAACTTTCCTATAAAAATTATAGGCGGGCTTCTAAAGTTTATAACATATCCTTTGGGAAAGCAATATATGCCAAATGATGATAAACTAACAACAGTTATTTCAAATGCTATAACGACACCTACGGAATTGAGAAAGGTATTAACAGAAAATGTATATATATCTGAGAATGAAGATGATAGAATAAGACAAATTAGCGATGGCTTTGAGATATGCTATAATGTTGATAGACTTAGTAAAAAAGGGAACTATCACGATGATCTAAATATGAATAGGGCAAATGAATTAAGGGCAAAAATAATAAAGGTAGATGAATATAGAGCGGATGAAACTGCCTCTAACACGGTTTTATAGTGGGTGAAGTTGGATGAAGTGTTTTGAGAGGCTCAGCAAGCTATTGTCGAGGTTATAGAAAAAATACTAAGAAGATTCTTAGCAGTTCTTGAGACACTAGAATATTATTATTTTTTAAGTGTCTCAATAAATGCTCTGTTATTCTAGATTAATCTAAGTATTTTTAATAAATATTAAGAGGCTATCTATAGATTTTATAAAACAAAATGGAAAGG
>RFTU01000160.1 GCA_009923315.1 Betaproteobacteria bacterium
TCGTCGGGGGCCACGACGGTCACCTTTGGGCGTGAGGCTGGAGGCTGAGGTGGATTATACCCGCCGTTTTCAGCCCGGGCCGTCGGACGATGCCGAGCGGGCGAGGGCTTGCTTGAGCGACTTCCAACGCTCGAACACCCGCTGGTATTCAGCCAAGGCGCTGGGGTCGTGGCCTGCTCGTTCGGCCAAGTCCGTCTGTTGCTGACTCAGGCGGTCCAGATGCAGTTGGTCCAGCGCACGGCGCAGGCTATCCCAACTCGACTCGGATTCATCCGTCTCCTGGTGCTGCAACTGACGCCAGGCCTTGCCCAGTTCGGGTACGTCCTGCAAAGCGATCTTCAACGCAGCCCATGGCCTGGGGCCGTGTTCCTCGATATCGCGCTCGAGCCAGCGCAGCAGCGTGGCGTGGGGGGGCGCCAGGCCGTTGAGAAGGTCCAGGTCTTCCGCGCTGAGGCGGCTCCACCACAGGGCCTGTTTGAGGAGCAATTGCGTGACCCAGTCCGCCGGGCTGCGCGGGGCGCGTCGAAGCGCCGGTGGGGCGGTGCCGCGGCGCATCGGATCGGCCATCGCCTGGCGCTCGGCCCACGACAGGCGCCGAGAGTGGCCGCTGCCCTGACTCGGGGACCGAGCGGCGGGGTTTGCAGGCCCGGGTGCTCGCCCCTGGCCCGTGAAGCCGTATCGGCCCGTTGCGCTCGCTTGTGCATCGGGCAGGCCCGACCTGAGGCCCACCGCGTCGGGCGCGCCCGTGTGCGGCGCATCGCCACCGTAGGCCGAGGCCGATCCGCCGGAGTAGGCCTGGCTACGCGCCCGACCCATGGCCCCCCACAGGGCAGAGAGCTCCTGAACCGGCAGCGACGCTTCCTGTGCGAAGGCCTGCAACATCTGGCGTTGCAGGGCCCCCTCGGGGAGGGCGCTCCACAAGGGGTGCGCCTGATGCGCAAAACGGGCTCGGCCTTCGGGGGTGTCCAGTTCACAGCCCTGCCGGGCCATCGCCAACATCTGCCGTGAAAGCGGCACGGCCTGGTTGACGGCCTCCTCAAAGGCCGATGTGCCGTGTTCGCGCACGAAGCTGTCGGGGTCATGCTCGGGTGGCAGGAACAGAAAGCGGATGCTGCGGGTATCGCTGGCATGCGGCAGACAAGCTTCCAGGGCTCGAGCAGCGGCCTTGCGGCCTGCTGCGTCTCCATCGAAGCTGAAGACCACACTGTCGGTGAAGCGCATCAGGCGGCGCACATGGTCTTCGGTGCAGGCGGTGCCCAGCGTGGCCACCGCGTGTCCCAGGCCCGACTGCGCCAGTGCCACAACGTCCATGTAGCCTTCCACCACCAAGGCATAGCCCGCTTTGCGGATGGCTGTGCGCGCCTCATACAGCCCATAGAGTTCGCGGCCCTTGACGAAGACAGGTGTCTCCGGTGAGTTCAGGTACTTCGGTTCTCCGCCATCCAGGACGCGGCCGCCAAAGCCGATCACCTCGCCCTGCACCGACCGAATGGGAAACATGATGCGGTGGCGGAATCGGTCGTAGCGCTTTTCTTTGGGCGTACCCGCGTCGTGCACGATCACCAGCCCGGCTGCTTCCAGCTTGGGGTCATCGTAGGACGGGAAGGCGCTGGCCAGTCCGTGCCAGCTGTCTGCCGCGTAGCCAATGCCGAATTGCTTGGCGATCTCCCCGGTCAGGCCGCGACCCTTGAGGTAGGCCACCGCGGTCTCGCTTTGCCTGAGTTGCTGCCGGTAGTGGGCCGCTGCTTGGGCCATCAAGTCGGTGAGGGTGGTGGCTTCCTGGCGCCGCTGCGCCTGCGCCTGGCGCTCTTCCTGGGTGCGGTCGTCGTCGGGTACCGTCATGCCCACCTGTTGAGCCAGTTCCTGGACTGCCTCTACGAACCCGAGCCCAACGAACTCATTCAGAAATCGCACCGCGTCACCGTGCACGCCACAGCCGAAGCAATGGTACGTTTGCCGCGAGGGGCTGACGATGAAACTGGGGGTCTTCTCGCCGTGGAAAGGGCACAGCCCCTTGTGGTTGATGCCGGCTTTCTTGAGCTCCACGTGGCGGGCCACCACTTCGACGATGTCGACTCGGGTCAGGAGGTCTTGTATGAAGCCACTGGGAATCATGCTCCGAGTCTAGCGGGGGGGCACTGCCCGGGTGCCCCGTCCATGAGAAACGGCCCCGACTGGGGCCGTTTTCGCAGGGCGCCAGGCGGCGTCTCAGACGGCAAAGTCCGCCAGTGACTTGCCCGAAGCCAGGGCTTCCTTGAGCCAGCGGGGCTGCAGACCGCGGCCCGACCAGGTGTGGCCAGCGGAGTCGCGGTACTTCACAGCGGCCTTGCGGGTGCCGTCCGAGCCCGTCTTCTTGCGGCCAGGGTTGGCGGCTTTGCCGCCCAAGTCTTCCACGGACAGGCCGAACTCGGCCATCAGCGCACGGACCTTGTCAACGGCGGCCTGGCGTTCGCTGCGTTGGGTTTCGTGGATTTTGCGCTCCAGTTCGGCCTTTTGCGCCAGCAGATCCTGCAAAGTACT
>RFTU01000017.1 GCA_009923315.1 Betaproteobacteria bacterium
ATCGATACCCCGGTGGGCCATAACGGCGCGCGGCTGTCGGGCGGCCAGCGCCAGCGCCTGGCCATCGCCCGCGCGCTGTTCAAGGACGCGCCCATCCTGATCCTGGACGAGGCCACATCGGCCTTGGACAGTGAAAGTGAGCGAGCGGTCCAGGACGCGCTGGATCGCCTGATGCGAGGGCGCACCACGATCGTGATTGCGCACCGGCTGTCCACCATCGAGCACGCCGACCGCGTGGCGGTGCTGTCCGATGGCCGGGTGGTGGAACACGGCACGCCTACAGAATTGATGGCGGCCAACGGCCTATACGCCCGGCTGCATGCGCTCCAATTCAGGACAGAATCCTGAGACAGAAGCGGACCGATGGTCAGGACGCGCTGCGCGCGGTGGGCTTGGCCCCGTTCATCGTGCGGCCCGGCGGCCGCCCTGGCGAGCCGTCGTGACCGTGCAGACCCTGCAAACCGTGCATTGATGAGACCCCTCTGAGCCCACCCCGATGAGCGAATCGAACACCACCACCGCCTCAGCGCGCCCGATCAGCCGCTGGCCAGTTCCCGATGTCATGGACTTGCCCGCGGACCTCAAGGCCCGCATCCTGGAGGTGCAGAGCAAGGCCGGATTCGTGCCGAATGTGTTCTTGGCCTTGGCCCACCGGCCCGATGAACTGCGGGCCTTCCTGGCCTATCACGACGCGCTGTTGCTCAAACCGGAACAGGCACCGGGGCCTGATGGCTCGCCGCGCGGGCTTTCCAAGGGTGAACGCGAAATGATCATCGTGGCCACCTCGGGCGCCAACCACTGCCTGTATTGCGTGGTGGCGCATGGTGCCATCCTGCGCATCTACGAGAAGAAGCCCCTGGTGGCCGATCAGATCGCCATCAACCACCGCAAGGCCGACCTCACTGCGCGCCAGCGCTCGATGCTGGATTTCGCGATGAAGGTGTGCCTGGATTCAGCCTCATTGGAAGAGGCCGACTTTGCGACGCTTCATCAGCACGGCTTCACCGATGAAGACATTTGGGACATCGGCGCCATCACGGCCTTCTTCGGGCTTTCCAACCGCATGGCCAACATGACCGGCATGCGACCCAACGATGAGTTCTACCTCATGGGACGGGTGCCGCGCAGCAAGGGCTGAGCTACAGCAGCACGATGTCGTACTGCTCCGGGTTCATCGAGGGCTCGGCTGTCAGCGAAATCGGCTTGCCGACGAACTCGCTCAAGCCGGCCAGGTGGACGCTCTCCTCGTCCAGCAGCATTTCCACCACCGCAGGGCTGGCCACCACGCGGAACTCACGAGGCTCGAAGCGGCGCGCTTCTCGCAGGATCTCGCGCAGCACGTCGTAACACACGGTGCGCGCGGTCTTCACCTGGCCGCGGCTGTCACACGTGGGACAGGGCTCGCACAGCAGATGGGCCAGGGACTCACGGGTGCGCTTGCGAGTGAGTTCCAGAAGGCCAAGCTGGGTGAAGTCGCCCACCGTGGTGCGGGTACGGTCCCTGGCGAGCTGCTTGTGCAACTCGGCCAGAACCGCTTGCCGATGATCATCGCGCGCCATGTCGATGAAGTCCACGATGATGATGCCACCCAAGTTGCGCAGCCGCAGCTGCCGGGCGATGGCGCCAGCGGCTTCCAGGTTGGTCTTGAAGATCGTGTCTTCAAAGTTACGCCCACCCACAAAGCCGCCGGTGTTCACGTCGACCGTGGTCAGAGCTTCGGTTTGGTCGATCACCAGATAGCCCCCGCTCTTGAGTTCCACGCGGCGCTGCAGCGCACGCGAGATTTCCTCGTCGATGTTGTGCAGGTCGAAGATCGGCCGCTCGCCGGTGTAGTGCTGAAGCTTGCTCACCGCGCCTGGCGTGTAGTCACTGCCAAAGGCCTGCAGGTGCTCAAACTGCAGGCGTGAATCGATGCGGATGGATTGGGTGTCGTCGTTGCTCAGATCGCGCAGCACACGCTCGGCCAAGGTCAGGTCCTGATGGAGCAAGGTTCCGGGCGCTTGGCGCAGACTGCGCTGACGGATGCTGGTCCACGTGCGGCGAAGGTAGGCGATATCGGCAGCCAGTTCGGCGTCGCTGGCATCCTCAGCATTGGTGCGCAGGATGAAGCCCCCGTGGTCCGCGCCTGAAGGGTCGGTGCCCTGTTCGGCCAGCGCGGCCTGAGTGGCCAGGTTGAGTACCCGCTGGCGCAATTGCTCGCGCAATTCAGCCGATTCAATCTTCTGGGAAATCCCGATGTGGCGGTCCTGCGGCAGGTAAACCAGCAAGCGTCCGGCGATGCTGACTTGCGTGCTCAATCGCGCGCCCTTGGTGCCGATGGGGTCCTTGAGGACCTGCACCATCAGGCTTTGACCTTCGAAGACCAAGCGCTCGATGGGCGTCGGACTGGCCGACGAAGCGCCCTGCTCCAGGCGGGCAGCAATCTGGGAGTGCAGGTCGGCCACGTGCAGGAAGGCCGCGCGCTCCAGGCCGACCTCCACGAAGGCGCTTTGCATCCCGGGCAGCACCCGCACCACCTTGCCCAAATAGACATTGCCCACCAGGCCACGCTCGAGGGAGCGCTCGAGGTGCAACTCCTGGACGGCACCGTTTTCCACCACCGCCACCCGGGTTTCCTGTGGGGTCCAGTTGATGAGAATGTCTTGCATGGGGTGAGTCTCGCACTAGAACGAGACCTTCAGCTGACGCAATATCGCTGCGGTCTCGTGCAGCGGCAGTCCCATGATGCCGCTGTAGCTGCCTTCGATACGCGAAATCCACTGGGCAGCACCGCTTTGAATGGCATAGGAACCGGCCTTGCCGCGTGGCTCACCGCTGGCCACATAGGCGCGCAGGTCCTGGGCAGCGATGGGGTCGAAACGCACGCGCGAGATGCTCAGGGCCGCACAGCGGGCCCGGCCATGCCCCGCAGCCACGGCGGTGAGCACCCGGTGGGTGCGGCCCGAGAGCGCCTGCAGCATGGCCTGCGCCTGCGCATCGTCTTCTGGCTTGCCTAGGATGCGGCGCCCCAAGACCACGGTGGTGTCCGCGCACAGCACCGGCGCCGGGGGCAGGCTGCGGCGCTTGAGGCGACGCAGCGCCGCTTGCAGCTTCAGGCGGGTGACGCGCTGCACATAGTGCTGGGCAGGCTCTCCGGGCATCACGGCTTCCAGGGCCTCGGCATCCTCCTCCGGGCCCGGCAGCAAAGGCTGATGCCGCACGCCGAGTTGATCCAGGAGCTGGGCCCGACGCGGGCTTTGTGAAGCGAGGTAAACAAAGGCGTGTGCACTCATCGGATGGGCCATGGGCGAGCGCGATTCACTCGCGATGGTAAGGATGTCCCGTGGTGAGCGTCCACGCGCGGTACAGCGCCTCGGACAGCATCACGCGAACGAAGGCGTGGGGCAAGGTCAGGTCGGACAGGCGCCACGTTTCATCGGCCAATTGCTTGATGCGCGCATGAAGACCGTCGGGGCCACCGATGAGCAGCGCCACATCCCGACCCTCACCGCGCCAGGCCTGCAGCCGCGTGGCCATCGCACGGGTGTCCAGGCCTTGGCCATGCTCGTCGAGTACGACCACGCGACAGCCCTTGGGCAAGGCGTCCTCCAGCCGGGTCGCTTCGGCCTGCAGGCACGATGCGGCCGTGTGGCCGGTACGGCTTTGAGCCTTGATCTCCTTGAGCTCCAGCCGCAGGTCGGGGGGAAATCGTTTGGCGTAGTCGTGCCAGGCCGCCTCGGCCCAGGCCGGCATGCGTTGCCCGACGGCCAGGACCCACAGCTTCACGGATCAGGCGGTTCGGATCTTGCCGGCGGCAGACTTCCTGGCCGCCGACTGGTTGGCGGGCGAGGCCTTCTTCACCGCTGAGGCCTTCTTCACCGCTGAGGCCTTCTTCACCGCTGAGACCTTGCTCGCACCACCGGGCTTCCTGGCGGTGACCGTCTTCGCTGGGGCGGCCGGTTTCTTGGGGGCCGGCTTTTTCCTGGCCGGGGTGGCCTTGGGCAAGCCCTTGGCGGCGGCGGTCTTCAGGTTCACCGGTTTGTCGCCCCAGATCTCCTCCAGGTGGTAGTACTCCCGAATGGTGGGCTGCATGATGTGGGCCACCGCGGCGCCACAGTCCACGATGATCCATTCGCCGTTGTCCTCACCCTCGGTGCGCAGGACAGCAAAACCCGCCGCCTTCACCGCATCGCGGACGCTGGCGGCCAAGGCCTTGGTCTGTCGGTTGCTGGTGCCCGAAGCGACGATGACCCGCTCAAACAGTGGCGACAGGTGTTCGGTATTGAAGACACGGATGTGTTGGGCCTTGACGTCCTCGAGACCGTCGACGATGGCGCGCTGCAGCTTGCGGATGTCCATTGAGCTCCTGGCTTGAGAGGCGTGGGGATGGGGATCGGGCATCAGGTCGATGCCGGATCCCGATACAAGTCCTGTTCGGCAATATAGCGCGCCACCGGTGCGCTGACACGGTCGAGCACCTGGCGCCCCTGGGCCACATCGGCGCGGATGGCGGTGGATGACACGTCCCAGGGCGCCATGAGCAGCCGCTGGATGGGCAGGTCGCGCAGCGGCGGCGCGACGGCAGCGCCCTGCCCCTGGCGAGGCACCACAGCCAAGTGGACACGCGACACCAACTCTGTCCACTGCTTCCAGGTGGGCAGATTCTGGAACTGATCCCATCCCAACAACAGGTGCCACACCACGCCGGGGTGACGGGCCGCCAGGAAATGCAAGGTGTCGATGGTGTACGAGGGCCCTGCCCGCTCGATCTCGCAGGGCTCGATGCGTTGGCGAGCATCCCGGCCCATCGCCAACTCAAGCATGGCCACACGATGGGACGCCGGCGTGAGGCTGCGGGTCTTCTGCCAGGCTTGACCCACGGGAACCCACCACAGCTCGTCGATCGGCAACTGCTGCAGCGCGGCCTGCGCCAGCGCCATGTGTCCGAGATGAACGGGGTCGAAGCTGCCGCCCAGCAGAGCCACTTGGCGCAGAGGGCGGCTCATGTCCAGCTCAGGCGATCGAGCCGGTACCCGACCACTCGGCCCAATCCCGGGCACGCAGGAAGTCGGTGTACAGCCGCGCTTCGGCCGTCTCCAGTCGTAGCGCCACTTCACGATCGGCGGCATCGACATCAGGATGCTCTCGGTGCGGCCGCCAGACTGCAGCCCGAACAGGGTGCCGCGGTCGAACACCAGGTTGAACTCCACATAGCGGCCACGCCGGTAGGCCTGGAAGTCGCGCTCACGCTCCCCGTAGGACTGGGCGCGGCGGCGCTGAACGATAGGGCGATAGGCGTCGATCAAGGCGTCGCCCACCGCCCGCATCATGGCAAAGCTGCCTTCGAAACCCAGGTCGGAAAAGTCGTCGAAGAACACGCCCCCGATGCCCCGCGGCTCGCCGCGGTGCTTGAGGAAGAAGTAGTCATCGCACCACCGTTTGAACTGCGGGTACTTGTCGGCACCAAAAGGCTGCAAGGCGGCCTGGCAGGTGCGGTGAAAGTGAGCGGCGTCTTCTTCATGACCGTAGTAGGGCGTGAGGTCCATGCCGCCACCAAACCATACCGCCGGCTCGCGGTCCGCTGGACGCGCCGCGAACATGCGAACGTTCATATGCACCGTGGGCACGTAGGGGTTGCGCGGATGGATCACCAGGGAAACGCCCATAGCCTCAAACGGCGCACCGGCCAACTCAGGACGATGCTGAGTAGCCGAAGGTGGCATGGCCTGCCCCATCACATGGCTGAAATTGCAGCCGCCGCGCTCAAACACTTGGCCATCCTCGATCAGGCGCGACACGCCATCGCCCTGCAGCCGCTCGCCAGGTGCGCGCGTCCAGGCGTCTCGCAGAAACGGTTGACCGTCCTCAGCTTCCAGTGCCGAGATGATGCTGTCTTGAAGGCCCAGCAGGTACTGGCGCACTGAGGTGGTGTCGAGCGTGTTGGTCATGACAGTGGAAGATGAAAGGCTCGAGCGGCTGGCCCGGGTTTGGCGACTGCGAGGTTACTTCAGGGAACATCCCGCGGATTGAGGCCCATGGGGGGTCAAACGATACGGACTGGGGAAGCCTTGGCGGGGTGATAGCCCTTGGGACTGCCCAAGAGCTCGGCAATGTGGGCCATGTCGGATTCCTGCCGGCCGCTCAAGCGCACGAAATGCGACACCGACACATGTTTACGGCCAAAGTCTATGGTGGCCAAGCCCAGGGGAACATCGGCCTGCAAAGCGACCCGATAAAAGCCACTGCGCCAACCAGCGGTGAGGCTGCGAGTGCCTTCTGGGGCCACGACCAGCCAGGCATAAGCCTGCTGCGCCCGACACTGTCGCAGATGCTCGGCGGCCTGTTCCACCAAGCCACCGGGGGCCGACCGGTTCACCGGCACGCCGCCCAACCACTTCAGCCAGGCGCCGAACAGCGGGATGCGGAACAGCGAGTCCTTGCCCCAGAAGTTGGCCGGCAGGCCCATGGCCCATTTGGCCAGCAAGCCGATGGGAAAGTCATAGTTGGACGTGTGGGGGTAGACCACCATCACGCCCTGGAGACCGGGAAGCCCCGAAAAATCGAGGGTCCAGCCCAGGCGCCGCAGCACCCACTTGGCCAGGACACTGCCTTCAAACTGCACGCTGCGCTCGGCGATGGGGGTGGTGCTCATGGGCTCCTCAGACGGCAAGGATGGGCCAAGTGGCGGCGCCGCGTGGCAAGGCGGTCATGGCTGGCAGGCCGCACGGCTAGCGCTTGATGGCTCGCCAGCCGATGTCCCGCCGATACTGCGCGCCATCAAATCGAATGGCCGACAAGTGTTCGTAGGCACGCTGTTGCGCCGTCTTGACGGAATCTCCCAGGGCTGTCACGCACAGGACGCGGCCACCGCTGGTGCGAAGCGTGCCATCGGCATCGCGTGCCGTACCCGCATGAAACACGACGGCATCATCCCGCGCAGCGGGCAGCCCGGTGATGGCGTCTCCCTTGCGCGGCGCCTCGGGATAGCCCTGTGCCGCCATCACCACCCCCAGGGCCACATGGCGGTCCCACTCCATGGGCGAGGCGTCCAGTGCGCCGCTGGTGGCATGCAGCATCACGTCCACCAGGTCGGTCTTCAGGCGCATCATGATCGGCTGGGTCTCGGGATCGCCCATTCGCGTGTTGAATTCGAGCGTCTTGGCGTGGCCGCTTGAGTCGATCATCAGGCCTGCATACAGAAAACCCGTGAAGGGAATGCCATCGGCGCGCATACCCTCGATGGTGGGCAGGATGATTTCGCGCATGACCCGGGCGTGCACGTCAGGTGTCACCACGGGCGCAGGCGAGTAGGCACCCATGCCACCGGTGTTGGGGCCGGTGTCGCCATCGCCAACGCGCTTGTGGTCTTGGCTGGTGGCCATCACTTGCACGTTCGAGCCGTCGCACATGACGATGAAGCTGGCCTCTTCGCCGGCCAGAAATTCTTCGATCACCACGCGGGCGCCACCGGCGTTGTGTTGCACGTCCAGTTGCTGGTCAAGCAGCATGAAGTCGATGGCCTGATGGGCTTGCTCAAGGGTGGACGCCACCACCACGCCCTTGCCTGCGGCCAGTCCATCGGCCTTGATCACGATGGGCGCGCCCCTGGCCTTCACATAATCGTGCGCGGCAGCCGCATCGGTGAAGGTTTCATATTCCGCCGTGGGGATGCGGTGGCGCTTCATGAAGTCCTTGGCGAAGGCCTTGGAGCTTTCGAGCTGCGCCGCCGCCTTGGTCGGGCCGAAGATGCGCAGGCCACGGCGGCGGAATTCATCCACCACACCGGCGGCCAGCGGCGCTTCAGGCCCCACCACGGTGAGCTCCACCTTGTGGGCCAAGGCGAATTCGGACAAGGCCGCGATGTGCGGTACCGCCATTTCCCGGCGCCACGAACACCTTTTGCGCCTTGGGACTGCGCGAAAGCTTCCACGCCAATGCATGTTCACGGCCCCCGCCGCCGATCACGAGGATGTTCATTCGTTGATCTCGGCGTTGTGGAAGACGTTCTGCACGTCATCCAGGTCTTCGAGCACATCCAACAGTTTTTGCATGCGCGCAGCGTCTTCACCGGTCAGGGCGATGGCGTTCTGCGCGCGCATGGTGACCTCGGCCAGCTCGGCCCTCAGACCGGCGGCTTCCAGGGCCTTGCCCACCGCTTCGAAATCGCCGGGGGCGGTGAGCACTTCAATGGCGCCATCCCCACTGCTGAGCACGTCTTCGGCCCCGGCCTCCAGCGCCACTTCCATCACCTGATCCTCGCTGGTGCCGGGCGCAAAGATGAACTGCCCGCAGTGCGTGAACTGAAAGGCCACCGAGCCCTCGGTGCCCAGGTTGCCACCGTACTTGGAGAACGCGTGGCGCACTTCGGCCACCGTGCGAACGCGGTTGTCGGTCATGCAATCCACGATAACGGCCGCGCCTGAGATGCCGTAGCCTTCATAGCGGATTTCCTCGTAGGTGACCCCGTCCAGGTTGCCGGTGGCCTTGTCAACATTTCGCTTGATGTTGTCGGCCGGCATGTTGGCGGCCTTGGCCTTTTCAATGGCCAAGCGCAGGCGCGGGTTCATGTTGATATCACCGCCGCCGGCGCGCGCGGCCACGATGATTTCACGGGTCAGACGGGTCCAGACCTTGCCGCGCTTTTCATCTTGGCGGCCCTTGCGGTGCTGGATGTTGGCCCATTTGGAATGTCCGGCCATGCCGAAGGCTCCTCGAATCGAGGGGTGCTGCCCTGGGTGGGCGCGCCCTCTTGGTGTGTGGGAACGCGGGATCGCTTCGGGCCATTCTAGGCGGGGCCCCGCCACGGCCCTGTGCAGTGCAGAATTCGGCACAGCGCCCCGAGCCGTGCCTGGCTCAGGGGTATGCGCAGCCCACCCGGAGTTGAATATGGCCGATCCCATCCTGCTGGCCCAACGCGGCGACACGACCTGCCACCTGCTGCCCTCCCTGGCCAACCGCCACGGCCTGGTGACTGGCGCCACCGGTACGGGCAAGACGATCACCCTGCAGAAGATGGCTGAGAGCTTTTCGCGCATTGGGGTGCCGGTGTTCATGGCCGATGTGAAGGGCGACCTCACCGGGATCAGCCAACCCGGCAGCCCCTCGCCCAAGCTGCTGTCGATCCTGGCTGAGCGGGGCTTGTCTGCCCCGAGCCCGATGGCCTGTCCGACGGCTGTGTGGGATGTGTTCGGCGAACAAGGCCACCCGGTGCGCGCCACGATATCCGATATGGGCCCACTGTTGCTGAGCCGCATGCTGGAGCTCAACGACACGCAGGCCGGCGTGCTCAACCTGGTGTTCAAGATCGCCGACGACGAGGGCTTGGCACTGCTGGACCTGAAGGACCTGCGCGCCATGCTGGCGCATGTGGGCGAGAACGCGCGCGACTACACCACGGAGTACGGCAATGTGAGCGCGGCCAGCATCGGCGCCATTCAGCGCGGCTTGCTGGTGGTGGAGCAGCAAGGCGGCAACCGCTTCTTTGGTGAGCCCATGCTGGACATACACGACCTGATGCAGACCGTACAGGGCCAGGGGGTGGTCAACATCTTGGCCGCCGAGAAGCTGATGGCCGCGCCGCGCTTGTATGGCACCTTCCTCCTGTGGATGCTCTCGGAGTTGTTCGAGACACTGCCGGAAGTGGGTGACCTGGACAAGCCCAAGCTCGTGTTTTTCTTCGACGAAGCGCATCTGTTGTTCAAAGATGCACCGGGGGCCCTCATCGAGCGGATCGAGTTGGTGGTGCGCTTGGTGCGATCCAAGGGCGTGGGCGTGTACTTTGTGACTCAGAACCCGCTGGACATCCCCGAGACGGTGTTGGGGCAGTTGGGCAATCGGGTGCAGCACGCGCTGCGCGCCTTCAGCCCGAGAGACCAGAAAGCGGTGAAATCGGCGGCCACCACCATGCGCCCCAACCCGGCGTTGGACCTGGAGGCGGCGATCACAGAGCTGGGCGTGGGTGAAGCCCTGGTGAGCCTGTTGGACGAGAAGGCCCGACCCAGCGTCACCCAGCGGGTTTACGTGCTGCCCCCGGCGGGCCAGATTGGGCCCATCACGCCGCAGCAGCGGCAGGCCTTGTTGGCGGGCTCCTTGGTAGCCGGCGTGTACGAGCCGGCGGTGGACCGGGAGTCGGCTTATGAAAGGCTGCGCGGGCGGGCCGCGGGCAGCGCAGATGCCGCAGACTCGATGCGTCGGGGAGGTGGAGGTGTGGCCAGACCGGACGGCCGTGGCGCGGGCGAAGCCGTCGGTGGCAGCACCCAGGGCACGGTTCGCTCGCCCGGGGGTACGACGGGGGAAGCCCCTGGCGGTGTCGACGCGGGCGGCCTGCTCGGCGGCCTGTCCGACCTGCTCTTCGGCGCATCCGGACCACGCGGCGGGAAACGAGATGGCTTGGCCCAGACGGCCGCTCGCAGCGCCATGCGCAGCGTGGGCTCGGCTGTGGGCCGAGAGATTGTCCGCGGGGTGTTGGGTTCGATCCTGGGTGGTGGCCGTCGACGTTGATCCAGCGCCCATCGGCGTGCAGACCCGGTCGATAGAATGGCTCGATGCCTGCTACGCCCAAGCCCGAATCCCCAAAGCCCTCGAATTTTCTTCGCGCCATCATCGAGCGCGACCTGCAGCAGGGCACCTATGCCGGGCAACACTTTGCCGGCACGCCGGGCGATGGGACACACCATGCCGCTGGGCCGCTGGATGCCGCGCGCATCCGCACGCGCTTTCCGCCTGAGCCCAATGGCTACCTGCACATCGGGCATGCCAAGAGCATCTGCCTGAATTTCGGGCTGGCGCGCGACTATGGCGGCGTGTGCCACCTGCGCTTTGATGACACCAACCCGGAGAAAGAAGAGCAGGAGTATGTGGACGCCATCGTGGAGATGGTGAAGTGGCTGGGCTGGTCCTGGGAAGCGGAATTCAATGGGACCAAGACGGCTCACCTGTATTACGCCAGCTCCTACTTTGATTTCATGTACCAAGCGGCCGAGTTCCTGATCAGGACCGGTCATGCCTATGTGGATGAGCAGACGCCCGAGCAGATGAAGGCCAACCGGGGCGACTTCACCACCCCGGGCACCGACAGCCCCTTCCGTTCGCGTTCGCCTGAGCAGCATTTGGCGCGCTTTCGGGAAATGCGCGATGGCCAGCACCCGGACGGCGCCATGGTGCTCAGGGCCAAGATCGACATGGCCTCACCCAACATCAACCTGCGCGACCCGGCCCTCTATCGCATCAAGCACGCCACGCACCACCACACGGGCAACCGTTGGTGCATCTACCCGATGTACACCTTCGCGCACCCGATTGAGGACGCTTTGGAGAACATCACGCATTCGATCTGCACGCTGGAATTCGAGGACCAGCGGCCCTTCTATGAATGGGCGCTGGAGCGAATCGCGCCAATCCTGCGTGCACCTCAGTTCGCGCGTGCCAAGGACCTGGTGCATCAGATCCGAACGCAGGGTGTGCAGGCTGGCAAAGAGTTCGCGCTGAGCTGCCACAACCGTGCCGACAAGCTGTTTGCCAGCGAGGCCGAGGGGCAGATGCGCAAGCTGTTCCAGCGCTGGGAACACCATCGGGACGAGGTTCTGCGTGATCTGGACGCCTTCTTTGGACTGCTCTTGCAGCACCCTGAGCAATTCACACCGCTGCTGGCCCATGCCTTGGACTCACGCGAGCCCAACATCTTCAAGCTGCCCCGTCAACACGAGTTCGGCCGCCTGAACTTGACCTTTGTGGTGACGAGCAAGCGCAAGCTCAAGCAGTTGGTCGATGAGAAGATCGTCAGCGGTTGGGACGACCCGCGCATGCCCACCCTGGCCGGCCTGCGCCGCCGCGGGTACACGCCAGCTTCCATCCGCAAGATGGCTGAAGACAGCGGCGCAAGCAAGACCACGGCCTGGCTGGACTATGAGGTCTTGGACATTGCGCTTCGCGACGACCTGGAGGGCCAAGCGGCACGCGCGATGGCGGTGCTGGACCCGCTGAAGCTGGTGATCACGAATTGGAGCGAGGTGTTCGGCGACCACCACCACCGCGAGGCCTGCCACGCTCCGGCACACCCCCAGCGCCCCGAGCTGGGCCAACGCGCCATGACGTTGGGCCCCGAGGTGTGGATCGAGCGCGAAGACTTTGAGTTGGAGCCGCCCAAGGGCTACTTCCGCCTGTTCCCGCCGCGCGCCGATGCGCACGGCGTCGAGACACCGGGCAACAAGGTGCGCCTGAAGTACGGCTATGTGGTGGAGTGCACCGGTTACGAGCGCGACGCTACCGGCCGCGTGGTGAATGTGCTGGCGCGTCTGATTCCCGACACCAAGAGTGGAACACCCGGTGCCGACAGCGTGAAGGTCAAAGGTGTGGTGACCTGGGTGGGTGGCGATGAGGCCGTGCCCGCAGAAGTGCGCCTGTTTGACCGCCTGTTCACGCAAGAGCAACCCGACGCCGGCGGACGAGACCCCAAAGATGTGTTGAACCCGAGCAGCTGCGCCGTGGTGCAGGGCTATGTAGAGCCTTCATTGGCTTCGGTCGCAGCCGACCAACGCTTTCAGTTCGAGCGTCATGGCTATTTCGTGACCGACCGGATCGATCATGCGCCGGGCAAGGCGGTCTTCAACCGCATCACCGGATTGAAGGATTCGCGCGGCAAGTAGGGTGTCCGGCAGGGGCGATGATGCCCGCCAAGCCCACTCTGCTGCTCGCCGTCTGGCCCTGCATGAGCGAACCTCCTCGGAACCCAGCCATCACGGGCATTTGATCCCATGCGCGAGCTGTTCCAACTCGATCCTGACCTGATCTTCTTGAACCACGGCTCCTTCGGCGCCTGCCCGCGCGAAGTGCTTCAGGCGCAGCGTCGGTGGCAGGATGAGATGGAGGCCAACCCAGTGGCGTTTCTGAGCCGCCGATCGGGGGCACTGTTGGGGCAGGCCCGATCGGTGCTGGGGGACTACCTGGGTGCGCGGGCCGATGACCTGGCCTTCGTTCCCAACGCCACCACCGGGGTGAACATCGTGGCGCGGTCGCTGCAGTTGCGCCCCGGCGACGAAGTGCTGACCAGCAACCACGAATACGGCGCCTGCGACGCCACCTTCCGGTTCGCCTGTGAGCGCAGTGGAGCGCTGTACAAGCGGGTGCACATTCCCCTTCCTTACCAAGCATCGGCGTTCGTCGAGCGCTTGATGGCCGAGGTGACCCCTCGGACCCGCTTGATCTTCGTCAGCCACATCACATCGGCAACGGCCCTGATCTTTCCGGTGGCGGATTTGTGTCGAGCGGCGAGGGCTCGCGGCGTTCTGACGCTGATCGATGGCGCACATGCGCCGGGACAGCTTCCGTTGAATATCGAAGACATCGGCGCCGATTTCTACACCGGCAACGGGCACAAGTGGATGTGCGGCCCCAAGGGCAGCGCCTTTCTGTATGCGCGCCGTGAGCATCATTCGACACTGCACGCGCCGGTGGTGAGCTGGGGCTATGTGGCCGAAGCCATTCAAGCCGATACCGAAGGTTCGACGCTGGCATTTGACCGGTACACCGGCACCAGCATCTTGCAGCGCCGACTGCAATGGCAGGGTACCCGCGACATCTCCGCATGGTTGGCGTTACCGGCAGCCATTGAGTTTCAGCGCGGGCACGACTGGCCCACCGTGCGTCGGCGCTGCCACGTTGCGGCCGTGGAGGTGATGCACGCGCTGTGCCAACGGTGGGGGCTGGAGCCCATCGCGCGTGACGAGGACTTCGGCCAAATGACCGCCATCCCCGTGCCACACCCAGACGCTGCCGAACTACAACGGCGCTTGTATGACGAGAGCCGAATCGAGATCCCGGTGACGCAGCACGAAGGACGGACTTTTGTACGGATTTCGGTTCAGGGCTACACAACGGAGGCAGAGGTGCAGGCGCTGGTGGAGGCGCCTGCACTTCAGTCCCCTGCTCAGCCGTAGCGGTGCCTGAGCACCCCAATTCCATCGATCTCGACTTCCACCTCAGTGCCCGGCTTCATCGGCAGCACACCCAGCGATGTGCCGCACAGGATCAGGTCACCTGCCTGCAGGGCGATATCCTGCGAAATCAGGCTCACCAGGGCTGCGGGTGGCACGATCATGTCCGACAGCGCATAGTTCTGCCGCTCGCGTCCACCGACACGGGTGCGCAGCGTGGCCTGCAGGTGATCGAACTCGGTTTCGATCACCGGCCCGAACACCCCAAACCCCGGCAGCCCCTTGGCGCGGGTCCATTGGGCGAAGGTGGCATCGCGGTTCAACAGTTCAATGGCGGTGAGGTCGTTGGCACAGGTGTAGCCGGCGATGTGCGCCGTCGCCTGTTCGACCGACACCGCGTGGGTCGGGCGGCCGATGACGATGGCCAACTCGCCCTCGAAGGCCACACGGCCAACCGATTCGGCCGCGGCCGGCGTGATGCTGCCTGGGCCGGCCAGGCTGCCCGCTGCCTTGATGAAATACAGCGGCTCCGGTGGCGGGGTCCAACCGTTCTTCTGCGCCAGCGCATGAAAGTTGTTCCACAAGCCCACCACCGTACGGGGCTCGCAGGGTGCGAGCAGCTCCACTTCAGCCAGTGGCAAGGTCTGCGTGGTGGGGGCCCGCTCACCGAACAATTCGCCGGTATAGACCCGCCAAAGCCTTGCCGACCAGCATGGGTAAATCTCAACCATTTCATCGTCCGTGTCCTTGAGCGTTGGGCGCTCGACTTCAGCGCGAAGTGGGGCCCTTGCGCGCCGGGCGCAGGGATGAAGTACGGCGGCGGATGTTGGATTTTGCAGGGTTGGAGGCCCCGGATGGAGAAGGTCGGGATTGCTGCTGCCCAACCACACCCGCACGGGGAGGCAGGCCGGTGTGCTGCGTCAGCATGCGGCCTTGGGTCACCGGCGAGGTCTTCACCCCCGTGGGCGTGCTGTTCTTGCGCCGCGCGCTTTGGTAGCTGCCGTCGGTCTGAGGCTGCCAAGTGGGGATGAGGTGGTGCTTGCCGTTGCCGATCAGATCAGCCCGGCCCATGGCCTTGAGGGCCTCGCGCAGCAGGGGCCAGTTGTTGGCGTCGTGGTAACGCAGGAAGGCCTTGTGCAGCCGACGGCGCTTTTCGCCGCGCACGATGTCCACTCTCTCGGCACGCTGCTCATCGCGCGTGATGCCCTTCAGCGGATTGAGGAAGGTGTGGTACATCGCCGTGGCGGTGGCCATGGGACTGGGGTAGAAGGTCTGCACCTGATCGGCCCGGAAGCCATTCTTCTTCAGCCACAGCGCCAGGTTCATCATGTCCTCATCGGTCGTTCCTGGATGAGCCGCGATGAAATAAGGTATGAGGAACTGCTGCTTACCCGCTTCAGCACTGAACCTGTCGAAGAGCTCCTTGAAGCGGTCGTAGGTGCCCATACCCGGCTTCATCATCTTCGATAACGGTCCGCCCTCGGTGTGCTCGGGTGCGATCTTCAGGTAGCCGCCCACATGGTGCGTGACGAGTTCCTTCACATACTCGGGCGACTCCACCGCCAGGTCGTAGCGCAAGCCCGATCCAATCAGGATCTTCTTCACCCCCTTGAGCGTGCGCGCTCGCCGGTAGAGCTTGATCAGCGGCCCATGGTCCGTGTTGAGGTTGGGGCAGATGCCCGGATAGACACATGAAGGCTTTCGGCAGGCCGCTTCGATTTCCGGGCTCTTGCAGCCGATGCGGTACATGTTGGCTGTCGGGCCGCCCAGGTCACTGACCACGCCAGTGAAGCCCTTGACCTTGTCGCGGATGTCTTCGATCTCGCGGATGATCGAGTCTTCGCTGCGGCTTTGGATGATGCGGCCTTCGTGCTCGGTGATGGAGCAGAAGGTGCAGCCACCAAAGCAGCCTCGCATGATGTTGACCGAAAACCGAATCATCTCCCACGCCGGAATCTTGGTGCTGTGGTCGTGGCTGCCGTTCTCATCCGCATAGCTGGGGTGAGGGCTGCGAGCGTAGGGCAGGTCGAAGACATGGTCCATCTCGGCGGTGGACAGCGGAATGGGCGGCGGGTTGATCCACACCTCGCGAGCGGTATGGCCTTCGCCATGGCGCTGCACCAGCGCCCGAGCGTTGCCAGGGTTGGTTTCCAGGTGCAGCACGCGACTGGCGTGCGCATAGAGCACGGGGTCGCTCTTGACCTGCTCATAGGCGGGCAGCCGGATCACGGTCTTGTCGCGCGGGGTCACCAGGGCGCGGCTGTCCAGCTTGATCAGGGGGCGGCGCACCAGACGGATCGGATGCTCGCTGACCGCGATGGCGCTCGGCCCTGACGGGGCAGCCTCAGCCCTTGAATCGGAGCCCAGGGCAGCGCCCGTCGGACGGGCACCGGGCGCGCCACCGGGTGGCGATTCCCCCGCGGCACCCCTGGCCGCGTCGGCAGCCTGACAACTCTCCCCGTTGGCCTGCGCGTTTTCCTCCATCCCCATATAGGGATTGAGCAAGGCGTCGATCTTGCCCGGTCGGTCAACCTCGGTGGAATCCAACTCGAACCAGCCGTGCAGATCGGGATCATCGGGCTTGCGTATGAAGGCCGTACCCCGCACATCCGTGATCGACCCCATGGGCTGCTTGCGCGCCAAGCGGTGCGTGATCTCCACGATCGCACGCTCGGCATTGCCGTACAGCAACAGGTCGGCCTTGCTGTCGATCAGGATGGAGCGGCGCACCTTGTCCTGCCAGTAGTCGTAGTGGGCAATTCGGCGCAGGCTGGCCTCAATGCCGCCCACGACCACCGGCACATCCTTGTACGCTTCCTTGCACCGCTGCGTGTACACCAGCGTGGCCCGATCGGGCCGTTTCCCGGCTACGCCACCGGGCGTGTAGGCATCATCGTTGCGAACCTTGCGATCAGCCGTGTAATGGTTGATCAGCGAATCCATGTTGCCTGCGGCCACACCGAAGTACAGGTTCGGCCTGCCCAAGGCCTTGAAGGGCTCGGCACTGTTCCAATCGGGCTGCGCGATGATGCCCACCCGAAAGCCCTGAGCCTCCAGCGTCCGGCCGATCACGGCCATACCGAAACTGGGATGGTCGACGTAGGCATCACCGGTGACGATGACGACATCACAGGCGTCCCAGCCCAGCGCGTCCATTTCGGCCCGGTTCATGGGCAGAAAAGGCGCGGTGCCGAAGCGCTTGGCCCAGTAGGGGCGGTAGGCCGTGAGCGCCTTGACGGCCTCCTTGGCCTTGGCGGGCGGCTTGGCCTGGCGCGGCAGCGGTTCCAGTAGGGTGTGGGTCATGGTCTCGACGATAACCCCCTATTGTCGGTGTTTGCGCCAGGCAGGGCCGAATCGAGTGCCGCAATAGCCCCTCAGTGGTGCAGGGTCGACGTCACAATGGTGCCCATGTCGAACCCCGCCTTGCCTGCATGTCTGCCTTGGCGCTGATGATCGTGCTGGCGGCTGCGCTGATGCACGCCGGCTGGAATCTGGTGGCCAAGCGCTCAGGAGGCGACCACCACTTCCTGTTCCTCGTGGTGCTGTTGATCGCGCTGCTGTGGTCGCCGGTGTGGATGGTGTGGGGCCCCACCGAACTGCCCCGCTGGCAAGCACGGGACTGGGCGCTCGTCGGGCTCAGCGGTTTCATCCATGTGCTGTACTTCCTGGCCCTGCTCACAGGCTACCGCAAAGCCGACCTGACCGTGGTGTATCCCACCGCCCGGGGCAGCGGGCCCCTGCTCACGGCCTTTGGTGCCGCATGGTGGCTCGACGAGGGACTGGGGGTCGCCAGTGTGGCGGGGCTCCTGGCGGTCAGTGCGGGGATTTGGCTGGTGGCCGGTGGCCCGGGATGGCGCAGGGGGGATGCCTATGCGGAAGACCCAGCCAAGCTGCGCCTGGGCTTGCTCTGGGGCGGGCTCACCGGCGTGACCATTGCCTGCTACACGGTGGTGGACGGTTACGCCATGCGGGCGGCGCTCCTGTCGCCTCTGCTCTACGACTACTTCGCCAATGTGCTGCGCCTGCCCTGGCTGGTCCCACTCGTGTGGCGAGACCGCCAACGCGCCGCCGCCGTGTGGCGATCACAGTGGCGGGCTGCGCTGGTGGTGGCCGTGTGCAGCCCGGCGGCCTACATGCTCGTCCTGTACGCCTTCACCTTGGCGCCGGTGAGCCACGTGGCGCCCGCGCGCGAGGTGTCGATGCTGTTCGCAGCGCTGTTGGGCGGGCGCCTGTTGGCCGAGCGCCAAACGGGGTTGCGGCTGGCCGGTGCGGCGTCCATGGCCGTGGGAGTGGCCTTGCTGGCATCGGCCTGAACGACGCCCCGGAAAGCGGCTCATCCACCCTGCCCACGCTCTCCTTCAAGCCTCATCGCCAAGGAACCCGCCGCTCTGATGCGCCCAAAGCCGCGCGTAAAGACCGTCGCGGACCAGCAGCTCGGCATGTGTGCCCTCTTCCACCACACGACCCCGGTCCAACACGATCAGGCGGTCCATCGCCGCGATGGTCGACAGGCGGTGCGCAATGGCCACCACCGTCTTGCCCTCCATCAGCCGGTACAGACTGTCCTGGATGGCGACCTCGACTTCGGAATCCAGCGCGCTGGTGGCCTCATCGAGCAGCAAGACGGGTGCATCCTTGAGCATCACCCGCGCGATCGCGATGCGTTGGCGCTGGCCCCCCGATAGCTTCACACCTCGCTCGCCCACATGGGCATCGTAGCCAGTGCGCCCTTTGGGGTCGCTCAGGGTCTGGATGAACTCATGGGCCTGCGCGCGTCGTGCGGCGGCGATCATGGGCCCATCATCGGCGTCTGGCCGCCCGTAGAGGATGTTCTCTCGCACCGAGCGATGCAGCAAGGAGGTGTCCTGCGTGACCATCCCGATTTGCGCTCGCAAGCTGTCCTGCGTCACCGTGCGGAGATCCTGCCCGTCGATCAAGATCTGCCCGCCGCGCACGTCATAGAAACGCAACAGGAGGTTCACGATGGTGCTCTTGCCAGCGCCCGAGCGTCCCACCAGACCAATCTTCTCGCCGGGACGTATCCGCAGATTCAGGCGTTCCAACACCAGCGGGGCATCGGGGGCTGCACCATAGGCAAAGTCCACGTCTCGAAACTCCACCTCACCGCGCCTCACCTTCAAGGGCTGGGCATCAGCCGCATCCACCACCGTGGGCGCACGGCTGAGCGTGGTGATGCCGTCCTGCACGGTGCCGATGTGCTCAAACAGCGCAGCGAACTCCCACATGATCCAGTGTGAGATGCCGTTCAGGCGCAGTGCCATGGCCGTGGCTGCGGCCACGGCTCCCACGCCGACCTGACCCTGGGTCCACAGCCACACCGTCACGCCCGCAGTGCTGCCGATCAGGACCATGCTCAGCACATGGTTGGTGATTTCGACGCCCGTGATCAACCGCATCTGGGCATGCACCGAACCCATGAATTCCTGCATGGCGCTCTTGGCAAATGCCGCCTCGCGCTTGCCGTGGCTGAACAGCTTCACCGTGGCGATATTCGTGTAGGCGTCCGTGATGCGGCCCACCATCAGCGATCGCGCATCGGCCTGTTCCTTGGCCACCTTGCCCAGTCGCGGCACAAACCACACCAGGGCGATGATGTACAGGGCCAACCATCCCAGGAACGGCACCAACACCCAGGCGTCAAAGGAGCCCACCACCGCCACCATGGTGATGAAGTAGATGCCCACAAACACCAGAATGTCGGCCACGATCATCCAGGTGTCGCGCACGGCCAGCGCCGTCTGCATCACCTTGGTGGCCACTCGTCCGGCAAATTCATCCTGGTAGAAGGCCAGGCTCTGGCTCAACATGTGCCGGTGAAAGATCCAGCGCAGCCGCATGGGGAAGTTCCCCGCCAGCGCCTGGTGCTTGATCATCGTCTGCAGCAGCACCAGCAAGGGACTGGCCAGCAAAATGCCCACCAGCAGCAGCATGTTCGATCGCTGGCGATCCCACAGTTCGGCCACGGGGGTCTGCGTGAGCCAATCCACCACATTGCCCAGCATGGCAAATAGCAAGGCCTCGAACACACCGATGCCTGCCGTGCACAGGGTCATACCCAGGATCAGCGGGCGAAGACCCTGGGTGGCCGACCACAGGAAGGCAGAAAAGCCGGGCGGCGGCGTGCTGGGTTCAGCCGACGGGTAGGGGTCGACCCGTTGTTCGAAGAAAGACAGCATGCCGCGGTTGGTCAGAGCTTGAACTCCAACCCCACCCGCAGGTTGACCGGCGTGCGCTCAACCAAACGGCCCGCTTCACGCGTGGTGTCGGTCACCACCACGCTGCCCGTCACATAGTCGCGCACGATGAAGTTGCTGGCCGTCAGGCGCAAGAGGGTGTTGGGGTTGAGGTTCACCGTGGCGTAGGCGTCCCACACCTTCTTCAAGCCCACTTCGCGGAATTGGGTGTCGGTGACACGCGTCTCGTAACCTGGCGTGAAGTTGACGCTGCTGCCAATGTTCAGCGGCAGGCCCGGCACCCGGTAATCCCCCCCGAGGTTCAGCGTGCCACGCGGCTGCTCATCCAGGCGGGCATTGGGCCCAGGCACGGCGTCCACCTTCGAATTGAAGACGCTCAAGTTGCTGCGCACATCGATGCGGGGCGCTGCGGCGATGAAATCGGTGAGGCGGAACTTGGCTTCCAGCTCGATGCCCTGCGTGTAGGCACCGCCCACGTTCTGTGGGCGAGAAACCCAGCGAGGCACGGTGGACCAGGGCACGTTTTCCAAGGCCGTGACGTTTCGAATGTAGTCCTTGAGTTCACGATGGAACACATTGGCGCTGAGGATGCCGCCGTTGGACAGGTAGCGCTCGATGGCCACATCAATGCCGGTGGCCAATTCCGGCCGCAAGTCGGGGTTGCCCGCGCGATCGGCCTGTGTGGCCGAATTGGGCCCTGGTGCTGGCAGCCGAGAATTCAGCGAGGGCCGCGCAATCAGGTTTTGCAGCGTGGGGGACTTGTAGCTGCGCGTGAGACTGACACGAATCTGGTCGCGCCCCTTGGGATCGAATTTCCACACCGTGTGGGCCAATGGCGTCCACACGCTGCTGCGGTTGCGGCTATTGCCCATCCCGCTGTCGCCCTCCGTGTCGATACCCTCCCAGCGCAGGCCGGCATAGGCTGACCACTGAGGGCTGAAGCTCCACTCGTCCTGTGCGTAGGCGGCCAGGCGCTGCGACCGGGCGGAGACGTTTTCTCCGAAATCAGCCAGCAGCGGCACACCGTTTTGCAGCGTCGTGCGGTTCTCGTCGCGGCGGTTTTGCTCCACCTCGAAACCACCCACGAGGCTGTGCTGATTCTCGAGCAGGCGCGAGGCCTTGAAGTTCAGGGACGCCCCACGGTCGGTGACGGCTGCATCGTCATCCAACACGCGCACGGGGTTCATCGAGCCAAGGCCGAACTCGCGCCGCAGGTTTTGGTTGTCGAAGCGGTTGCGGTTGGCGCTCACCCGCCATTCCGTGCGGGTGTTTCCCATGCGCAGGTTCAGGTTGGCACCCACGCGGGCCAGCTCGAAGATGCCGCTGCCACGTGAATCGCTGGTGGCGTATGGGATTGGCGAGCTGCCCACCGACTGGGTCAGCGTACTCGTGCGGTCGGTGGTGCCACTGGAGCGAATGAACATCGGCATGATCAGGGCAGAATCGCCGGTTTCACCGCGCCACTGCAGGCGACCATTCACGTTAAAGCCTTCCCGCCTGCTCAGGGCACGAGCGCTTTCCTCCTGAGCCAACAGCGTCCGGCCGGTGGCCAGATCGGTTGAGGTGGTCTGAGCCACGTTGCGGTCGTCCGTGTCGCGCTTGAAGGCGGTGGCCGTGAGGTTGTAGATCCAGCGCTGGCCGATCGTGTCGTTGCGGGTCCAGGAGGCCCCGGGCTGCCATTGACCCCGCTCATATCCGAGGCCCAGGCGCAGGTCGTTGAGTCGACGGCGATAGCCCTCGCGCATGACGATGTTGATCGTGCCACCAATGGCGCGCGCACCCGTTTCGGCCGTGGGCGCACGCAGGATTTCGATACGCTCGATCTGATCAGGCGCCACATTTTCAAGCGAGAAGCCTGGCGGCACCCGTTCACCGTCCATCAGGATCTGCGTATAGCCCGCACCCAGGCCCCGCATGCGCGGTGGGCCGCCTCGGCCAGGCGCACCGGGCATGGTGATGCCAGGCAAGCGGCGCAGTATTTCGAGGGTGTTCGAGTCGCCGAATTGCTCCAGTTCCTGCCGCCCGATCACGATCTTGGACGCCGTGGCGTTGCGGCGCTCCTGTTGGTCTGAAGGGCGACCGCTGGTGACGTCCACCCGCTGTGTCCCACTCGATGGCGAAGCAGCTGCAGGCCCGCGGTTGGTGCTGGAAGCCGATCCACCGCCCTGCCCGGCCGCGCCGCTGCCGGTGTTGGACGGGTTGGGCGGCACGTCCGACCCGGCTCCGGGGGACGAACTCGTCTGCGCCTGAATCGACAGGCTCAAGGACAACAGGCCGGCGCACAAGGCCGTGGCCTTCAGCGGAGAAGGGATCATGGTCATGGTCTAGGCCCAGCCGGTGGGCGAGGCAAGCTGAACGGTTGCCGCAGGGGGCATGGGTGAGTCGGCCCCTGTGCAGCAACCCGACAGGGGTCGGTCGCCCCCAGGAGCAGGTGCTGGACATCGGCACCACCCGAGATTGTGGACCAGACCGGGGCACCCCCTGTTGCCCTGGTGCAAATGACCCTCAAGCCGCTGCTCCGGGACCGTTAGCATCGGCCCAGCGGTGACCACATGACCCTTCCACCCCTCTGCGCCCCGCCCGGGCCGCCCAACCTGTCCGAGCCCCTGGTATACGCCCCAACGCCGGGGCTGCCGGCGGTCGTGCACGAGGATGCTCAGCTGCTGGTGGTGAACAAGCCACCAGGCCTGCTGTCAGTCCCGGGTCGGTTGCCGCAACACCATGACAGCGCCTTGCTGCGGCTGCAGGCAGTCTATGGGCCGCTTTGGGTGGTGCACCGGTTGGACATGGACACCTCGGGCCTGATGGCGTTTGCCCGCACGGGCGAGGCCGCCGGCCATCTGGGTCGCCAGTTCGAGCGGCGCGGTGTGAACAAGCACTACGAGGCGCTGGTTTGGGGTCGTCCACCGTCGTCCGAGGGCGTGATCGCCCTGCCCTTGCGAATCGACTGGCCGCACCGGCCGAGACAACGGGTGGACGCGCTGGCGGGCAAGGCCTCGGTGACCCGCTATGAGTGTGCCGACCGTGATGACGACCTGGCCGTGCCCCATCTCAGGGCACAGACCCGACTGAAGCTCAAGCCCATCACCGGGCGATCGCACCAGCTGCGCGTGCACCTCAGCGCCATTGGCCTGCCCATCGTGGGTGACCGGTTCTATGGATGGCCGCGTGAAGCGGAAGGGCCATGCGGCCAACGGCTGATGCTGCATGCCACCAGCCTGGTGTTACAGCACCCGCTCGATGGGCGGACCCTCACGCTGCGGGCGCTGCCCGCCTTCTGACTCTGGCGATCAACCCAGCCGCTGAGCCGCCAAGGCCGCCCCTTGAGCCAAGGCACGCAGCTTGGCTTCCGCCAACTCGCGGCTCATGGGCGCCATTCCGCAGTTGGTGCACGCAATCAATCGGTGACGCGGCACGAACTGCAGCGCCTTGCCGATCGTTTCGGCCACCTCCTCGGGCGTTTCCACCTGGTCGCTGGCCACATCGATCACACCCACCATCACATCCTTGCCCTTGAGCAAGGCCATGAGCTCGGGCGGCACATGTGAGTGGATGCACTCCAGGCTGACCTGGTCGATGGAGCTGGCCGCCAGCGCCGGAAACACGGCCTCGTACTGGCGCCACTCATGGCCAAGGCCCTTCTTCCAATCGATGTTGGCCTGAATGCCGTAGCCGTAGCAGATGTGCACGGCCGTTCGGCAAGTCAGGCCCTGGGCGGCACGCTCCAGAGCCCGAACGCCCCACTGCGCGGCCTCGGCCATGTATACGTTGAAGGCGGGCTCGTCGAACTGGATGATGTCCACGCCGTCGGCCTGCAGCGCCAGGGCTTCTTGGTTGAGCAGCTCGGCAAACGCCATGGCCATCTTCACGCGATCACCGTAGAAGCGATCGGCCACCGTGTCCACGATGGTCATCGGCCCCGGTAGGGTGAACTTGATCTGCTTGCGGGTGTTGGCACGCAGGAAACGCGCCTCGGCCTCGTGTACCCGGCCCTTCAGGCGAAGCGACGCCACCACCTGCGGCACCATGGCCTTGTAGCGGTCAGCGCGAATGCCCATCTCCACCTTGTGATCAAAGTCGATGCCCTCGACTTGCTCCAAAAAGCCGTGCACGAAGTGCTGACGCGACTGCTCGCCGTCGCCGATCACATCCAGTCCCGCGTCTTCCTGCGCCTTGATCCACAGGCGCGTGGCATCCAACTTCGCCTGGGCCAAGTCTTCACCCTGCGCGCGCCACTGGGGCCAGAGCTTGCGGGTCTCAGCCAACCAGGAGGGTTTGGGAAGACTGCCGGCGATGGCGGTTCGGAACATGGTGTCTCCAATCTCGAGTTCAGGCCTTTTCGGGGATGAGGCCACGGTCACGCAGCATGGGCTCGACACGCGCATCGCGTCCACGGAAGTTCCGGTAGGTCTGCCCGGGCTCCACGCGGTTGCCCGACGAATAGATGCACTGGAGCAGGCGCAGCGCGGTGCCGGCATCGAAGATGTCTCCGGCCTCCTCGAAAGCCTCGAAGGCATCGCAATCGAGCACCGCAGCCCACAGGTAAACGTAATACCCGGCAGCGTACGACGAACCGGAAAACAAATGCTGGAAGTGGGTGTAGCGGTGGTTCAGGCCCACGCCTGGCGGCAAGCCATGGCGCTTGAGCACATCGGCCTCGAAAGCCACCACATCAGCCGGTAGTTCATCGACGCCCAGGGCATGGACGGCCATATCCGTCAGTGCGCTGGCGGTGTAGCGCACGGTTTCATAACCCTGACCGAAGTTGCGGGCGGCCTGCAGCTTGTCGATCAAGTCCAGCGGGATCGGCTCGCCGGTGACCACATGGCGCGCATGCTCCTGCAGGACCTGAGGCTGGCTCATCCAGTGCTCGAACAGTTGTGAAGGCAGTTCCACGAAATCGCGCAACACCTGGGTCCCTGACAACCGTTCATAGCGCACATCCGAGAGCAAGCCGTGCAGGCCGTGGCCGAATTCGTGGAATAGCGTGCGAACATCGTCGAAGCTCAGGAGGGTGGGCTGCCCATCGGGCGCCTTGGCGAAGTTGTTGTTGTTGACGATGATCGGCAGGGTGCGCGAGAGGCTTCGGCCTTCGGCCGCATCTGGCAGGCCCGACTGCAGCCGGTAGGCACTCATCCACGCGCCACTGCGCTTGGTAGGGCGCGCAAAGTTGTCGTGCAGGAACAGGCCCACGGGGGTGCCGTCGGCACGCAGGACCTCGTATCCCTTCACATCCGGGTGGTACACCACGAGGTCGGGCCGATGCCTGAAGTGCACGCCAAACAAGCGCCGCGCGCAATCGAAGGCCGCCTGCACCATGCGGTCCAGCGAGAAGTAGGGCTTGACCTGCGAGTCGTCGATCGCATAAGTGCGGTTGCGCACCTTCTCGGCCCAGTACCGCCAGTCCCAGGCCTCAATGGGACCGGACTGGCCCATCGCGGCCTTGAGCGACGCCAGCTGCGCGCGCTCGGTTTCCAATGCGGGCAAGGCCCGTTGCCACACATTGGTCAGCAGTTCCATGACCGCCGACTGTCTGCCCGCCATCGTGTCTTGCAGGGCGTAGTCAGCGTAGCAGCGCTGCCCGTGGAGGACAGCCTGCTCCGCGCGCAGCTTCAGGATCTCACGCACGATGGACCGGTTGTCGGTCTGCCCTTCCTGTTCGCCGCGTGACGTCCAGGCGCGCCAGGCCTGCTCGCGCAGGTCACGGCGCTCACTGAAGGTGAGGAAGGGCACGATCAGTGAACGCGACAGCGTGATGACATGGCCCTGCAAGCCCCGCACCCGCGCCGCATCGGATGCGGCATCGCGAACAGAGGCAGGAAGCCCGGCCAGATCGGCCTCAGTGCACAGCGGCAAGGTGTAGGTGGACTCATCGGCCAGCACGTTCTGACCAAAGCGTGTGTGCAGATCAGCCAGGGTCTCCATCACCTGCGCGTAGCGCTGCTGGGCCTGACCCTTGAGCCGTGCGCCGGCCCGCACGAAGTCCAGGTGCACCCGCTCGAGCAGTCGCAAGGATTCACCATCCAGACCCAAGCTGCTGCGCTGCTCGTACAGCGCGTCGACCCGGGCAAACAGTCCCACGTGCATGTAGACCGCGTTGTTGTGGGCGGCCAGTGGCTGGGCCAATCGGCGCTGCACCGCCTGCAGATCGGGTGACGTTTCCGAGGCGCACAGGTTGTGGAATACGCCGTCCAGCCTGGCAAGCAAACGCCCGGATGCGTCAAAGGCGGCAATCGTGTTGTCAAAGCTGGGGGCCTCATCCTGCGCAGCCAGAGCATCCAATTCGGCGCGCTGCTCGCGCATGGCTCTTTCGAAAGCCGGCTCGAAATGCTCGGCACGGATGCGGTCAAAGGGTGGCAGGCCAAAGGGCGCGGACCAAACCTCCAGCAGGGGGTTGTCGACGATGGGGTGGTGAATGGACATCAAGACCTCAGATGGTGCCTGGGATACGACAGAGGGCTGCGTGCGGCCAACGCCATGGGTGGCCAGACAGCGGCAGCCGCCTCACTTGCCCGCGCGGATGGCCTTCTCGTCGTCTTCGCGGTAGGGGCGGTCGGCGCAGTCGCGGCGCCAATCGGCGGAGGCCGCCGTGAGGTCTTCGGTGTCCTGCGTGTGCCGGGTCTTGCGCTGGTTCCAGTCCGCTGCACGGTCTTCAGCTGCTTTGGCCTTCCCCGCAAAGGCCTTCACGCCCTCTTCATAGCCGTCCAGCAGGCGATCACGCTCCTCGTTGAGCGCCTTGCGCTCGGCATCCAAGTCGGGGATCTGCAGGCGCAGTTCATCCAACTGCCGGCGCTCGCTGGTGGTCATGCGCTCCTTGCCATTGAGCTCGCCCATGCGCTTGTTGAAGGCTTCCACCTTCTGGGCGTAGGCCGCCATCTTCGGCTGAAACTCACGGATGCGTGCCGCGCGCCCTTCCAGGTTCGCGCGATCGGCTCGAATCCCTTCCAACATCTGCTCGATTTGCGGACGCTCGGCGTTGATCACCCCAGCCTGATCGTCCAGTTCCTTGGCGCGCACCTTGAGGTCGTCGTTGCGCTGCAGGCACACGCGCAGCTCGTCACGCGTCATGACCTTCTTGCCACCCACCACGGCGGCAGGCGCGGGAGCGGCCGCCGCTTTAGCCGGTGCCGCAGGACTGGCTGGCTTGGCCGCGGACGCCGGTTTGGACGGGGCGCCGGGGCCGGGGCTGGGAACGGTCTGCGCGTGCGAGGCCGCCACCATCAGGAGGCTGGCCAACCCAGCCAGAGGCCAGGCACGGGAAACGCGGTGCACCAGAAACGAGTCACGATCAGCGTGTGGAAGGTTCATCTTGAGCAAGGCCATCGGTTGCGGCCGAAACATTCATCGGGTTGGCCTGGCGGAGTAACCGGCCATCGGGAAAGGCTGAGAGGCGGCCCTGGGGCGCGCCGGCTTCGAGGATGCGGAGCTTACGCTGAATTGAGCGCCGTCTGCCGACTCAAGTCCCAGGGTTTGCGCGGTTTTCCTCTTCCTGCAGCAAGCGCCACATGACCTTGCCCGAGCCACTCTTGGGCAGACGCTCCACGAAGCGGACCATGCGCGGCACCTTGTAGGCGGCCATGTGCTGCCTCGCCCAGTCGATGATGGCCTGCTCCGTGGCCTGTTCACTCGCCTCAGGCCGCGGCACCACCACGGCCTTGACGGTCTCGCCACGGTAGGCATCCTTGGCCGAGATGATGCACGCCTCCAGCACCAAGGGACATTTGTAGAGCAGCAACTCCACCTCGGTGGGCCAAACCTTGAAGCCGCTGGCATTGATCATGCGCTTGAGGCGATCGGTGATGAAGAAGTAACCGTCCTCGTCGATGCGGCCCAGGTCACCCGTGCGGAAGAAGCGCTTGCCGTCGAGTTCGATAAAGGCCTGTTCGGTGGCCTCAGGGTGTTTCCAATAGCCCTTGAACAGCATGGGCCCATGGGTGACGATCTCGCCGGATTCGCCCTGGGGCAACTCCCGTAGCGTCTGAGGGTCGACGATCCTTGAATCCACCCCGAAGATGGGGATCCCCAGACACTGCAGCTTGGGCCGATCCGGAGGGTTGGAGTGGCTCGGCGCGGCGGTTTCCGTGAGGCCGTAACCTTCGGCGAACCGGAGCTGGAACTCGTCCAGCAGGCGCTGCGCCACGGCCTGAGGCATGGCTGCGCCGCCGCCGGCCAGCACCATCAGGCTGGACAAGTCGAACTGCCGGTAGTTGGGGCTGCCGAACAGGTCGATGATCATGGTCGGGATGCACACCCAAACGGTCACCTTGTGGATGGAGATCAGCCGTCCGGCCAGCTCGCGGTCCCAGCGCGGCATCACCACCAGGGTGGCGCCCGTGTAGATGGGCATCAGCACCCCGTACAGCATGCCCGTGATGTGGAACATGGGCACCACGGCCAGAGAGACGGTGTCCTGGCTGGTGTGGACGAAGCTTCCCACCACATTGGCCATGAGCGATCGGTGCGTGTGCATGCAGCCCTTGGGCAGACCGGTGGTCCCCGAGGTGTAGGGCAACAGGGCCATGTCGTCGGGGCTGCGCGGCACGGCTTGGTCCAAGGGTGGATGCTCGATCGCGCCAGACCAGGCGGTCACACCAACGCCCTCCACACTGGGCACCTCAGGCGGTGCGGCGTTCAGCGACTCCCACAGGGCCGCCGGCACGCCCAGTTGCTCGGGCCGCTCGGCCGGCAAGGCGTCGGCGTAGCGCACGACCAGCACCTGCGGGGCACGCTGGGCTGGTTCCAGTGCATCTTGGGCCTGCTGCACGACGCCCAGCAGATCCGAGGCACAAATCACCACCCGGGCCTCGGGGTCGGTGATGTAGTGGCCAAACTCATCCGCCCGGTTCATCGGATTGACCGGCACCACCACCCCGCCGGCTGCCTGCACGCCATAAAAGGCCACCAGGAACTGCGGACAGTTCTGCATGAACAGCACCACACGGTCACCGGCCTGCACCCCATGGGCCACCAGCCAGCCGCCCACGGCCACCGCCTGTGCCAACAGTTCACGGTAGGTGAGGGTATGGCCCAAGAAGACGGCGGCGCCTTTGCGTGGATAGCGCAAGGCCGTGACCTGCAGGTTCTGGAACAGCGTGACCTCGGGGATGGTCACCGTCTTGGTCAGGCGTGCAGGCCAAAAGGCATGGTGGCGTGGGGCGGGACTCAAGGACATGGCCGTAGGTGTACCCCCGGCCACTCAGGCGACAATACAGGGTTTACACGGCACCACGCCCCTGCAACCACCTGTTCGCACGAGCCCCATGAGCACCATCCTCCAGTCGATTCCCGCAGGCCAAAAGGTCGGCATCGCGTTTTCCGGTGGTTTGGACACCAGCGCGGCCCTGCACTGGATGAAGCTCAAGGGCGCCCTGCCCTACGCCTACACCGCCCACCTCGGTCAACCCGATGAACCGGACTACGAGGCCATTCCACGCAAAGCGATGGCGTACGGGGCCGTACGTGCGCGCCTGATCGACTGCCGCACCCAACTGGCCCACGAAGGCATCGCGGCCCTGCAGGCCGGTGCATTTCACATCACCACGGCCGGCGTGACTTACTTCAACACCACACCGTTGGGCCGCGCCGTGACGGGCACCATGCTGGTGTCGGCAATGAAGGAAGACGATGTGAACATCTGGGGCGACGGCTCCACCTTCAAGGGCAATGACATCGAGCGCTTTTATCGCTATGGCCTGTTGACCAATCCGGCGCTGAAGATCTACAAGCCCTGGCTGGACCAGACCTTCATCAATGAACTCGGTGGCCGTGCCGAGATGAGCGCCTTCCTGAACAAGGCGGGCTTTGGCTACAAGATGAGCGCGGAAAAGGCGTACAGCACCGACAGCAACATGCTGGGGGCTACGCACGAGGCCAAGGATCTGGAGTTCCTCCACAGCGGGATCCGCATCGTCAACCCGATCATGGGCGTGGCCTTCTGGAAGCCCGACGTGGAGATCAAGGCCGAAGAGGTGACGGTGCGCTTTGAGGAAGGCACGCCCGTGGCGATCAACGGGCGCTCGTTCTCGTCCCTGGTGGACCTGATCATGGAAGCCAACGCCATCGGTGGCCGGCATGGCCTGGGCATGAGCGACCAAATCGAAAACCGCATCATCGAAGCCAAGAGCCGTGGCATCTACGAGGCACCGGGCTTGGCCCTGCTGTATATCGCCTACGAGCGCCTGATCACCGGCATCCACAACGAGGACACCATCGAGCAGTACCGAGAAAACGGCCGCAAGCTCGGCCGCCTGCTCTACCAAGGCCGCTGGTTCGACCCCCAGGCCATCATGCTGCGCGAAGCGGCCCAGCGCTGGGTGGCGCGGGCGGTGACGGGCGAAGTGACGATCGAGCTGCGCCGGGGCAACGACTACTCGCTGCTGAACACCGAGTCACCGAACCTGACCTACGCGCCGGAACGCCTGTCGATGGAAAAGGTTGAGGACGCGCCCTTCACCCCGGCCGACCGGATTGGTCAACTGACGATGCGCAACCTGGACATCATCGACACCCGCGGCAAGTTGGGCATCTACAGCGCCGCAGGCCTCATGCAAGTGGGCTCGGACATCGCGCTGCCGCAGATCAAGAAGGACTGAGCCCACCGCCGGCAGCGCTAGCGTCAACCAAAATCAGTTCGTCTGCGCCAACTGATCCAGGATGGCCGGGTTCTCCAAGGTCGACGTATCCTGCGTGATCGCTTCACCCTTCGCAATCGACCGCAACAAGCGCCGCATGATCTTGCCTGAGCGCGTCTTGGGCAGGTTGTCGCCAAAGCGGATGTCCTTGGGCTTGGCGATCGGACCGATCTCCTTGGCCACCCAGTTGCGCAACTCGTTGGCAATCTTCTTGGCCTCTTCGCCCGTCGGACGCGGACGCTTCAACACCACGAAGGCGCAGATGGCCTCGCCCGTGGTCTCGTCGGGCCGGCCCACCACGGCGGCCTCGGCCACCAGTTCCGTGCAACTCACCAGGGCGGATTCAATCTCCATCGTGCCCATGCGGTGACCCGACACGTTCAGCACGTCGTCAATGCGGCCCGTGATGGTGAAGTAGGACGTCTTCGCATCGCGAATCGCACCGTCGCCGGCCAGGTAGTAGCCCTTGAGCTCCGGCGGGAAGTAGCTCTTCTTGAAGCGCTCGCCGTCGCCCCAGATGGTGCGGATCATCGAGGGCCAGGGCTTCTTGATGACCAGGATGCCGCCCGCGCCGTTGGGCACGTCCGCACCGGTCTCATCGACGATGGCCGCTTGGATGCCCGGGAACGGCAGGGTGCAGGAGCCCGGCACCATGGGCGTGGCGCCCGGCAGCGGGGTGATCATGTGGCCGCCGGTTTCGGTCTGCCAGAAGGTGTCGACGATGGGGCAGCGGCCACCGCCGACGTTGGCGTGGTACCACTCCCAGGCGGCGGGGTTGATGGGCTCGCCGACCGAGCCGAGCAGGCGCAGACTGGACAGGTCGTAGCGCTTGGGATGCACCGCCTCGTTGGTTTCGGCGGCCTTGATGAGCGAGCGGATGGCCGTGGGCGCGGTGTAGAAGATGCTGACCTTGTGGTCCTGGATCATCTTCCAGAAGCGGCCCGCGTCGGGGTAGGTGGGCACGCCCTCGAACACGATCTCGGTACCGCCCAGGGCCAGCGGGCCGTAGGCGATGTAGGTGTGGCCGGTCACCCAGCCGATGTCGGCGGTGCACCAGAACACATCGTCGGGCTTGAGGTCGAAGGTCCAGGCGGTGGTGAGCGCCGCATGCAGCAGGTAGCCGCCGGTGGAGTGCTGCACGCCCTTGGGCTTGCCGGTGGAGCCGGAGGTGTAGAGCAGGAACAGCGGGTGCTCGGCCTCGACCCACTCGGGCTCGCAGGTGGTGGGTTGCATATCCACCACCTCACTCATCCAACGGTCCCGGCCAGCCGTCATGGCCACGTCGTGGCCCGTTCGCTGGACCACCAGCACGTTCTTCACCGTGTCGCAGCCGCCCAGGGTCAGCGCCTCATCCACGATGGCCTTCAAGGGCAGGTGCTTGCCACCGCGCACCTGCTGGTCGGCGGTGATCACGGCCACCGCACCCGTGTCTTCAATGCGGTCGCGCAAGGACTGCGCCGAGAAGCCGCCGAACACCACCGAGTGCGTCGCGCCGATGCGCGCGCATGCCTGCATCGCGGCCACACCGTCCACCGACATGGAGATGTAGATGATGACGCGGTCGCCCTTCTGGATGCCCAGGCTCTTGAGTCCATTGGCGATCTGGCAGGTGCGGGCCAGCAACTGGGAATACGAGGTGCGCGTCACCGCGCCGTCATCGGCTTCGAAGATCAGGGCCGTCTTGTCACCCCATCCGCGCTCGATGTTGCGGTCCAGGCAATTGAAGGATGCGTTGAGGGTGCCGTCGGCAAACCACTTGTAGAAGGGGGCATGGGATGAATCCAGCACCTGGTTGAAGGGCTTTTTCCAGGCGATCAACTCCCGCGCCAGACGGGCCCAGTAGCCCTCGTAATCGCTGGCCGCTTCGGCCACCAGTCGATCGTAGGCGGCCATCCCCGACACGCGCGCGGCCTTCACGGCGGCGTCAGAGGGCAGATACAGCTTCTGGTCCTGGTTCTCGCTCACGGGGATCTCCTCGGTGGGGTCATCAATCGGCGGTTAGGGTGGAGGGCAGGCGACCGCACCTGAGTGACGGGCGCCACAACTCAACCCATGATGGTCAGCGCCAGCGCTGACGAACCCCTTACTTTAGGCCGCAATGGCCCCACCCGGCAAAGCCGATGCCCCGGCCAGGCGGCGGGGCGCCCGTCCTAGAATGGCGGTTTGCATTCTTGACGGCCTTCCGCCCCCAACCGCATGTCTTCGTCCCCCACCGGCGGCGACGCCCAAATGGGCGCCTTGCCCCGCGCCATTTTTGCCAGCCGATGGCTGCAATTGCCCTTGTACCTGGGCCTCATCCTGGCCCAGGCGGTCTATGTCTTCCAGTTCTGGACCGAACTGGTGCATCTGGTGGAGGCCGCCTTTGGTCATCAGGATGCCCTGGCCAGCCTGGTCAAGAGCATCGGCTACAAAGCCACGCCCATCAAGGACGCGTCCGGCACGATCACCGGCTACGAGCCCATTGCCAAGCTCAATGAAACCATCCTGATGCTGGTGGTGCTGGGGCTGATCGATGTGGTGATGATCAGCAACCTGCTGATCATGGTGATCGTGGGCGGCTACGAGACCTTCGTTTCGCGGATGAAGCTGGAAGGGCACCCCGACCAGCCCGAATGGTTGAGCCACGTGAATGCTTCGGTGCTCAAGGTCAAGCTGGCCACGGCCATCATCGGCATCTCCTCGATCCACCTGCTCAAGACCTTCATCAACGCCGACAACTACACCGACAAGGTGCTGCTGTGGCAGACCGTGATCCACATCACCTTTCTTCTGTCGGCGCTGGCCATCGCCTTTGCCGACAGGCTGATGTCGCATGTGGCCGATCATCGTCATTGACCCCCACAACGCCGCGTTCCTCGCGGCGTTTCTCCATCTCGCAAGACCTTTCGAGGCCCCCGATGAGCACCACCATCCGACACGATGACCTGGTTGAAACCGTCGCTGCTGCGCTGCAGTACATCAGCTACTACCACCCGGCCGACTACATCACGCACCTGGCGCGGGCCTATGAGCGGGAGCAAAGTCCGGCAGCCAAGGACGCCATCGCGCAGATCCTCACCAATTCCCGACTGTGCGCCGAAGGCCACCGCCCCATCTGCCAAGACACCGGCATCGTCAACGTGTTCCTCAAGATCGGCATGGAAGTGCGCTTCGAGGGCTTCAAGGGGTCGATCGAAGACGCGGTCAACGAAGGTGTGCGCCGCGGCTACCTGAACCCCGACAACAAGCTGCGAGCCTCGGTGCTGGCCGACCCGATCTTCGAGCGCAAGAACACCAAGGACAACACGCCGGCCGTGGTGCACATGACCGTGGTGCCGGGCCATACCCTGGACGTGACGGTGGCAGCCAAGGGCGGCGGCTCGGAGAACAAGAGCAAGTTCGTGATGATGAACCCCAGCGACAACCTGGTGGACTGGGTACTCAAGACGGTCCCCACCATGGGGGCGGGCTGGTGCCCACCCGGCATGCTGGGCATCGGGGTGGGCGGCACAGCCGAAAAGGCCATGCTGCTGGCCAAGCAAGCCCTGATGGACCCGATTGACCTGCACGAACTGCAAGCGCGAGGCCCACAGAACAAGCTTGAGGAGTTGCGCCTGGAGCTTTATGAGAAGGTCAACGCCCTGGGCATCGGCGCGCAGGGCCTGGGCGGGCTGACCACGGTGCTGGACATCAAGATCGCCACCTACCCCACCCACGCGGCATCCAAGCCCGTGGCGATGATTCCCAACTGCGCGGCCACGCGTCATGCCCATGTCGTGATGGACGGCTCCGGGCCGGCCTACATGGAGCCACCCTCCTTGGATCTGTGGCCCAAGGTGAACTGGACACCCGATGCGCAAAGGAGCAAGCGAGTGGACCTCAATGGGCTGTCCGCGGCCGAAGTCGCCTCCTGGAAGCCTGGCGACACCCTGCTGCTCAACGGCAAGATGCTCACCGGGCGCGATGCCGCGCACAAGCGTATCCAGGACATGCTGGCCAAAGGCGAGCCGCTGCCGGTGGACTTTCGAAACCGCGTCATCTACTACGTGGGCCCGGTGGACCCGGTGCGCGACGAGGTGGTCGGCCCCGCCGGCCCCACCACCGCCACGCGCATGGACAAGTTCACCGACATGATGCTCGAGAAGACGGGCCTGATCGCGATGATCGGCAAGGCCGAGCGCGGCCCGGTGGCCATCGAGTCGATCAAGCGGCACCGCAGTGCCTACCTGATGGCCGTCGGCGGAGCGGCCTATCTGGTGGCCAAGGCCATCAAGGGTGCGCGGGTTGTCGGCTTCGAGGACCTGGGCATGGAAGCCATTTACGAATTCGATGTCAAGGACATGCCGGTCACCGTGGCCGTGGACAGCACCGGCACCAGCGTGCACGAGACCGGTCCGCGGGAATGGCAGGCCCGAATCGGCAAGATTCCCGTGACGGTGGCTTGAGCACCTACGGGGTGGATGCGGGAGGGGGTCCCGACCACCGCATCTCCCGCTGCGGATAGGGAATCACCACACCCTGCCCGTTCAAGACCGTCAGCAAGGCCAGGTTCACATCCGACTTCACATTGCCGCTTCCGTTCTCCGGATCTTCAATCCAGAACGACACGATCAGTTCGAGTCCGTCCGGCCCGAACGCATCAAGATGCACCGCCGGCGGCGGTTCACTCAACACGCGCGGCACCGCGGCGACCGCCTGAACCATGAGCGGTGACAGGCTCGACAAGCCTGTCCCGTAGGCCACCGTCACCGACGTCCGCTGCACCACCTTGGGATCGGCCAGCGATGAGTTCTCGATCCGCTGGGTGAGCAGCACTTCATTGGGGACGATGGATTCACGCCCGTTGAGCGCGCGGATCACGGTGTAGCGGGTCTTGATGTCGGTGATGCGGCCTTCAAAGCCGTCCACGCTGACCATGTCACCGATGCGCACACTGCGCTCGGCCAGCACCACAAAACCGCTCACATAGTTGGCCGCCAACTTCTGCAGCCCCAGTCCGATGCCGACACCCAGGGCACCACCGAAGACGCCGAGGGCGGTCAGTGGGATTCCAGCAGCCGAAAGGGCCAACAACACGCCCACCACCCACAAGCCGGTGCGGATGATGTTGACCGCCATCTTGCGCAAGGACAGCGCCGCCGGGTCGCTGGAAGGCGCCAATCGCGTCAGCACCTGCCGCTCCACCGCGGCACTCGTCCACAACGTGACCAGCAACACGGCGACCAAGCTCAGCGCACCTTCGACCATGGTGCGCAGGCTCACCTTCACGCCACCCAGGCGCCAGTGAATCTCGTCCATCTCCTGCAGCAACAGGGGCAGCAACCCCGTCAGCCACAGCACGATGCCGCCCCAGATCACCCAGGACCATACCCGCTGCACTCGCTTGATCGCCCGAGAGTCGGGAAACGCCGCCCGCAAGACTCGGGCCGAGCCCTGCACCACCAGCAGGGCCAGAACGATGGGCACGGCCAAGCTCAGCAAGGCCTCCAGCAGCGCGGCCGGTTGATGCAGCAGCTCCCAGGTCCAACGGGTTTGGCCCAACCACAGGCCGCTGTCAAAAATCAACTCAGTTCGCATGACCCATCCTCAAACACCGGCCAGTACGCGCAGGTGCGCAGCCACGCTGCGCGCCAGCGCGTCCAGGTGATAGCCACCTTCCAGGCAAGACACCACGCGCCCCTGGGCGTGTTGCTGCGCCACGTCCATCAATCGGCCCGTGATCCAAGCGTAGTCATCCTCGACCAAGCCCAGTTGCGCCAGGCCATCATCGCGATGGGCATCAAAGCCGGCGGAGATGAACATCATCTCCGGCCGGAAGGCTTCGAGCCTGGGCAACCAATGCTGTTCGATCAAGGCCCGGATGGCCGCGCCCTGCGTGTACGGCGCCACGGGCAGGTTCATCAGGTTGCTCGCCGAGGGCACCGCGCCGCTGTACGGGTACAGGGGGTGTTGGAAGAAGCTGCACATGAGGATGCGCGGGTCGCCCGCCACGATGTCTTCAGTACCGTTGCCATGGTGCACATCAAAATCGATGATGGCCACGCGCTGCAGGCCTCGAGCCTCCAGGGCATGCAGGGCGGCCACCGCCACGTTGTTGAAGAAGCAGAACCCCATCACCTGCCGACGCGTGGCATGGTGACCTGGTGGACGCACACAGCAAAACGCATTGCGCACGTCGCCCTCAATCACCGCATCGGTAGCCGCCACCGCTGCGCCGGCCGCCCGGGACACAGCCGCAGCCGTGTGCGGGCAGGCCGAGGTATCGGGGTCCAGGGCCAAAGTGTCCTGTCCCGTCTGCAAACGCTTGAGCAGGGCACAGAGTTCACGCACATGTTCGGCGTCGTGGGCCCGCTCCAGCGCCTGCTGGCCCACCTCCGGCGCTTGCCGCCACTGCAACACCGCATCCAGGCCGGTCGCCCTCAGGTGTTCTTCAATGGCGACCAAGCGTTCGGGGGATTCCGGATGCCCTTGGCCCATGTCGTGAAGCCGACAGTCGCGGTGGGTATAGAACGCCGTGGTCATCGGCCCGATTGTCGCCGGGCTTGCCAGGGGTAGCATGAAGCCCATGATCGACCAAACATCTGGGCGATGGGCGGTCACGCTGCTCATCGCCTTTGCCATGCTGCATGGGCCCGGTTCAGCCGTGGCCAAGCCCAAGGACCCCGATGCCCGAGCCTCAGCGCCCACCGGTATCGAACGCGCCAAGCGCTACGTCGACCGCGAGGAGGTCCAACGGTTCGCCGAGGAAGTGGCGGCGCGCCACGGTTGGAGCGCCGAGACCACCCTGCGCACGCTCTCTCAGGCCCGATACCTGCCCCGGGTGGCGCAGCTCATCATGCCGCCCCCGGTGGGCACGGCCAAGAACTGGGCGGCTTACCGCAATCGCTTCGTGGAGCCCAAACGGCTGCAGGCGGGGGTGCAATTCTGGAGTGCCCACGACCGCCTGCTGCGCCGAGCCGAGCTTCAGACGGGCGTGCCGGCCTGGCTGATCGTGGGGATCATCGGTGTGGAGACCTACTACGGCCGACACTTGGGCAGCTTTCGCGTGCTGGACGCACTGGCCACCCTGAGCTTTGATTTTCCGAGTGGGCGCAGCGACCGCAGCGCCTTTTTCCGCAGCGAGCTGGAGGCCCTATTGGTGTGGGCACACCGGGAAGGCCGGGCACCACAGGACATCAAAGGGTCCTACGCTGGGGCGATCGGCTGGCCCCAATTCATGCCCAGCAGCATCCTGCAGCACGCCGTGGACTTTGATGGCGACGGCCATATCAACCTGGAGCGCAACATGGCCGATGTGATCGGCAGCGTGGCGCAGTTTTTGAAGAACCATGGGTGGACCCCGGGGCTGCCCACGCACTACAGCGTGGAGCCGCCGCTGGACGAAGCCGCGCGGGCTGAACTGCTCGGGCCGGACATCGTGCCGAGCTTCTCGCCTCAGGAAATGACGGCCAGGGGCGCGGTGCTGCACGAACGTGCAATGGACCACCCCGGACCGCTGGCCCTGGTGAGCTTGGAAAACGGCGGCGCTGCGCCGACCTATGTGGCGGGTACCCGCAACTTCTACGCCGTGACCCGCTACAACTGGTCCAGCTACTACGCGCTGGCGGTGATTGAATTGGGGCGCGAGGTGCAGGAAGCCCGACTTCAGGCCGCCAAGGCCCCAACGCGCGAGAAGGCCAAAGGTGCCGCCGGGGCCAACGCCCGCGCAGGGCAGGCACGCCCCACCTCACCTACGGCACGCTGAAGGGCGTGGTAGGGGGCATGCTGAGGGGCATGCTGAGGGGCATGTGTTCATGCCAATGGCGAGGCTGAACCGTCCGCCAACACTGCAACTCCTCGCCGCGCCAACGCAGGGCCCCGCACCCGGGGCTGCTCCACAGGGGAATGCCCAGCGCTGCATATCGCGCCACCACCGGTGGCGCCGGGTGGCCGTAGCGGTTGCGGTAGCCCGCCTGCGCCAAGGCCCACTGCGGCTGCACCGCCCGCAAGAACGGTTCGGTGGACGAGGTGCGGCTGCCATGGTGGGGCACCACCAGGCCGTCCGCCCGCAGCGGCGGCACGGCAGGCGCTCGCACCAAGGCCTGCTCCTGTTCCCGCTCGATGTCTCCGGTCAGCAGCAGCGAGCGCCCCTCGGCATCTTCAATCCGCAACACGCAGCTCAGGGCGTTGGGCTTGAGCCTGGGGCCTTCATCGCCAAAGGGGTGCAGCACCTCAAAGCCCACACCATCCCAGCGCCAGGACTGCCCTCGCCGACAGGGCTCGTGGGGAACCGCCGATTTCAAGAGCGGATGGGAAGGGTCCAGACTGGAACGCAAGCGCGCCACCGGCAGCCCCTGGAGTACGGATGCGGCACCCCCCGCATGGTCCAAGTCGCGGTGCGTCACCACCAGTTCGTCCAGGCCTCGCACTCCCAGGTGGCGCAAGACGGGCAGCACCACGCGATCACCGGCATCACGACCCTCGCCCCAGGCAGGTCCTGCATCCAACAACAGCGCGTGGTGTCGGGTGCGCACCAGCACCGCACTGCCTTGCCCCACATCCAGGGCCCACATCTCAAATCGACCCGGCGGGGGCCGCTGCGGCGGCGGTAACAGCAGGGGCACCATCAAGGCCAGGCCGCTCAGGCGCAGTCCCAGCGGCAGCCGCATCAGGGCCAAGGCTGCACCCAGGAGCGCCCCGGCCAAAGCCCAGGGGCCGCTGCCAGGAACGCTCACCACGGCACCCGGCAGGCTCACCAGTGCGGCCATCGTGAACCTCAAGGGATCGACCACCCAAGGCAGCAGGGCCCAGATCGGTGGCCACAGGATGCCCAGCATGCACAGCGGCGTCAGCAGCAGGGTGATCCAGGGCAAGGCCACCAGATTGCCCAGCACCCCGACCACCGACAGTTCGCCGAAGCAGGCAGCGGCCAAGGGTGCCAGACCCACCGCCGTGATGACCTGGGTGCGGATGGATCGCCACGCCAGCTGTGGCCAAGCCCCCATCGCTTGACGCGGCAGGCCGGCGGCCGCCGAGGCCGTGCCCGGTGGGCGTGTGGCGGTGATGGAGACCGTCTCACCCCAGTGGGCCGGTGGCAGCATCCGATCACCAGCCAACAGCAGCAGACCAACGGCCGCAAAGGACAACCAAAATCCCGCCTGCCACACCGCCCACGGATCAAGGACCACGATCGGTGCGGCCGCCACGATCCACACCGCCATCGCCGGCCAATTCAGGCTGAGTGTGCGGGCCAGGCCGACCACCGCCAGCATCCACACCGTTCGCTGGGCCGGCAGGCCCCATCCGGCCAGCAGGGCATAGGCCAGCGCCAGGCACCATCCGACCCACACGCCTGCCCATGGTGCCGGACACAACAGGCAAGCACGCGGCCAGCGCCGCCACAGCCACGCCACCAGCGGCGCAGTCAGTGCCGCGAAGATGGTGATGTGGGCGCCGCTGATCGACAGGGCATGGGCCACGCCTGCGGCCCGAAAGAGCTGCCAGTCTGCCGCGTCCACCGATGATTGGTCGCCGATGGTGAGCCCCGCCACCAGACCGGCCAGCGCGTCATCGCGAACATGGGCGTCGATTCGATCGCGCAAGGCAGCACGCCCGCGCGCGGTGTCGGGCCATGCGGATGAGGCGGTGTCCAGACGCCGAGCCAGTCCTCGGTGACCAGAGGACACCGAGCCGGATGCGCCCAGATCTTGCTCCAGGAACCAACGCTCGGCATCGAAGGCACCGGGGTTGAACAGGCCATGTGGCCGCTTGAGTACGGCGGGCAGCTGCCAGCGTTCACCGGGTCGAGGCTCGGGCACCGCGGCAGCCAACAACACATCGATGTGGCCATCCATCCACCAACCCAGCCAAATGCGTGGTGGCACGCCGGTCACGACGGCGCCCGAAAGCTGGTGTGCCGACTCGACCCGAAACGCGAATTGCACCCCTTGCGGCGTGCGGCGAGGCAGGTCTTGCACCACCCCCACCAACACCAGGGGCACACCCTCCAGTGCATGGGGCAGGCGGGCCTCCAGGCGCTGCAGCGAACGCAGCCCGCTGGTGCTGTGCGCCAGGCAGGCGGCGGCCACCAACAGCAGCACGGGCATGAGCACCGTGCGACGCCGAAATCTGCACCGTTTCGCGTGCTGGCGGGCCCACACCGCTGCGCCAACCGATCCGATCGGTCTGTGATCGGCCACCAAGGCGAGGATGGCCCACAGGCACACCAGCCCCAGCCCCAAGCCCCCCAGTGCCCAGAGCCAGGCGGCCGATGGCAGGCGCGGCCACAAGACCAGGAGGGCCACACCGG
>RFTU01000161.1 GCA_009923315.1 Betaproteobacteria bacterium
TGTGGCTGTGCTACACCTAATCCCATACTTCCATCATAGGCAACTGTTAGCACTTCACGATTAATATTGGAAGCTGAGATAATATTGCTTCCCAAATTATTTTGACGAGCATTTAGTAATATTCCTCGTGGCTGTGTAACACCAAATCCTATGCTACCATCGTATGCAACTGTAAGGACTTCTCTATCTAAGTTAGAAACCGAAATAATATTGCTTCCCAAGTTATTCTGTCGGGCATTTAGTAATATTCCTCGCGGTTGCGTAACGCCAAATCCAATACTTCCATCATAGGCAACAGTTAAGACTTCTCTATCTAAGTTAGAAGCCGAAATAATATTGCTTCCCAAGTTATTTTGGCGAGCATTTAGCAATATTCCACGCGGTTGAGCAACACCAAATCCAATGCTACCATCATAGGCTACTGTTAAGACTTCTCTATCAATATTAGAAGCCGAAATAATATTGCTTCCAAAGTTATTTTGGCGGGCATTTAGCAATATTCCTCGCGGTTGCGTAACACCAAATCCTATGCTACCGTCATATGCAACAGTTAAGACTTCTCTATCAATGTTAGAAGCCGAAATAATATTGCTTCCAAAGTTATTCTGCCGGGCATTTAGCAATATTCCTCGAGGTTGAGCTACACCAAAACCAATGCTACCGTCATAGGCAACAGTTAATACCTCTCTATCAACATTAGAAGCCGAAATAATATTGCTTCCCAAGTTATTTTGGCGAGCATTTAGTAATATTCCTCGTGGTTGTGTAACACCAAATCCAATGCTTCCGTCATAGGCAACTGTTAGCACTTCGCGATTAATATTAGAAGCTGATATAATATTGCTACCTATGTTATTTTGACGGGCATTTAGCAATATTCCTCGTGGTTGCGTAACACCAAATCCAATACTTCCATCATAGGCAACAGTTAAGACTTCTCTATCAATGTTAGAAGCAGATATAATATTGCTGCCTATATTATTCTGGCGAATATTGAAGAGAACGCCTTGTGGCTGTACTACGCCTAATCCCATACTTCCATCATATGCTAATGTAAGCACTTCTCTATCAATGTTAGAAGCTGATATAATATTACTTCCAATGTTATTCTGACGAATATTGAAGAGAACCCCCTGTGGCTGTGCTACACCTAATCCCATACTTCCATCATAGGCAACAGTTAAGACTTCGCGATTAATATTAGAAGCCGAGATAATATTGCTTCCTAAGTTATTTTGTCGAGCATTTAGCAATATTCCACGTGGTTGAACAACACCAAAACCTATGCTGCCATCATAGGCAACAGTTAAGACTTCGCGATTAATATTAGAAGCTGAAATAATATTGCTTCCTATGTTATTTTGGCGGGCATTTAGTAATATTCCTCGCGGTTGTGTAACACCAAATCCAATACTTCCATCATATGCGACTGTTAAGACTTCTCTATCAATATTAGAAGCCGAGATAATATTACTTCCCAAGTTATTTTGTCGAGCATTTAGCAATATTCCACGAGGTTGAGCTACACCAAATCCAATACTTCCATCATAGGCAACTGTAAGTACTTCTCTATCAATGTTACAAGCCGAAATAATATTGCTTCCTAAGTTATTCTGTCGTGCATTTAGCAATATTCCACGCGGTTGAGCTACACCAAATCCAATACTTCCATCATAGGCAACTGTTAAGACTTCTCTATCAATATTAGAAGCCGAGATAATATTGCTTCCCAAGTTATTTTGACGAGCATTTAGTAATATTCCTCGTGGTTGTGTAACACCAAAACCTATACTACCATCATAGGCAACTGTTAAGACTTCTCTATCAATATTAGAAGCCGAGATAATATTGCTTCCCACGTTATTCTGTCGGGCATTTAGCAATATTCCTCGTGGTTGCGAAACACCAAAACCTATGCTTCCATCATAGGCAACAGTTAATACCTCTCTATCAATATTAGAAGCCGATATAATATTGCTTCCTATGTTATTTTGACGGGCATTTATCAATATTCCTTGCGGTTGTGTAACACCAAATCCAATGCTACCGTCATAGGCAACTGTAAGTACTTCTCTATCAATATTAGAAGCTGAGATAATATTGCAATCTATATTATGCTGTCGAGCATTTAGTAAGACACCTTGTGGTTGCGTAACACCTAATCCTAAGCCACCATTATAGGCTAATGTCAGCAATTCGCGATTCAAATTAGAAGCCGAGATAACATTGTTGTCTATATTATTCTGACAAATATTAAAGAGAGTTCCTTGTGGCTCTGTAACTCCTAATCCCACACTTCCATCATAAGCAACTGTCATAACTTCGCGATCCAAATTAGCAACTTGTATAATATTTTGATTATGTTTTTGGAATACTGATAATGAAGGGTTGTTTCCTTCACCTTCTATGTATAAATTACAGTTGATATAC
>RFTU01000162.1 GCA_009923315.1 Betaproteobacteria bacterium
ATGTCTTATATAAGACATAAGTTTACTACGAGAATTTACCTTGAAGAATCAGATACTTGGGAAGTTCATTTCGCATGACAAGAACACAATCGACATGCCGGAATCGGGCGCCGCAGCAGGCTTGATCGCCATTTCTCATCGTGGAAACCGTTTCCATCTGATCCTTGCGCAGGCATGAGAATGCGCGGGTGAATCCCGCATCCGCCCGCCCGCCCCTGCACGCCTATGCCTGCTTGACCCTCAGCATGGCCATCGTCGGGCTCTATGTGGGGCTGTCGCCTCTCCTGATGGCGGTGTTTCCCTTGATGCTGCTGGCCTGGTTGCGCTTTGCGCTGGCCGCACTGGCCATGGCTGGCTGGGTACAGCCTCAAGCCGGCGAACGCTCGCTCACGCGCCAGGATCACGCCCTGCTGTTTCTGCAAAGCCTCTTGGGCAATTTCCTGTTCACGATCCTCGCCTTGCAGGGCACTTGGCTGGCGGGAGCGACCCTCGCCGGCGTGGTGATGGCCGGCATCCCCGCCTGCGTGGCGCTGCTGTCGCGGATCTTCCTGGGCGAACCGCTGTCGGGCCGGATCTGGTGGGCCGCTGCCTGCACAGCCGTTGCGGTCAGCCTGTTGGCGCTGCAGCGCGACGTGGGCGCCGCCATGCCGCAAGCCCACCCGATGGCTGCCGCGTCCTGGTACGGCAGCGCACTGGGGTCCTTGCTGTTGCTGGGGGCCATGGTGTGCGAAGCCAGCTATGTCGTGATCGGCAAGCGGCTGAGCACCAGGGTGAGCGCACGGCGGGTAACGGCCCTGATCAATCTGTGGGGCCTGGCCCTGTCCACCCCCGTGGGCGTATGGATGGCGCTCAGCTTCGATTTCGGTGCGGTCACCACCCCGATGTGGTGTCTGCTCGTCTTCTACGCACTGGCGGCCAGCATGATCACGGTATGGCTCTGGATGAAAGGACTGCAGCACGTAGCCGCCCAGAAAGCCGGCATCTTCACCGTCTTCTTACCGCTGTCCTCCGCCGCGATCGGGGTCGGCGTGCTCGGAGAGCCTTGGGGCCCGGCCCACGTGTGCGCGCTATTGCTGGCCACGCTGGCCGTGTGGCTGGTGACCCGACCTACGCCGACGGGTCCCTCGTTGCCGCCAAGCGCGCCTTCATAGCCATCTCAAACACCTCCCACACCGCAGCTCCCTTGAGCCGATGGTCGCTCCAGACGCGGCGCCAGGCGCGAGCGCCCGGTCGCGAATTCCACAGGCCCAACATATGCGTGGCCGCGTGGGCCCACGGCGTCCCATGGGTGCGGTGCTCGGCCTCGATGTAGCGAACCATCTCCTCTTCGACCGACAGGCGCCAGTCGTCGCATGGGACGATGGGGCGAGAGGCACGCCCCCAGAAGCGGGCATCCCATGAGGCCATCAGAACCGGGTCGTGGTACGCCGCACGGCCCACCATCACGCCGTCCACCAAGTTCAACTGTTGCTCGATCTGGTCGTCCTGCGTGATGCCGCCGTTGATGCAGATCGTCAGTTCAGGAAACTCCTGCTTCAGACGATGCACGGTCTCGTAGCGCAGTGGCGGAATCTCACGGTTTTCCTTAGGGCTCAGACCTTGAAGCCACGCGTTGCGCGCATGCACGACGAAGACCTGACAGCCCGCTCGTGCCACGGTACCCACGAAGTCGCGTACGAACCCATACCGCTCCACACGGTCGATCCCGATGCGGTGTTTCACGGTGACGGGAATCGCCCCCGCCACCGCATCCAGCATGGCCTTGACGCCATCGGCCACCAACGGCGCCTCATTCATGAGACAGGCTCCGAAGGCGCCGCGCTGCACCCTTTCGCTGGGACAACCGCAGTTCAGGTTGATTTCGTCGTAGCCCCATTGCAACGCCAGTCGGGCCGCATGCGCCATCTCATCGGGCTCGCTGCCGCCAATCTGCAGCGCCGTTGGGCGCTCGATGTCGGCATCGTGCCGCAGATGCTTGCGCACGTCGCCGTGCACCAGCGCACCGGTGGTGACCATCTCCGTGTACAGCCGGGTGTGGCGGGTGATGAGTCGATGAAAGTGGCGGCAGTGGCGGTCGGTCCAGGCCATCATGGGCGCCACCGAAACCCGCCAGGGACTCGGCAGTGGAGCCGTGTCCTGACGGGCTTCCATCGTGGGCGCAAGCAATGGACTCATCGGTATCCTGCCCATTGCCGGTGCCGCCGTGCATTCCAGGCCTCATGCGCCAACAGCGTCACCAACACCACGAGACCACCCACCACGACGGAGGGCTCGGGGCGCTCGGCCGTACCGATCCAGACCCAGGCCACACCGAACACGACCTCCAACAGACCCAGCAGTGACACTTCAGACGGCTGCAGGACCTGTCTCTTATACACATCT
>RFTU01000163.1 GCA_009923315.1 Betaproteobacteria bacterium
ACCGGGTACATCCCCAGCGTGGACAGCACCAGCCAGGCGCTCATCTGCCCGCAGTCGTCGTTGCCGATGATGCCGTCGGGCCCGCTGCCATAGAAGCTGCGCACGATGCGGCGGATCAGCGCCTGCCCTTTCTGCGGTGAAGCCGTCCACGCATAGAGGTACGCGATGTGGTGGCTGGGCTCGTTGCCGTGGGCGTACTGGCCGATGAGCGCTTCCTGCCCGAGATGCTTGTTGGCGCCTGGGGCCTGCACGCTGAAGAATTGGTCCAGCCAGGCCTCGAAGGCCGCGGCGCCGCCCATCAGCGCCACCAGGCCGTCGGGGTCGTGCAGCGCGGGCGTCAGCGTGTACTGCCAGGCGTTGGCCTCGGTGTAGTCGCCGGGGTTGTTCATCGGGCTGGTGGGCGTCAGCGGGTCGAAGGGCTCTCGCCAGCGACCGGCGCTGTCCTTGCCGCGCATCATCTGCGTCTGCGCGTCCCATAGCAGTCGCCAGCCCTGGGCGCGCCGCGCGAAGCGCTCGGCCACGTCAGTGCGGCCCGCGGCGCGCGCCACGCGGGCCACGGCGTCGTCGCCGATGCCCAGCTCCAGTGTCTTGCTCACCGATTCGTTGCTGATCCTGTCAAGCGGGATGTAGCCGAACTGCTCGTAGACGTCCCAGCTGCGCTGGGCCCATTCGGGCGCATTCGGGCGGGGCAGCGTGGAGGTGTCCACCATGGCCTGAAGCGCCGCGTGCAGGTCGAAGCCCGCGCCTTGGCGATGCAGGCCCTTGGCCACCGCGTCGGCGATGACGGGCAGCGCCGGGTTGCCGATCATCGTGTGCGTCTCTCGGCCCCAGGCTGTCCACAACGGCAGGTAGCCCTGCGCGCGCTGGTGGGCCAGCATCGTGTTGATAAAGCCCGGCACGCGCTCGGGCACCAGCAGCGTGAAGAGGGGGTGCACGCCGCGGAAGGTGTCCCACAGGCTCAGGGTGCTGTAGTACACGCCGCCCGGGGCGTCCATCACCTGGCCCGTGGGGCCGCGCACGCGGCCGTCGGCATCGGCGATGTCGCTGGGGTGCAGCAGCGTGCGGTACAGCGCCGAGTAGAAGATGGTCTTGAAGCGCGCATCGGCGTCGATCTGGATGCGCGAGAGCAGCCGCTGCCACTGGGCATCGGCGGCGGCGCGCACGGCATCGAAGGGCTTGTTCTCGTCCACCGCCAGGTTGCGGCGCGCCCCGTCCACGTCCACCGTCGACAGGGCCACGCGGGCATGCAGCACGCGGCCGGTGCCGAGGTCGAAGTCCAGCAGGTAGCGCGCCGCCTTCTCGCCTTCGCGCGGGGGCAGCGTCGTCACGCGCTGGATGGGGTGGTCGAAGCGCACGATGAAGGAAGCCTCGCGCTCGACCCAGTTCTTCGCGTGCGTCGTGCCGGTGAGCTCGCCGCGCGCGGCATCCACCGCCGAGGTGGCTTGCGTGACACGCGGCCCCTCACCGAACAGCAGCCCGTGCTGCAGGTCCACCAGCACCTGCACGCGGCCGGCCTGCGTGAAGGTGTATCGGTGCACGGCCACGCGCTGCGTGGCGGTGAGCTCCACGCGCACGCCGTGGCTTGGCAGCGTGACGCGGTAGACGCCGGCGCGGGCGCTCTCGGACTTCTTGTCGGGGGCAGCCGAGAAGTCGGTGCTTTGCGCCGACCAGCGCGCGCCGGCCGCGGGCATCAGCAGCACGTCGCCCAGCTCCGGGATGCCGGCACCGCTGATGTGCGTATTGGAGAAGCCCAGGATGCGCGGCGCGCGGTACTGGTAGCCGCTGCTGTAGCTCCAGCCGCGGTCGGCGTTGTCGGGCCCAGGGGCGACCATGCCGAAGGGCACCATCGCCGCCGGAGTGACGTGGCCGGTGCCATCGGTGCCGATGAAGGGGTCGACGTGGCGCGTGAGGTCGCTGCGCCCTGCATTGGACGCCGGTGCCGCCCCCGCGGCTGCGGCCAGGGTCAGCGCAAGCATCCAACGCGAACGCGTTCATGGTGTGGCGGTATTCTTCTTGAGGACCTGGCCGAAGAAGCGCAGCGTGTCTTCGAGGTGCTGCGCCCAGTAGGCCCAGCCGTGGCCGCCTTCGTGCTCGGCGTATTCGTGAGCGATGCCGGCGGCCTGCAGCTCGGCGTGCAACCGGCGGTTGGCGCCGATGAAGGGGTCTTCGAGCCCGCAGTCGAAGCGCAGCGCGGGCAACAGCGCGCACGCGCCGAGCAGCGCGGCGGCGACGCTCACGTCGGCCGGTGCATCAGCCCAGCCAGCGCGCGTTTCGGCCATCAGCACATCGAGTTGCGCGGCCTCGGTCACCGACGAATGTCCGGCGGCCGCGACGAAGCGCCGCGGGTGGCGGCCAGCCAACCGCAGCGCGCCGAAGCCACCCATGCTCAGCCCGCCAAT
>RFTU01000164.1 GCA_009923315.1 Betaproteobacteria bacterium
CAGGCCCATGCCATAGGAGCCTCGGTGCAGCCCCTGTCCGGGCCCAGTTCCCTGATGATGGCCCTGGCAGCCAGCGGCCTGAACGGCCAGAGCTTCGCCTTTGTGGGCTATCTGCCCCAGGAAGCATCGGCTCGCACGGCGCGCCTGCAGGAACTGCAGGCGCGTTCGAAGCGGGAGCACCAGACGCAGTTGCTGATCGAAACGCCCTACCGCAACGCGGCGCTCATGGCCGCGCTGCTGCAGGCGCTGGCCCCCTCCACGCGATTGGCGTTGGCCTGTGGTCTGTCCCTGCCCCAGGGTTGGTGCCGCACGATGACCGTGGAGCAATGGCGCCGAGCGGTGCCCACCTTCGACAAGGGCCTGCCGGCGGTGTTTTCCTTCCTGGCCTGAGCGGGTTCAGTCGGGTGCTGGGCCGCCCAGCAGCGCGGCCACCCGGCGGCGCGGCTTGATGTTGCGCGACACGCCAGCAGCGGGTTTACCCACCGCCTCTGGCTCCCAGGCCGGCTTTTCGGCGCTGGCCAAGGGCTCGTAGGGGCGATCGAAGAAGGGGTCGACTGGGCGGGCCGTTGCCCGTGGGGGCCGCACGCTGCGCCGCTCGGCTTCCTGGTCGACGTCGCTGTCGCGTTCGCCCCCGCGAGGCGCATCGCGGCGGCGCTCGTCGTCGTCGCGCTCGTGGCGGCGGCGAGGCCGGTCATCCAGCAGGTCAAAGGGCTCCAGGTCGACCTTCTTCTTGATGAGCTTCTCGATCTCGCCCATCAGCCGGGTGTCATCCCGGGTGACGAGGGTCACGGCGATGCCCGAGGCACCTGCACGCCCCGTGCGGCCGATGCGATGAACATAGTCCTCTGCGTTGAAGGGCACATCGAAGTTGAACACGGCCGGCAGGTCGGCGATGTCCAGGCCGCGCGCGGCCACGTCGGTGGCAACCAACAAGTCGACCTCGCCGGCTTTGAACGCGGCCAGGGACTTCAGTCGCTCATCCTGCGACTTGTCGCCGTGCAAGGCGGCGGTTCGCAGGCCGTCACGCTCGAAGGCGCGCGCCAGCCGCGCCACACCCAACTTGGAGTTGCCAAACACGATAGCCTGTGTGATGGCGCGTTCACGAAGGATTTGGCGGATGACTCGGCGCTTGTCGTCTTCGGCCACGCTGTAGAAGTGCTGCTCGACGGTGGAGGCCGTGGCGTTGGGCCGCGCCACCTCCACCAGGACGGGGTTCTGCAGGTAGCTGGACGCCAGCTTCTTGATCTCGGGGCTGAAGGTTGCCGAAAACAACAAGGTTTGGCGCTGACGTGGTAGGAAGCTGAGGATGCGCTGCAGATCCGGCAGGAAGCCGATATCGAGCATGCGGTCCGCCTCGTCGAGCACCACATACTCCACCTGGTTGAGCACGCAGTTCTTGGCCTCGATGTGGTCCAGTAACCGACCCGGCGTGGCAATGAGCACTTCCACGCCCTTCTTGAGCTCGGCGGTTTGCGGCTTCATGTCGATACCACCGAACACCACCGCGCTTCTCAACTGCGTGTGTCGGGCGTAGGCCTTCACATTGGCCGCGACCTGGTCGGCCAGTTCGCGCGTGGGCGCCAACACCAACGCCCGCACGGGGTGCCGGGCTGGCGACATGCTGGCGTTTTCGTGTTTGAGCATCCGCTGCAAGAGCGGAATGGAGAACGCGGCCGTCTTGCCCGTTCCGGTTTGCGCTGCGCCCATGACATCCTGACCGTCCAACACAATGGGAATCGCCTTGGCCTGGATGGGGGTCATCGTGGCGTAGCCCTGGTCGGCCACCGCCCGGAGCAGCTTGGCGTCGAGCGCAAGGGTGTCGAATCGGGGGGCTGAGACGGGGAGCGTCGGAGCCGCTTCGGTGGGCTCCGCCTGAGCGGACGCGTGGTCTTGAGGAGTGGTCATCTGGGCGCGATTATCCCCCGCCAGAGCCAAACCTGTGATGGTGGCCCGCCTGCGCTGGGCCGAAAACAACTGAGCCGGGGGCCAGCCGGCTTACTGGATGCGCACCGTGTGGTGCGTGGGGCAGGTGCCACCCTTGGTCGGCTTGAGGTAGACCGCATAGTCACCTGGTGGCACGCCCTTGAGGTCCACATCAACCTGGTAACCGGCCTTGACCATACCCGGCGCCTTGAAAAAAGCTGCCACGTCCGGACGCTCCAGCTGGGTTTGACCGGCCACACCGTACACGGCGCTGACACTGGCCAACAGGGTGACAAACGATCCCAGTTCGGTCCCGGCGGTCTTGTTGGTGCCGAATCCGATCAGCTTGACCGTGAGGTCACGCGGAATCGTGTAGACCGCCGACGAGGCGTCGTAGCGCTTCTCACTGGGCAACTCGATCACGACCTCCAAGGAGCAAGCGGCCTCCAGGGCGCCGGCTTCGATCTGCTGTCGTG
>RFTU01000165.1 GCA_009923315.1 Betaproteobacteria bacterium
TAGTTCCCACACATATATAATTCTAAGACATAATATTTTTAAGAATAGCTACTAATTCATCATTATTTTTCATGTTATAATATGGGATTTTGTATTGTTTAGCCAGCTCAAAGAGTTCAGTTCTTATATAATACCTCCCATTTATTGCTAGAGCCATTCTTTTACAATGAGAGTCGCTCGCAAGATGTCTGTAAGTATTATCTTCACTAGCATAGTAAGTAATACCACATTCACATTTTGTATTCCTCTCTTCTTTGCATTTTTTAGCAGATTTGTATATGATACTAACACATAACTTACAATTCTCAATATCAGCCTTCTTACAAGTATCAGAGATATAGTCATAGGGTAATATTTTATATAAACGACAAGTCTTGCATTCTATAGGAACTATCTTGGAGAAATGTTTCTTTAATCTCGGTTCTATAATACCATTCGGATATTCTAATTTAATTCTCTGCTCTACCTCTTTATATTCGGCTTCTTTTTGAGACTGTCTAAGTCTATTTTCATCCCTGCGGATATTCGCATCTTTTAAAATATTTACCTCTTTATTAGATATTTTTTCTGTAAATAACCCCATATTTGTTATTTATAATATATAATTGCTAATAAGTCTTATAACATTTTTATAATAAAATTAGAATATTTCAGTATATCAATAATTGCATGGATAATCTACTGATATCTAAAAGCAACCAGATATTTCTAAAAATTGAAAAATAAAAATTAAAGATATTCCAGTGTCTCAAGAATCTGCTATGGAAGCCCTTATGTATATTTATAATAATTATAGATAATAGCCAAAAGGACGCCAAAGGACACCAAGGGACGCCAAGAGACGCGCCTTCCTCTCTATATAGAATTGGTCATATATGGGCTATTAGTAATAAAAATTGACGAGCATACAAGCATATTTAATACACCGCATACTAGGATGGACGCGATTGACGATATAGGCGATGTAGACGAGGTAGTCGAGATGGTTATGACAGCAACTGAGAATTTTACAAAGATATTATCAACTAATGATATAAAGGAAAAATATAGCAAAGAGTTATATTGGGGAGGTAATGGTGTAGGTGATAGATGGGCTAAAAAGAAGTTTAATTATAGCGTAGTATATGCTAATAAAAAACCGCATTTGTATAGTGAAAATGATGATGATGAAATACCGCCTGAAGTTCTAAGCCAATTTTTACAAACTAACAAAAAAGGCTGTGGTATAATTGGGATATTCGTACATTCAAGGAGAGAAAATATACAGCGAAGGCCTATTTGTAGTAATATAAAGAAGGCAATAAATAGTTTGTCGTGTGTTGTATGCGGAACACGCGATACAATATGCGATCACAAAAACGACCTATATAATGATATCCGTGTCTTAAATGTAGAAACACAGGTAATGAGCGATTTTCAGCCACTATGTAATCACTGTAATTTACAAAAAAGACAGATTTGTAAAACAGAAGAAAAAACTGGAAAATTATATTCAGCCAAAGATATACAGAGATACCGAGTTTATAATTTTGAGTTCCCTTGGGAAAAGAAGGTATATGACAGAAACGACATAAATTGTAAAAATGGTACATTCTGGTTTGACCCTGTAGAATTTGAAAATAATATTCAATCCTATTCACGCTATGTAATTCCTATTATTGAAGAGATAAAGCGCAAGATAAAGACCAATAAGCTCAAAGTAATACATTAAAATCTCATAATACTTACGAGAATAGCTTCATAATCTTCTCAAAATATTCGGTTGATATTTCGCAACCTTTGAATTTTCTCCCCGTATTTTTACAGGCGACGGCTGTCGTCCCTCCTCCTAAAAATGTATCTAATACTACATCTTTTTCATTTGAATGTTTCTTAATTAATTCCTCAAATAAGCTTAGGCTTTTTTGAGTAGGATGAAATCTATTCTTGCCACCTTGAAGCGGGAACATATATATGCCATTATCATATTTACTATTGAATGTCGGCTTCGTCCCTTTTATACCCAACAAAGCAATTTCGCGACAATTTGTTAGATAATTGACACCCGAGTTTAATGGTTGGGGATTCGTTTTTATCCATTCAATAAAACGGATTTGCTTGAACTTGTATTTTTCCATAAGTTCTTTTAGAAAGGAAATTTTCCATAAATCAAAGAATATAATTATAGTCCCGCCATTTTTCAATTTTTTATAATATTCACATATGAACTTTTCTAACATTTCCATATTAAACTCGCTATCCCATACACCGTAATCAGTTTTAACGCAATATTTCTTTCCATATATAGTCCCGTATTTCATATAATTATCCTTCTTATCGTCATTTAATATATCATTTTCCGTTTTGTATTTTTTATCTATTTTCATATAT
>RFTU01000166.1 GCA_009923315.1 Betaproteobacteria bacterium
GCCTCTGCTTCTGCTGCTTCTGCCGCCTCTGCTTCTGCTGCTTCTGCTGCTTCTACTTCCTTGTTTCTGGTAATTTTCTTGAATGCCATCAGTATTGCCGAGACTCGCATTCATCATATGAGTACTCGGGGAAGCAAAAGATACTGTAATTATGATTGGGTTAAGAATATTGAGCGCGAGAGAGATGAGTTGAAGAATCGCCTTGAATTTATCAGCGATAGCAATTCATATATGGAAACTATGATTACTCGCAATAGTTGCAATCCAGGATATATGTTTAAGTATAATATTGACGATGATTATACTATTAAATGTATTGCTTGTCCTGAAAATCATTACAGAGCCAAGACTAATAATACTTGTTATCATTGCCCCGAAGGTTTCTATTCGGCACCTGGTTCTGCTGAATGTAAGAAGGCAATTTCTAATAGTAGCAATGTTCATACTTTATGCGATGAAGGGTATATTGTAGGCTCTAATAAGTTCGGCTATCACTTGGCAAGCTGTATTGAATGCCAGTCGTTGAACAAGAATAGTTATATGCCTTATAAGAATAATCACGATACTTGTATGACTTGTCCAGTAGGTAGCGTGGTTAATCTTGGTGGAACTCAATGCTCCGAATGTCCCGCTGGACACTTTGAAAAGGATAATAAGTGTATCAAGTGTAGTGCTGGAACTTATGCCGACAAAGAAGGTATGGTGAAGTGTAGTGATTGTAATAATAAGAATGCCCTCGCTTACTCTTCAATTGGTGGAACTAATTGTGACGATAGTATCTTTCATAGTTTTGCGAAGAAGATTAATGATAATGTTGTGAATATGGATATAATATTGAAGCCTATTGTATTCGGTGCTCACAGTAGCGCAGCATATATTATTAACAATCAACGTGAAATCACAACAATTACACCTATTATTATGAGTATAGCAGTTATATCTGGCATCTTCTTTAATGCCTAAGCACAATATTTAATCCTAAAAACATAAAAACCTAAAACCCAAAAATATATATTTTTATACTTTTTATACTTTTTATACTTTTTATACTTTTTATACTTTTTATATTTTTTGTTATATTACTATGATATCGGGAATTAATTTGATATAGTATTTTTACTATCTTTAAAAAATTGATTGATATATAACAATATATTATTATCTGTCTGAGATGCCTATGATGTATCAGAAAGCCTCTACAACCTCTATTGCCTATACAGTCATCATAGCTGTGTTTGCTAATATTGGTTACACAGATGCTCGCATTCACAAAATGAATTTTGTTACAAAGTGTGGATGTGCCAACACAGTCTCTAAGGAAAGAGATATGGCTTATAAGAAGTTTAATGAAGCCGTCAGTATTTCAGAAAATATTATTACTGTCAATAATTGTCCGCCCGGACACGAGTTTAAGTTTGATAACTATGTAAGTGATAATAGTAATCCCGACACAAAATATAAGATTGAATGTACCATTTGTCCCGAGAATTATTATAGGACATCAAGTAATTCATCTTGTTTGAAGTGTCCAGTAGGATTCTACTCGCAAGAAGGAGATAGTGAGTGTATCAAGGCAAAGACTAATACGAGCAACGTTCATACCTTGTGTAATAAGGGACACGTTTCAGGTAATGATAAGTTTGCTGATTATGAGAACAGTTGTTATTTATGTAATCGGGATAAAAAAGAATATATGCCATATATGAGTAATCACGATAAGTGCTTTGTATGTCCTGCGGGAAGTGTAGTTGATGAAAAAGCTCGCGAGTGTACCGAATGCCCTGTTGGGTATTATGAAAAAGAAAATAAGTGCGTCGAATGCCCTATTGGTACTTATGCTGATAAAAGCGGGGCTGATAAGTGTAATGTGTGTAATAATGAATTTGCCTTGGCGTATCATTCTGTTGGCGGATATACTTGCGATAATAGCATCTTCTATGATTTGACAGAAGGTATAAAAAATAATCTGGTTAATATGGATATGCTATTGAAACCTCTAGCATATAGTGCGAATATTGGAATTGCTATGATAACAAATAATCGTCGTATGGCAGAACTTGCTATTCCTTGTATGGCAATGGCATATGTCGCATTTACTATGTAAGTATGTATACGTATGTATACGTATGTGTGTGTGTGTGTGTGTATCTATATTTTTTATATTATAGAGGATGACGATGATGATGATGTTTAATATAATAATTTTAATTCATTTTTGTATATTTTATAGCGACGGAAGATAATTTCTCTTAATACATTTTTAAGATTATTAGGATTATTCAGACAATATATATCTAATGTCA
>RFTU01000167.1 GCA_009923315.1 Betaproteobacteria bacterium
TTGGCCCAGGCGGCGCTGCAGGCCAGCCCTGGGCAGGGCACGCCATTGGCCCAGGGTGGCCACGCCCAACCCCTGGAGCAAGTGGTGGGTGGCCGGTGGGGCATCCCAAGCCTGCAGCACCGGCGGTACGGGCAAAGCGTCCAAGGCCCGGCACACGGCCTGGGGGTGGCGGCTTTGGGCCACCCCCAGCTCGGGCCCGGCGGGCCGGTGCTGGGCCAGGGCCTGCAGGCGCCACGGGCCGCGCACCCGGGCCAGCAGCCAGGCCGCCTCGGGAAATGGCGCCGCAGCCAAGTGGGCGCTCACATCGAAGGTGTTCATCACCCCTTGGAACTGCTGCCACAGGCGCAAAGGACCCCCGAACAGGCGCAGACTGGACTGCACCTCGATGAGCAAGCCGTCGGCGCGCAGGTGAAGGTGTGGGCTAAAGCGCAAGGCGGCCAGCGCCAGGGCACGCAAGGCGCGGGCTTCCTGTTCTGGCCTGCGGGGCCAGACCTTCAGCTGCGGCAGACGCGCCTGGGCCGCGGGCACGCTCATGCCCAGGCACACGCCAGCCTGGGCCGCGGCGGGGCCCAGGCACACGATGCCCCCACCGTCCTCGACGGCGTCGAGGGTGGGGACACCCAAGGCCTCAAGCGGCCACTGGGGCAGGTACAGGGCGATCCACCACATGGGGCTGGGAGCGGGGGGCTGTGCGGCGCGGCAGCAAGTGCAGCGGCATGGTGCAGGGCAGGTCCACCGGCTGCTCGTGCCGCGGGCCCTGGCGCTTGAGGATGTGCACCCGCAAGGCCTGCTCAGGGCCCGACTGCAGGTGCAGCCGCAAGGGCGCCGGTGAGGGGTCTTGCCGGCAGGCCAGGGGCCGCGAGACGAACAGGGGAATCCCGCCCGCTTGGGCCGCCCACTGCAGGCGACGCAGGTGCTGGGACCGCGCGTGACGGGTGAGCCACCAGATGCCGGTGACGCCGGCGCTGTGCAGCATCTGCTCCACGGCCCAGGCGGCATCGGCCTCGGTGGCCGGTTGCAGGCACAACAGGCGCTGCGGCGGCAGGCCCAGGCGGGCCACGCCGGGCGCATGCAGACGCCAAGGGCTGTGGCCCAGCATCACCCAAGCCCAGCGCCCGGCGGGCTGGGCCTGGACGGTGCGGGCCCAGTGTGGGGCCAGCAAAGCGCCTTCGTACAAACCGGGTTGGGCGCACAACAGCTCCACCAGACCACCAGCAGGCCAGCCACCACCGGGCAACTGGGCATCCAAGGCCGGGTGGCCGGTGGGCCAAACGCCCGACGGTGTGGCACAGGTATCGGCCCGCCAGACGCCCGGCAAGGCAGCCGGGTCGCCAGCCGGTTCGGAAACCCGAGCGGGGTGCTCCTTGGCCCCGCCTTCACGGATGTCGGCAACGCGCAGGCGGCGGTGCGGTGCCAGGGCGCCGGCAGGCCGCTGAAGGGCCGGACGGTCAGAACCGACTGGGCTGGGGGTGGGGCCAGGGATGGACATGATGGGCGATGAATACTGTATGTTTATACAGCACTTATCGCCCATCAAGGGCTCAAATCTTGCGCCACTGCCCGTGGAGAAAAGGGCGTTTTCTCAGCGGCGCACTTCTTCCTGGGGATGGTCTTTCAAGCGCTCCAGATCGAAGCCCAAGGCCTGCAGACGGCTGCGCACAGCCAAACGATCCTCGGCGCTGAGTTGCGGCGTACGCGAGAGCACCCACAGGTATTCGCGCCGGCCTTCACTGACGATGGCGTAGCGGCCATGCTCTGGGCGGTCCACCACCCAGTAGGCGCCCCAACCCACACCGGTCCATCTCAACCAGCGCGGCAGGAAGCTCACCTCCAGGCGGGCCGGCCTCAACTGCCCCCCCTCAAGCGCAGAAACGCCGGCCACCGGCCGGGCCGTGCCGAGCACCTGGTCAACCGTACCCGAAGCCGTGCGGCAGCGGTTGAGCACCTCCACCGTGCCGTCAGGAAGCTCCCGGTAAGTCGCCGTGGTGTCGGCGACGCACTGGCGCTGGAAGAAATTCGGGTAATAGGCCACCTGGTACCAGCGGCCCATGTACGGCGCCACGGCCAACGCGGGCAGGGCTTGCAGGGCAGGCGCTTCGGCCACGGGTGGGCTGGCCCGGGCGGGGCTGGTGGCCAGACTGCCGCACACCACGGTCAGCCCAGCCAGCGCACAGGCGCCCGATGGGAGCCGAAACAGCCGATGCCGCCAGGGGTGGGGCG
>RFTU01000168.1 GCA_009923315.1 Betaproteobacteria bacterium
CATCCACATCGACGGGAACCACGTTTGGTTGCAGCTGCGGCCACATGGCCGCGACCCAAGGACCAGCCCGATCGCGCATCGGGCCGTTGGGTGCACGTGAGCCCGGAAGCCACTTGGGCCCAGGCGGCTCAGGACTTCTGGGCCTACACGCGCCGCAAAGCCGCCCAGTCTCCTCGGCTGCCCCTGCGCCTTCGCCGCAAGCTCGGGCTGTAGCGCGAACGGGCGGGCATCGGACAAACCTAGAATTGCGGGCTTGGCCTGCTGCCACCGAGCGGGCGACGGTTGGGGCAGTGCGCTCCGGCCCATTCCTGGAAATCGGCCCATGAGCACAAGCCCGGCGAACTCGAACCACCACCCGACCCCGATGGTCGAAGCCCCCGACGAAAACAAGCTGATGGCCGAGCGTCGGGAAAAGCTGACGGCCCTGCGCGCGCAGTGTGCGGCTTCTGGCGCGGTGCCCTTCCCCAACGACTTCAAGCCCCGGCACCAAGCGGGCGACTTGCAAACGCGTTATGCCGGCGTGGCCAACGAGGCCCTGGAGCCGCAAGCGGTTGCGGTGAGCGTGGCCGGGCGCCTGATGCTCAAGCGCGTGATGGGCAAGGCCTGTTTCGGCACGCTGCAGGACGGGTCCTTCGGCCCGAAGGACCTGCCCGCCGGGCGTATTCAGGTGTACGTGACGCTGGACGCGGTGGGTGAGGCCACGCTGAACGCCTTCAAGCATTGGGACCTGGGCGACATCTTGGCTTGTGAAGGCACGCTGTTTCGCACCAAGACGGGCGAGTTGTCGATCAGGGCCACCACGGTTCGCCTGCTGACCAAGAGCCTGCGGCCGCTGCCCGACAAGTTCCACGGCATGACCGACCAGGAACAAAAGTACCGCCAGCGCTATGTGGACCTGATCACCGATGAACACGCCCGATCGCGCTTCGTGGCGCGCAGCAAGGCGGTTTCATCCATTCGCCACTTCATGGTGGAGCATGGCTTTCTGGAAGTGGAAACGCCGATGCTGCACCCGATCCCGGGTGGCGCCAATGCCAAGCCCTTCGTGACGCACCACAACGCGCTGGACCAGGAGATGTTCCTGCGCATCGCGCCCGAGCTGTACTTGAAGCGCCTGGTGGTGGGCGGATTTGAGCGGGTGTTCGAGATCAACCGCAACTTCCGCAACGAGGGCATCAGCGTTCGGCACAACCCCGAATTCACGATGATGGAGTTCTACGCGGCGTACTGGGACTACCACGACGTGATGGACTACACCGAGCAGGTGTTGCGCCACGCCGCGCGCCAGGCCACGGGCAGCGCGGTGTTGAGCTACGCAGGCCGCGAAGTGAACCTGGAACAGCCCTTTGCACGGCTGTCGATCCGCGACGCCATCGTGCGGCATGTGCCGCAGATCGGTGCGGCCTTGATCGATGACGCGCATGCGCTGGCCGAGGAGCTGAAGAAGCTGGGCAAGACGCCGCCGGCCCACTGGAACCTGGCGCAGCTGCAGTTCGGTGTGTTCGAGGAACTGGTGGAGCAGCACCTGTGGGCGCCCACCTTCATCGTGGACCACCCGGTGGAGGTGAGCCCCTTGGCACGCGCGTCGGATGTGGACCCCACGCGCACCGAGCGCTTTGAGCTGTACATGACCGGGCGCGAAATCGCCAACGGGTTTTCAGAGCTCAACGATGCCGAAGACCAGGCCGCACGCTTTCATGCGCAAGTGGCCAACAAGCATGCCGGCGACGATGAGGCGATGGTCTTCGACCACGACTTCGTGCGCTCGCTGGAATACGGCATGCCGCCCACAGGGGGATGCGGCATCGGCATCGACCGCCTGGTGATGTTGCTGACCGACTCGCCTTCTATCCGGGACGTGGTGCTGTTCCCGGCGCTTCGGCGGGAATAGAAAATGGGGTCAGAGTCATTTTTAGGCCTGCTCTATTGATCAACGAACTTGATTGATCCGGCCTAAAAATGACTCTGACCCCATTTCTTACTTATTGAAGACCGGCTTGCGCTTGTTGACGAAGGCGTCCATGCCTTCGCGCTGATCGGCCGTGCCGAACATGGAGTGGAAGAGGCGCCGCTCGATGTGCAGGCCTTCGGATAGCGACGATTCGAAGGTGGCGTTCACCGCCTCCTTGGTGGCCATGACGGCCAGGCGGCCGAAGCTGCAGATCTTGTCGGCAGCCGCCAAGGCTTCGT
>RFTU01000169.1 GCA_009923315.1 Betaproteobacteria bacterium
ATGTATTTCGTTTGAGGATGGAGTTCTTACATTTGCCTGCGAAATTCATGACGGCCCGCGCTTAGTTGCAGCTTCGATGATGCGAAGAAGCGTGGTTGAGCGAATTTCCTACCTAGCGCGGACCGCAGCTTTAACGATTATGTCTCAGCAAGAATTACCTTGAGGATTTCTTCTTTCTTGTTTTGACTTTCGAAGTCTTTTTCCGCGTGGAACCTGTTTTCTTAACGGAAGGTTTTTTCCTTTGAGTTTCACGAGGCGCAGATTCCATTACCCGTGGGATGGTCTTTACGCGGTCCTCATCAATCAAGGAATCAAATGTTGAGCTATAGGTTAAATCCTCATTGGGCTTGATTCGATTTCTTCGTCTCGTAACAACTAAAGTTAAAAGAACTCCTACAAATAATCCAATTAATCCCCAAGTAACTGAACGATTCTCTTCAAATTCCTGACTAAAAGTTTGTACTTCAATTCCACTTACAGCAGAGCCGCTACCATCTATTGCCTTTACTGCGCCCTCGGAGATTGCTACAGCATTCTTGTAACTTTTAGCCGCATCTGTCTGAGCGCTCACATAGTTGCCAACAAAAAGCACCTGGTCCTTCGCTTTCGAGAGTTGGATTTGAGCCAATTTCAATTCAAATTCAGCGCCTCGTACTTTCCACTTTGCCTGCTCTAAATCATTAGTTGCCGAGGCCAAATCTTGCGTGAGCGCTTCTACTTTCTCCCTCGCTTTGCCGTAACTCTTCTTATCCTCATCTGACTCTCTTTTCACAGTCTTGAAGATTGTCTTGATGGTGCCTGTCAATGTCTGTATAGCCGATGAGAGCGCGCTCTTAATTGAGTTGAAAATTTTCTCCTGGCGCGATTGCTCTTCTTTCGCCTCTTCCAATTTCGCTTCTGCTTCTTGAACTTTCTTTCGTGCCTTCTCGAGTTCGGTTAGCGCATCACTAGAGCCACTTTTAGCAGCATCAGCCTTCTTCTGTGAATTTGTTGCCCCTGCCTTAGTTGAGGCCGCCTGAGAGTTCGCTTTCTGCTTTAGCGAAGAGATCTTCGCAGCTGCAGCCGCCTTAGCTTTAGCTGCAGCAACTTTTGCTTTTGCCTGTTCTGCTTCGAGTTTCTTCTTTGCTTCTGCCGCGGCTTTCTCGGCAGCTGCCTTTTGGATGGCTGCCTTTGCGGCCGCCTCTTTCAAAGCTTGCGCCTGTTGTTCTGCGAGCGATATAGCTCTTTTAGCGGCTTCCTCAGCCGCCGCTTTATCACTTACAGATTTTGCCGCTGCATCAACCGCTGCATTTGCGCTATTTGCAGCTTCGGCTGCCTGCGATGCTGCCTGCTGCGCCATTGCGACTACGTTGTTTAGAGCGGCAAGAGCAGCTTTTGCCGCTTCTGCTGAATCTCCGCCAGCAGCCGCGGCCTTAGTTAATGCATCAGCTGCACTCTTGAGCGCCTCCTCTTTCGCTGCAGCAGCAGCCGCAGCCGCTTGGGCTTGTAATTCATTGGCTTGAGCCGCCTTTAATTCAGCTTCTTTCTTCTCAACTTCTGCGGCCCGTTGCTTTGCTTCGTTTTCAAGTTTGGTCTTCTCCGCTGCAGCGGCTGCTGCTTCGGAAAGTAATTTTGCTTGTGCATCCGCTTCCGCCTTCGCCTTTGCTTCCGCTTCTTTCACTTTCGATTCGGCGGCTTGCTTTTCAGCTTCACGTTTCTTCTGTGCGTCAGCTGCTGCACTTGCCTCCGCCGCCGCTTTATCCGCCGCTGCCTTTGCGCTCGCCGCCGCATCGTTTGCCGCCTTGGCTTGCGTATTTGCAGCCGTTGCCTTTGCCTCCGCGGCTTGCCAAGCAGCACGTAACTCTTCAAGCGTTGCAAATTCAACCTGAGGTCGTTGGATAGTTAAATATTGCGATCCATCATCACCAAAAGTTTCGTTATCGCCTTTTGAAGTAGAACCAATGAACGGTCTACCACCTGCGGCGATATATGCATTTCTTGCAGAATCGGCTTCATTGGAAGCGGCTTGCGCCTGTTGTGCTGCTGCTTGAGCTGCTTGTTGTTTGGCTGCTTGTTCTGCCGCTGCCGCCGCTTGTGTTGCTGCAAGTCGATCGGCTTCAGCTTTCGCAGCTGCAATTTGCGCTTCAAGTTGAACGCGCTGCGCTTCAAAAGCTTTCTGGG
>RFTU01000170.1 GCA_009923315.1 Betaproteobacteria bacterium
TCATGGAGGTAACGAAGTGGCTGAAGCCTTCGGTGTAGAGGGTCACTTGGTGACTTGGCGAGTATGCAGGCCGCAACGTGAGTGAACGCTGAGCACGCCTCGAAAAGGGTGATGTGCGGGCCGACCTGCCAGTCGATGCGGGGAAGGCTGAGATCGTTGCGGGAGAAGGGCAAGGTTGTACCCGCGACGGCCGCACCGGGGTATTGGCGGTGGCATGTATGCAAGGGGAAGGGTGCGCGCAACATGGGAAGTCCTATGCGGTGGGTTGGGAAACCTAACGGGCGGCTGGTGACAGCCGGGCTCGGCCGTGTGGGATGGCGGATGGGTCCGTACTACCGAGGAAGCCGGGTAATGCCGGTGGAGGGAAGGGGCCCTGGTTCAGGACCGATGTAGGAAGCAGCGAGGACCGGAGATTGGGCAACCTATTAACTCCAGACAGTGTCGGGAAGCTGCGGGCTGCATTGCATGCGAAAGCGAAGGCTGAACCCGAGACGCGCTTTCATGCGCTGTACGACAAGCTCTATCGAAGCGATGTGCTGATGCACGCGTACGAACGGTGTCGCTCCAACAAAGGGGCACCGGGCGTCGATGGTCAGACGTTTGCGGACGTGCAGGCGTACGGTGTACAGAAGTGGCTCGGGGAACTGGCGCAGAAGCTCAGGAAGGAGACTTACGAACCCAAGCCGATCAGGCGGGTGAACATACCAAAGCCGGGAGGCAAGCTGCGGCCACTGGGCATCTCGTGCCTGGATGACCGGGTGTGCATGATGGCGGCGGTACTGATCCTGGAGCCGATCTTCGAGGCGGACCTTCCGCCCGAGCAGTATGGGTACCGGTCAGGCATCAGTGCACACGATGCGCTGGAGTCTGTGACGCAGGGGCTTCGTGACGGGTATGTTGAAGTGGTGGACGCCGATCTTGCGTCGTACTTCGACACGATCCCGCATAGCCCCTTGCTGCGCAGCGTTGCCCGGCGCGTGGTCGACCGACGAATGTTGAGTCTGATCAAACGCTGGCTGGACTGTGCTGTTGAGGAAACGGATGGGCGCGGGCGTACGACCCGCACGCGGGTGAACCGGGACACGGGCCGAGGGATTCCTCAGGGCTCGCCACTGAGTCCCTTGTTGGCGAACCTCTACATGCGGCGCTTCATCTTGGGGTGGCAGCGCTGGGAGGCCAGCCGGCGCCTTGGGGCCAGGCTGGTGACCTACGCCGACGACCTGGTGATCCTTTGCAGGCCGGGCACGGCAGGCAGCGCGCTGGCTTGCCTGCGCGTGCTGATGACCAAGCTTGGTCTTAGCGTCAACGAAACGAAGACGCGCCTGTGCGAGGTTTGGCATGAGCAATTTGACTTCCTGGGATATACGTTCGGACGGTACTTCTCTTGGCGCACGGGTGGCGCGTACTACGGCGCGCGCCCGTCCAAGAAGAGTGTTAAACGGGTGGTCGAGAGGCTGCGCGAGTTGACGGACCGACGAACGGTCTGGCAAGACGTGGGCGAAGCAGTGGGGCAAATCAACCGCACGATTCGTGGCTGGCGGAACTACTTCAGTGTGGGGACCACCAGCGGCGCATACCGCGCGGTAGAGGCCTACTGCACGCAGCGTCTACGCCGGTGGTTGCTGAAGAAACATAAGTTGCGGCGCAACGGCAGACTCGCCTATCCCTACGAGTATCTGTTCGACACCCTTGGTCTCGAGCGGCTGACGCGCGGACGCAGCAACCGGCCGTGGGCGACGGCATGAGTGTCTTGTCCGAGAGCCCGGTGCCGGAGAACGGCACGCCGGGTTCGATGAGGGGGATGTGGAGACGGGGCTATGGTCTGGCTCATAGGGCACCGCCAAACGAAAGGGGCGGCAACAGCGATGCCACGGCCTACGGTTACCGCGCCACATCTCTACTCTACAGGCTTTCGGCAAAGGTCGTTGAGGAAGTGGCGCGATTAAACCCAGATCTTGTTGTTATAACAGGTGATGCGATAGATAATCATGGTGCTTTACCCGTGTTGGATCAATTCCTTGCTGCGCTTCCCAAGGGTGCCCACACGGTTGCGATTCTCGGTAACTGGGAGTACTGGGCTGCGGCCGACTTGCAGGCACTTCGCACGCTCTACATCAAGCACAACGTGAAGCTTCTTGTCAACGAAGCGTATGCGATCA
>RFTU01000018.1 GCA_009923315.1 Betaproteobacteria bacterium
GCCAAGAAGCCTGCAGCGAAGAAGGCTGCCAAGAAGCCTGCAGCCAAGAAGCCTGCAGCGAAGAAGGCTGCCAAGAAGCCTGCAGCCAAGAAGCCTGCAGCGAAGAAGGCTGCCAAGAAGCCTGCGGCCAAAAAGCCTGCTGCGAAAAAGGCTGCCAAGAAGCCTGCGGCCAAAAAGCCCGCTGCGAAGAAGGCTGCCAAAAAGCCTGCTGCCAAGAAGGCTGCCCCTGCTGCCCCTGCTGCCCCTGCTGCCAAAACAGCACTGAGCCCTGCAGCGGCCTGGCCCTTCCCGACGGGCAACAAGCCCTGACGGTTGCGTCGGTCCACGGCCCCCAGCCTCGGTTGGGGGTTGTGGCAGACAGCTTGAGAACCCGGCTTCGGCCGGGTTTTTTATTGGGTTCTCAGCCGGCTGCCGCGGGGAACGCCCGCCAGCAAGAACTCCATTTGATCGGCCAGGATGCGGCGCCCACGCAGGATCATGTCTTCATGGAGGCTGGGCACATAGGGCACGTACAGCGGGTTCATGCCCGACTCTTCGGGCAGCCGGTTGCCTTTGCGCCCGTTGCAGGTGCGGCAGGCGGTGATGCAATTCATCCAGGTGTCCTGCCCGCCACGCGAGGTGGGCACGATGTGCTCGCGGGTGAGGTCGTCCACGCGGAAGTGGCCTCCGCAGTAGGCGCACAACTGACGGTCTCGCGCGAACAGCTTGGGGTTGCTCAAGGTGGGCACCTGCCGCCACGCCTTGGAGGGAATGGCGCCCCGCACCGCGATGATGGGGTGCAGCTCGATGCGGCTTTGCTGACCGGAGTGCCGCTGCACACCACCGCGCAACACCCGAAATGGGTCTCCCAGGGTCCACGCCACCTCGTCGCTCGCATAGAGCACGGCGGCTTCACGCGCCGTTATCCAGGCCTGAGGTCGGCCCGAGCAATCCAACTGGAGAACATCCATGCGTCCACCCCTTGGACCTCGAGGGTAGCCCAGCCGGGGGCGTGGCTCAAGCGTTCAAACCCGCCACTGCCCCCCGTGTGGTTTTCCGGCCGCGTCCAAAGGTGAGCCACCACAATGTGGATCGACACACGGAGGCCAGAAAAGTGTCTCCGATCGGCCTGCGGATGGTTCAAAATAGTACGATCGTTCGTTTTTTCGTCACCATGAACATCCGCGAAGCCCGTGCGCCGGCCAAAGTCGCGCGCAGCGACAAGACCGAGCGCCATTTGCAGCACAAAGGTCAGCAGACACGATCGGCCATCTTGGACGCTGCCCTGGGCGTGGCCTCCCATCGGGGGCTGGAGGGCTTGTCCATCGGGGCCTTGGCGGAGATGACCGGCATGAGCAAGTCGGGGGTGTTCGCGCACTTCGGCTCCCGCGAAGAACTCCAGATCTCCGTCATCCGCGAGTACCACACCAAGTTCGAAGAAGAGGTGTTCTATCCCTCGATCCGGGAACCGCGCGGCTTGCCGCGTCTGCAGGCCTTGTTTGAGCGTTGGGTCAAGCGGGTGTCGGTGGAGCTGGACTCGGGCTGCATCTTCATCAGCGGCGCCGTGGAGTTCGACGATCGGCCCGGCCCGGTACGCGACGCCTTGGCCGACATGGTGCTGGCTTGGCACCAGGCCCTGGAGCGCGCGATTCGCTTGGCCATCGAGGTTGGGCACCTCGCGCCCGACACCGATCCCGGGCAAATACTGTTCGAACTGCACGGCCTGATCCTCGCGCTGCACCATGACGCCCGCTTCTTGCGTCACCCGGGGGCCTTGGAGCGCACGCAGATCGGCTTCACGCGCATCATCGCGCCGTGCTCGACGGATGAGGGGCGCCGCCGAGCTCGCAAGCGCCCCTTGAGTGTCCACGGCTGATCAGCCTGGGCAGCCGAAGCGGCCAGTGCCCTCGGCCACCGCTCGAATCGAATTCAAACAGGAGAAACTGAAATGGCCTCATACACCCCCCCGCTGCGCGACATGCGGTTCGTCCTGCACGAAGTGCTGGATGTTGTCGCGGCATTGAAGGAACTGCCGCCTCACGCCGAGCTGGATGCGGACACGATCAATGCGGTGCTGGAGGAAGGCGGCAAGTTCGCAGCCGAGGTGCTGCAGCCGCTGAACGCCGTGGGCGACCGAGAGGGCTGCCGGCTCGACCAGGTCAGCCATGAAGTGACGCCGCCTGCCGGCTTCAAGGAGGCCTATGCGCAGTATGTGCAAGGGGGATGGCCCGCGCTGAGTTGTGACCCCGCCTATGGCGGTCAGGGCCTGCCGCACACCGTCAACCAGTGCTTCTATGAGATGCTCAACAGCGCCAACCAGGCTTGGACGATGTATCCGGGCCTCACCCACGGGGCCTACGAATGCCTGCATGCCCACGGTACGGCCGATCAAAAGGCGATGTACCTGCCCAAGCTCACGAGCGGCGAGTGGACGGGCACGATGTGTCTGACCGAGCCGCACTGCGGCACGGATCTGGGGCTCTTGCGCACCAAGGCTGAACCGCAGGCTGATGGGTCCTATCGAATCACCGGTGGCAAGATCTTCATCTCCAGCGGAGAACACAACCTGGCGTCCAACATCATCCACCTGGTGCTGGCCCGTCTACCCGATGCGCCCTCAGGCAGCAAGGGCATCAGCTTGTTCGTGGTGCCCAAGTTCCTGGTGAACGCCGACGGCACGCTGGGCCAGCGCAACGGCATCTTCTGCTCGGGCCTGGAACACAAGATGGGCATCCACGGCAACGCCACATGCCAGATGACGCTGGATGGTGCCGTAGGCACGCTGGTGGGAGAGCCACACCGAGGTCTGGCCGCCATGTTCGTGATGATGAACGCCGCACGCCTGGGCGTGGGCATGCAGTCCCTGGGCCTGACCGAAGTGGCCTACCAGAACGCGGTGACCTATGCAAAGGACCGCCGTCAGATGCGCTCGCTGTCCGGGCCCAAGCATCCTGACCAGCCGGCCGACACCATCATCGTCCATCCGGATGTGCGCCGCATGCTGCTGACCGCGCGCGCCTACGCGGAGGCAGGGCGCGCGCTGTGCGTGCACACCGCTTTGCTCATCGATCAGGAACTGCACCACCCCGACGAGGAGGTGCGCAAGGCTGCAGCCGACGAAGTGGCGCTGCTCACCCCGATCGTCAAGGCCTTCATCACCGACAACGCCTGGAAGGCCACTTCTGAGTGCATGCAGGTGTACGGTGGCCACGGCTACATCGCGGAGTGGGGCATGGAGCAGTATGTGCGTGATGCGCGCATCAACATGATCTACGAGGGCACCAACACCATCCAATCCCTGGACCTGCTGGGCCGAAAGGTGCTGGGCGACAACGGCAAGAAGCTCAAGGCCTTTGGCCGGCGCATCGCCGAGTTCGTGGAGCAAGAGGGTGTCAGTGAAGACATGCAGGAGTTCGTCAACCCGCTGGCCGACCTGGGCGACAAGGTGACCAAGCTCACCACCGAGTTGGGCATGAAGGGGTTCGGCAATGCCGACGAAGTGGGTGCGGCGGCAGTGGACTACCTGCGGGTGTGCGGCCACCTGGTGTTCGCCTACCTGTTTGCCCGAATGGCCCGCGTAGCCCTGGACAAGCAGGGCTCGGGGGACCCCTTCTACACCGCCAAGCTGGCCACCGCGCGCTTCTACTTCGCCAAGCTGCTGCCGGAGACGGCGATGCTGATCCGTTCGGCGCGCTCGGGGGTCAAGCCGCTGATGGAAATGGACGAGGCGCTGTTTTGAACCTTATGGCCCAACAAGGAAACACCCACATGAACAGATCGCAGAAACCCGCCTTGCTCGTGGCCATGATCATGGCCACCGCCGTGCTGCCCCTTCGGGCCCATGCACAGACCACCCCCGTGGGCCTGTGGAAGTCGATCGATGACGAGACCAAGACCGAGAAGTCGCTGGTGCGCATCGTCGATGCCAGCGGCATGCTGACGGGCCGGATCGAAAAGTTGCTGGACCCGACCAAGCAGGACGCCAAGTGCGACAAGTGCGGCGACGCCCGCAAGGACCAACCGGTGCTGGGCATGACCATCATCACCGGTGTGAGGGCTGGCAGCAACCCATCCGTTTGGGAAGGCGGCGAGATCCTGGACCCGAACAATGGCAAGAGCTACAAGGTCCGCCTGAAGCCTGTGGATGGCGGTCAAAAGCTGGAGGTTCGGGGCTACGTCGGCGCTCCGATGCTGGGGCGAAGCCAAACCTGGATCCGCGTGGAGTAGCCCACGTTTCGATTGAATGCAAGGAAGTTCCATGAACCGATTCAATGTGCGCCAAGTCGCTGTGCTGGGCGCTGGTGTGATGGGGGCGCAGATAGCGGCCCATCTGGTCAATGTGCGGGTGCCCGTGCTGCTCTTCGACCTGCCATCCAAGGAGGGTCCCAAGAGTGCCATCGCGCTCAAGGCCATCGACAACCTCAAGAAGATCAAGCCCGCGCCCTTGGGTTCGGCCAAGGAGGCCGCACGCATCCAGGCGGCCAACTACGAGGAGCATCTGGACCTGCTCGCCGGATGCGACCTGGTCATCGAGGCCATTGCCGAGCGCATGGACTGGAAGCGGGACTTGTACGCCAAGATGGCACCGCACGTGGCTGCGCACGCGATCGTGGCCTCCAACACCTCGGGCTTGTCGATCACCCAGCTCTCGCAGGCCCTGCCTGAAGATTTGCGCCCTCGCTTTTGCGGCATCCACTTCTTCAACCCGCCCCGCTACATGGCCTTGGTCGAACTGATCGCCACCCCGTCGACCGACGCGCAAATCCTGGACCAGCTCGAAACCTTCGCCACCAGCACCTTGGGCAAGAGCGTTGTGCGCGCCAAGGACACCCCCAACTTCATCGCCAACCGCGTGGGCATCGCGGGCATGTTGGCCACCATGACCGAGGCTCAGAAGTTCGGCCTGAGCTTCGATGTGGTGGACGACCTGACCGGCAAGAAGATGGGGCGTGCGTCTTCGGGCACCTTCCGCACCGCCGATGTGGTGGGCCTGGACACGATGGCGCATGTGATCAACACGCTGCAAACCACGCTGTCGCCCCAGACCGACCCCTTCTATGGGAATTTCGGCACGCCTGAGGTGCTGCAGGCACTGATCAAGGCCGGCGCACTGGGCCAGAAGACCCGAGCGGGCTTCTACAAGAAGGAGGGCCAGAACATCCTGCGCCTGGACCCTGCCACGCAGCAGTACGTGCCGTCCACCGGCAAGGCCGACCCGATGGTCGAGCGCATGCTCAAGAAGCCCGCGGGCGAGCGGCTCAAGCTGTTGCGTGAGAGCGCCAACCCTCAGGCGCAGTTTGTCTGGTCCATTCTGCGAGACGGTTTTCACTATGCCGCGGTGCACCTCCAGACGATCGCCGATTCGGCGCGCGATGTAGACCTGGCCATGCGTTGGGGCTTTGGCATGAAGCAAGGTCCCTTCGAACTGTGGCAGGAAGCAGGCTGGCTGCAGGTGGCGCATTGGATCCAGGAAGACATCCAGGCCGGCAAGGCCCTGTGCGGCGCACCCTTGCCCTCTTGGGTGTTCGAAGGCCCGGTGGCGGCCGCTGGTGGCGTGCATACCGCAGAAGGCTCCTACAGTCCAGCCTTGGGCCGTTTCGTGGGCGTGAGTGGCCTGCCGGTTTATGCCCGGCAGTTGTTCCGGGAAACCGTCAAGGGCGCGAAGGACGCCGACCCCTTGAAGAGCGGCACGGAGCTCTTCAAGAACGACGAGGTGCGGGTGTGGACGATGGACGGCGAGGTGGTGATCGCCAGCATCACCGCCAAGTTGCACCTGATCAGCCCGGCGGTCGTTCAGGGGCTGCAGCGTGCCGTCGAACTCGCTGAGGCCTCGCACAAAGCCATGGTGATCTGGTCGCCCGACGATGTGTTTTCTGCGGGGGCGAACCTCGAGTCGCTGATGCCGGTGTACATGAAGGCCGGCTCCAAAGGTATCGCGCCTGAGGAGAAGAAGTTGCAGGACCTGATGCTGCGCATCCGCTATGCACAGGTCCCGGTGGTGGCGGCCATGCGGGGCCTGGCCTTGGGCGGCGGCTGCGAATTGGCGGTGCATTGCGCGCGGCGCGTGGCGCACATGGAAAGCTATGTGGGTCTGGTGGAAGTGGGCGTGGGCCTGCTGCCGGGTGCTGGTGGCCTGACCTACATCGCCCGCCGCGCAGCCGAGATGGCCGCAGCCGGCCAGTCGGGTTCGGACATCTTGGCCTTCCTCAAGGAGGGCTTCACCAGTGCGGCCATGGCCAAGGTGGGGACCTCGGCGCTCGAGTCGCGCGACATCGGCTACCTGCTGGATTCGGATGTGATCGTGCCGCACAAGGATGAGCTCCTGTATGTGGCCCTGCAGCAGGCTCGGGCCATGGCCGACAGTGGCTACCGCGCGCCGCCCAAGGCGCTGTTTCCCGTGGTGGGCCGCAACGGCGTGGCCACCATCCAGGGACAGCTGGCCAATATGCGCGACGGCGGCTTCATCAGCGCGCACGATTTCCATATCGCCAAGCTGATTGCCGAGGTGGTGTGTGGGGGTGATGTGGATGCGGGCTCAATGGTGACCGAGGACTACCTCATGGCGCTGGAGCGGGAGCGTTTCTGTTCCCTGCTGGACCATCCCAAGACGCAGGAACGCATCATGGGGATGCTGTCCACTGGTAAGCCGGTCCGCAACTGATTCGGGAGATCAAGATGAGCAAGCAGATCACGGACGCCTACATCGTGGCGGCCACGCGAACCCCGATCGGCAGGAGTGGTCGCGGGTATTACAAGAACACCCGGCCCGATGACTTGTTGGTGGCCGCCTTGCGCGGCGCCATGGCCCAGGTGCCCAAGCTGGACCCCAAGGCCATTGAAGACGCCATCATCGGCTGCGCGATGCCCGAAGGCGAGCAGGGTCTGAATGTCGCGCGCATCGCCGCCCTGTTGGCCGGCTTGCCGAACTCGGTGGGGGGCGTGACGGTCAACCGCTTCTGTGCCTCGGGCCTGACGGCGCTGCAGATGGCTGCCGACCGCATACGGGTGGGCGAGGCCGATGTGATGATCGCCGGCGGCTGCGAGAGCATGAGCCTGGTGCCCATGACCGGCAACAAGCCGTCCTTCAATCCGGCTGTGTTTTTCAAGGACGACAACGTGGGCATTGCCTACGGGATGGGCATGACCGCCGAGAAGGTGGCGCAGCAGTGGAAGGTCTCGCGCGAGGATCAGGATGCGTTTGCCCTGGCTTCGCATCAAAAGGCCTTGGCAGCGATCGCCGCAGGCGAGTTCGCCGATGAGATCACCCCTGTGGAGGTGGTGGACCGCTCGCCGGACTTGAGCAGCGGCGGTGTGGTCGAGAAGCGCCGCACCGTGAGCATCGACGAGGGCCCACGGGCGGACACCTCGCTCGAAGGCCTGGCCAAGTTGAAGCCGGTGTTCGCCGCCAAGGGCTCGGTCACGGCGGGCAACAGTTCGCAGACCAGCGACGGCGCCGGTGCGTTGATCGTGGCCAGTGAGGCGGCCTGCAAGCGCTTTGACCTCAAGCCCCTGGCCCGCTTCGTGAGCTTTGCTTCGCGGGGAGTGCCGCCGGAGATCATGGGTATCGGCCCCATCGAGGCGATTCCCGCGGCCCTGCGCTACGCGGGTCTGAGGCAGGACGAGTTGGGCTGGATCGAGCTCAACGAGGCCTTTGCCGCGCAGGCTTTGGCCGTGCTCAATACCCTGCAGATCGACCGCAGCAAGGTCAACCCCATGGGCGGAGCGATTGCGCTGGGCCACCCGCTGGGAGCCACAGGCGCCATCCGAGCGGCCACCGTGGTGCACGCGTTGCGCCGCAAGAACCTGAAGTATGGGATGGTCACGATGTGCGTGGGCACCGGCCAGGGTGCCGCCGGCATCCTGGAATGCGTTTGAGGAGACCCACCCCATGAGCATCAAAACCGGTTTGGCCCATGGCGTGGCCACCATCGAAATCGCGCGGCCTGAGAAGAAGAATGCGCTGACCATGGCCATGTACGACGACATGGCCGCCGCCCTGAAGGCGGCTGCGGAGAACCCCGCGGTGCGCGCGGCGCTGATCACGGGTCAGCCGGGCATCTTCACCTCGGGCAACGACCTCGAAGACTTCGTGCAGCGTCCACCACAGGGCATGGACTCGCCCGTGTTTCGATTCATGAAGGCCCTGCTGGATTGCGACAAGCCGGTGGTGGTGGCCGTGACCGGTGCGGCCATCGGCATCGGCACGACCATGTTGCTGCACTGTGACCTCGTGTACGTGGCCGACAACGCCCGCCTGGCCATGCCCTTCGTCGGCCTGGGCCTGGTGCCCGAATACGCCTCCAGCCTGGTGGTGCCGGCACTCATGGGGCGGCGCAAGGCTGCAGAAAAGCTGCTGTTGGGCGACCCCTTCACCGCCGAGGAAGCCGTGGAGTGCGGCATCGCCAATGCGGTGCTGCCCGCTGACGAAGTCCTCCCTCACGCCCGCCGCGTGGCCCAACGCTTCACGGCGCTGCCGCCTTCGGCGGTGAAGCAGGCCAAGCAACTCATGAAGCGATGGACGGACGAGCAGGTGATGAACGCCATCACCATCGAGGCCGAGGCATTCGGCAAGGCCCTGCGCAGCCCTGAGGCCCGAGAGGCGTTTCAGGCCTTCTTTGACAAGCGCAAGCCGGACTTCAGCGCGTTCTGAATGCCGCTCACGCCGGCGGCACCGGTCGAGGTTTTCCGTGTTCATCGGTGGCCACGTAGGTGAGCGTGGCCTCGGTGACCTTCAGCGCGTACTCTCCCCCGTCGCGCAGGCGTTGGGCAAAGACTTCCACGTTCACCGTGATGGAGGTCGTGCCCACGCGGGTGATCTCGGCATAGAAGCTCAGCAGATCGCCCACCTTCACCGGTTGCTTGAAGATGAATTGATTGACCGCCACCGTGGCCAGGCGGCCGCGGGCGCGGCGCACCGGCAGCACCGCGCCCGCCAGGTCGACCTGGGCCATGACCCAGCCGCCGAAGATGTCGCCATTGGCATTGCAGTCGGCCGGCATGGGGATGACGCGCAGCACCAGTTCCTTGTCGGTGGGCAGTTTGACGGCGTCGCCCGCTGGGCGTAGGTCGTTCGAGGCGGTGGGCTTCATGGCCCAAGCATAGCGCTGCCGTCGCCGCGCCGCCCCGCCAGCCCTGGGGCGAGAATGTCCGCATGCGCGGACTCGCCCACGGACATTCATCAGACGCGGCCCCGGCGGCCAACGCCCCCACACGACGCTCAGACTGGGGCACCCTGCAGCGTCTGTTCCCCTACCTTTGGCGCTACCGTTGGCGCGTGGGGGCCGCCCTGGCCTTCATGGTGGCGGCCAAGTTGGCCAACGTGGGGGTGCCGGTGCTGCTGAAGCATCTGGTGGACAGCCTGTCGATCAAGCCGGGCGACCCGCAGGCGCTGCTGGTGGTTCCGCTGGGCTTGTTGCTGGCCTACGGCCTGTTGAGACTGTCGACCTCACTCTTCACCGAGCTGCGCGAGTTGATTTTTGCCAAGGCCACCGAGGGCACGGCGCGCAGCTTGAGCCTGCAGGTCTTCCAGCACCTGCATGGCATGAGCCTGCGTTTCCACCTGGAGCGTCAAACCGGCGGGATGACGCGCGACATCGAACGCGGCACACGAGCGGTGCACGCTTTGGTGTCCTATTCGCTCTACAGCATCCTGCCCACCCTCATCGAAGTGGCCTTGGTCCTCACGCTCTTGGCGGTGCAGTTCGATTCACTCTTTGCCTGGATCACGATGGCCGCCCTGGTGGTGTACGTCGCCTTCACCTTCAAGATCACCGAGTGGCGCACCCAGTTCCGCCGCGAGATGAACGAGATGGACTCCAAGGCGCACACCAAGGCGATCGATTCCCTGTTGAACTACGAGACGGTCAAGTACTTCAACAACGAGCAGTGGGAGGCGCATCGCTACGACGAGAGCCTGGAGCGGCTGCGCAAGGCCGCGCTCAAGAGCCAGACCACCCTGAGCATCCTGAACACGGGGCAGCAGCTGATCATCGCAGCGGCGCTGGTGTTGATGCTGTGGCGGGCCACGCAGGGCGTGGTGGACGGGCGGCTGACGCTGGGCGATCTGGTGATGATCAATGCCTTCATGATTCAGCTGTACATCCCGCTGAACTTCCTGGGGGTGATCTACCGCGAGATCAAGCAAGCGTTGACCGATCTGGACAAGATGTTCGGGCTGCTGGAGCGTGAACGCGAAGTGGCCGATGCCCCTGGCGCGCCCGATCTCCAGGTCACCAGGGGGGAGGTCCGCTTCGAGGGCGTCAGCTTCGGCTACGACCTGGTCCCGGCTGTGGCAGTGGCCGCGGAGCCGAGCAGCCCGGGCGCTCGCACCATCCTGCGGGAGGTGTCCTTCGAGATTCCACCGGGCAAGACGGTGGCCGTGGTGGGGTCCTCCGGTGCAGGCAAGAGCACGTTGGCTCGCTTGCTGTTTCGCTTCTACGATGTGAAGAACGGCGCCGGGCGCATCACCATCGACGGACAGGACATCCGGGGCGTCACCCAGTCCTCACTGCGCCGCTCCATCGGCATCGTGCCGCAGGACACCGTGCTGTTCAACGACACGGTGGAGTACAACATCGCCTACGGTCGGCCCGGCGCCACGCGGCAGGAGGTGGAGGCCGCCGCGCGTGCCGCTCGCATCCACGACTTCATCGTGTCCACCCCCAAGGGTTACGACACCCTGGTGGGCGAGCGGGGGCTGAAGCTGTCTGGCGGAGAAAAGCAGCGCGTGGCCATTGCGCGTACCCTGCTCAAGGACCCCCCGATCCTGATCTTTGATGAGGCCACCTCGGCCCTGGATTCGGCCAATGAGCGCGCCATCCAAGCGGAACTGCGCCGTGCCGCTCAGGGCAAGACCACCCTCGTGATCGCCCACCGGCTGTCGACCGTGGTGGATGCGCACGAAATACTGGTGATGGAAGGCGGCCGCATCATCGAGCGCGGGAACCACGACGCCTTGCTGGCCCTGGGGGGTCGTTATGCTTCGATGTGGGCCTTGCAGCGCAGTGGGAATGGAAACCAAGTGGCTTGAAGACTTCGTGAGCCTGGCCGAGACGCGCAGCTTCTCGCGCTCGGCCCAGCTGCGCCATGTGACGCAGCCGGCGTTTTCTCGGCGAATCCAGGCGCTGGAGGCCTGGGCGGGCGTCGACCTGGTCGACCGCTCGTCCTACCCCACCCGGCTGACCCCGGCCGGTGAGTTGCTGCATTCGCAGGCCCTGGAAATTCTCGGGGCGCTGCAAAGCGCGCGACACCTGGTTCGCACCCACCAAGGGGACCTGGCCGACGTGATCGAGTTTGCGGTGCCGCACACCCTGGCCTTCACCTTCTTCCCGCATTGGCTGATGGATCTGCAGGCCCATTTCGGCCCCCTCAAGAGCCGCCTGACCGCCCTGAATGTGCACGATGCGGCCATGCGCCTGAGCGAGGGTGGCTGCGACTTGCTGATCGCCTACCACCACCCCTCCCAGCCGCTGCAGCTCAACCCCGAGCGCTATGACATGCTGGTGCTGGGACGGGAGACCCTGGCGCCCTTCAGTTGTGCCGACGCCCGTGGCCGGGCGGTGTACACGCTGCCCGGCGACAAGGGCCGACACATCCCCTTCCTCAACTACGCCCCGGGCGCCTACCTGGCGCGGCTGGTGGACCTGATCCTCAAGGAGTCGCCCCAGGCGGCCGAGCTGCATCCGGTCTATGAGACCGACATGGCCGAAGGCTTGAAGGCCATGGCCATCGAAGGCCATGGGCTGACCTTTCTGCCCCTGGGCTCGGTTCAGAAGGAGTTGCGCGCCGGGCGCCTGGTCGAAGCCGCGCCGGGTGAGAGTTTTCGCCTGACCATGGAAGTCCGCGTCTACCGTGAGCGCCCCGGGGCTGCCGGCGTCCGGCCGCCCAAGGTGTCCGCTCAGGGTCTGTGGGCATATCTAGAAGGGCCGCGTCGTCCCTAGAATGCGGCGCTTGTCGTTTTTCTTGGCATTCCTCCCACCCTTCACAGGAGCATTCATGAAGAAGTCCCTCATCCTGGTGGCCGCCGTGGCGGCCGCAACCGGCCTGGCCCAGGCCGACACCCTCAAGAAGATCAAGGATTCCGGCTCCGTCACCATGGGCGTGCGCGAGTCTTCAGGCGCCCTGAGCTTCACCCTGGGCGACGGCAAGTTTGCCGGCTTCCATGTCGAGGTCTGCCAGCGCGTGCTGGGTGACATCCAGAAGTCGCTGGCCCTGCCCAAGCTCGAGGTCAAGTACCAGGTGGTGACGTCCCAGAACCGCCAGCCCCTGGTGCAAAACGGCACCGTGGACATCGAGTGCGGCTCGACCACCAACAACGCCAACCGCCAGAAGGATGTGGCCTTTGCGGTCACCACCTTTGTGGAAGAGGTGCGCATGGCGGTGAAGGCCAACTCCGGCATCACCAACATCAATCAGCTCAACGGCAAGAAGGTGGCCACCACCACCGGCACCACCTCGGTGCAGCATCTTCGCCGTCATGAGCGCGCCACCGGCGTGAACTTCGATGAGGTCTTCGGCAAGGACCACGCCGACAGCTTCCTGCTGTTGGAAAGCGGCCGTGCCGACGCGTTTGTGATGGACGGCCAGATCCTGGCAGGCAATATCGCCAAGGCCAAGAGCCCGGCCGACTTCCGGATCGCCGGCGAGGTGCTCAATGTGGAGCCCATCGCCATCATGTTCCGCAAGGACGACCCGGCCTTCAAGAAGGCGGTGGATGACAGCATCATCGCCATGATCAGGAGTGGCGACTTGGCCAAGCTGTATGACAAGTGGTTCATGCAGCCCATCCCCCCGGCCAACACGGCGCTGCGTTTGCCCGCATCGGATGCCACCAAGGCAGCCTGGGCCGAGCCCAACGACCGCCCGATGGAGGCCTACGCCAAGAAGTAAGGCCGTGCGGCCGGTCTTCGACCGGCTGCAAATTGGGCCCAAGCCCGGCTTCTGGCCGGGCTTTTTTCTGCGCGCGGCGTTGTGGACAACCCCAGGGGGACTGGGCTGTGCGGCCGCTATAGTGCAGCGCAAACACGGGAGCGTGCGTGGCCACTTGGGATTGGCAGGTCTTCTGTCGCGACACCGTCACTGGCGAGGAGCAACGCGGCTGCTTCGGGCAGGGTGGCGAGATCACCTACCTCGACTGGATGCTGTCGGCTTGGGGCTGGACGCTCTCGGTGGCCGCCTTGGCGCTGGTCGTGGCCTTGGTGATGGGCTCGCTCATGGGTATCGCGCGCACCACGCCTTCACGGCCCTGGGTGTTCGTCGGCAACGCCTGGACCGAACTGTTCCGCAACATTCCCTTGCTGGTGCAGATCTTCCTTTGGTACCACGTGATCCCGTCGCTGATCACCCCGCTGCGAGACGTGCCCAGCTTTGTGCTGGTGGTGCTGGCCCTGGGCTTTTTCACCAGCGCCCGCATCTCTGAACAGGTCAAGGCCGGTATCCAGAGCATCCCGCGCGGCCAGCGCTATGCAGGCTTGGCGGTGGGGCTGACCTTGGCGCAGACCTATCGCTATGTGCTGCTGCCGGTGGCCTTTCGGATCGTGATTCCGCCGCTGACCAGTGAGTCGATGAACATCGTGAAGAACTCGTCGGTGGCCTTTGCCGTGTCCATTGCCGAGCTGACCCTGTTCGCTCTGCAGGCCCAAGAGGAAACCTCACGTGGGATCGAGATCTACCTGGCGGTGACGGGGGCTTACTTCGTCTCGGCCTTCGCTGTCAACCGGGTGGCGCTGTTCATCGAGCAGCGGGTGCAGATCCCCGGCACACTGGGGGCGGCGCGGTGACCCTGGACTTCTCCTTCCTCACCTGGGGACTGCTGTCCAGCTATGTCCTCAAGGGCTTGATCTTTTCGATCCAGCTCACCCTGGTGGCCATGATCGGCGGCATCGCCTTGGGTACGGTGATCGCCCTCATGCGCCTGTCCGGCAAGCCCTGGCTGGCCGTTCCGGCGGCAGCCTATGTGAACACCTTGCGGTCCATCCCGCTGGTGATGGTCATCCTGTGGTTCTTCCTGCTGATCCCCTTGGTCACCGGCAAGCCGCTGGGGGCTGAGTGGTCCGCCGTGATCACCTTCACCGTTTTCGAGGCGGCCTATTACTCCGAGATCATGCGGGCGGGCATCCAGAGCGTACCCAAGGGGCAGGTGCATGCCGGCTATGCCGTGGGGATGAACTACGGCCAAACCATGCAGCTCATCGTGCTGCCTCAGGCCTTCCGCAACATGCTGCCGGTGTTGTTGACGCAAACCATCATCCTGTTCCAGGACACGTCCTTGGTCTATGCCATCGGGGCCTACGACTTGCTCAAGGGTTTTGAGGTGGCCGGCAAGAATTTCAATCGACCGGTGGAAACCTATCTGGTGGCCACCTTGGTGTACTTCGCGATCTGCTTCTCACTGTCCATGCTGGTCAAGAAACTTCAGAGTCGCATCCAAATCATTCGGTGAGCACCATGATCGACATCCGTCATGTCAACAAGTGGTACGGCAGCTTTCAGGTGCTGACCGACTGCACCACCTCCATCGCCAAAGGCGAGGTGGTGGTGGTGTGCGGGCCGTCCGGCTCGGGCAAGAGCACCCTGATCAAGACCGTCAATGCGCTGGAGCCCATCCAGCAAGGCGACATCGTCGTCGATGGTGTGAGCATCACCGCCCCGGGCACCAACTTGCCTCAGTTGCGAAGTCGGGTGGGCATGGTGTTCCAGCACTTTGAGCTGTTTCCGCACCTGTCGGTGACGGAAAACCTCACCCTGGCGCAGATCAAGGTGCTGGGCCGCAGCCAGGACGACGCCCTGGCCCGTGGGCTGAAGATGCTCGACCGGGTCGGCCTCATGGCGCACAAGGACAAGTTCCCGGGGCAGCTCTCTGGCGGGCAGCAGCAGCGGGTGGCCATTGCGCGGGCGCTGTCGATGGACCCGATCGTGATGCTGTTCGACGAGCCGACCTCGGCACTGGACCCGGAGATGGTGGGCGAGGTGCTGGATGTGATGGTGAGCTTGGCCCAGGAGGGCATGACCATGATGGTGGTCACGCACGAGATGGGCTTTGCGCGCAAGGTCAGCCACCGGGTGATCTTCATGGATGCCGGCCGCATCGTGGAAGACTGCAGCAAAGACGAATTCTTCGGGCAACCCGAAGCGCGCAGCGAACGAGCCCGGGACTTCCTGTCCAAGATCCTGCAGCACTGAGCCGGGCGACAATGGCGGCATGAGCGAACTCGTCATCACCCGCCCCGACGACTGGCACCTGCACCTGCGCGATGGCGCCGCCATGGCCGATGTGGTGCCCCACACCGCGCGGCAATTCGCCCGGGCCATCGTCATGCCCAACCTGAGGCCACCGGTGACCACCGCCGCGCAGGCCGTGGCCTACCGCCAACGCATCGAAGCTGCGGTGCCCGAGGGTCTGACCTTCACGCCCCTGATGACGCTGTACCTAACGGACAACTTGGCGCCTGACGAGATCAAGCGGGCCAAGGAGGCGGGCGTGGTGGCCCTGAAGCTCTATCCGGCCGGCGCCACCACGAACAGCGACGCGGGAGTGACCGACATCCGCAAGACCTACAAGACCCTGGAAGCGATGCAGGCACAGGGCCTGCTGCTTCTGGTGCACGGTGAGGTGACCGATGCCGAAATCGACCTCTTCGATCGTGAAGCGGTGTTCATCGACCGGGTACTGCAGCCCTTGCGACGCGACTTTCCGGAGCTCAAGATCGTCTTCGAGCACATCACCACCAAGGAAGCCGCAGCGTATGTGGCGCAGGGTGATGCGCGGCTGGGGGCCACCATCACCGCGCACCACCTGCTCTACAACCGCAACGCCATTTTTCAGGGCGGCATTCGGCCACATTACTACTGCCTGCCGGTGTTGAAGCGCGAGGAACACCGCCGCGCTCTGGTGGCCGCGGCCACCGGCGGCCACCCCCGGTTTTTCCTGGGCACCGATAGCGCGCCCCATCCTTCGCAACTGAAGGAGCACGCCAGCGGCTGCGCCGGCTGCTACACGGCGTTGTCGGCGCTGGAGCTGTATGCAGAGGCCTTTGAGGCTGTGGGCGCCTTGGACCAGCTGGAGGCATTTGCGAGCTTTCATGGCCCGGACTTTTACGGCCTGCCGCGCAATACCGGCACGGTCACGTTGCGGCGCGAAGAATGGACGCTGCCGCAGACCTTGCCATTCGGTGGCGCGCCGCTCAAGCCCTTGCGCGCCGGTGAAACGCTGGCCTGGCGCCAGGTGGATTGAGCGCGCTGGGCGCGCGCGGGCTCAAGTCGAGCGCGCCAAGGCCTTGGCGATGCGCTGTCGGCCCACGGAGGGCTTGGGTACCCGCTCCAGGTGCTCGGCAAACCACACCCGCACGTCGTCTTCCAGCAAGTGGCCGTGCATGAAGTTGTAGATCGCTTTCTTCAGCGCCAGGCCCAGGGTGTCATGGTCGACACCGGTGGGATCGATGAAGCCCACATCGTTTTTCGCAAAGCGCCCTTCGGGCAAGGGCAGCAGTGTGACCCCGTAATCCGCGGGTGCCAGGCCCACGGGTGAGTGCACGGTGCAGGCAAAGCGGTGAAAGAAGCCGCTGTGGATACAGCCGTTGAGGAAGAGCTGTCGCACATACTCCAGCGCATCCACCGTGTCCTGGACCGTCTGGGTGGGAAAGCCGTACATCAGGTAGGCATGCACCATCACCCCTGCGTCGGCGAAGGCACGGGTGACGCGCGCCACCTGCTCCACCGTCACCCCCTTTTTCATCAGCTTCAGCAGGCGGTCGGAGGCCACCTCCAGCCCACCGGTGACGGCCACGCAGCCACTGTCGGCCAGCAACTGGCAAAGCTCGGGTGTGAAGGTCTTTTCGAAGCGGATGTTGCCCCACCAGCTGATGGTGACGCCTCTGCGAATGAGTTCCTGCGCCAAGGCTTTGAGCACCTTGGGTGGTGCCGCTTCGTCCACGAAGTGAAAGCCGCTTTGTCCGGTTTCGGCGACGATGGCTTCGATGCGGTCAACCAGCAATTCGGCCGACGCGGCTTCATAGCGCGAGATGTAGTCCAGGCTCACATCGCAGAAGCTGCACTTCTTCCAGTAGCAGCCGTGCGCCACGGTCAGCTTGTTCCAGCGGCCCTCGCTCCACAAACGGTTCACCGGGTTGAGCATGTCCAGCAGACTGAGGTAGTCATTCAGCGGCAGCCCGTCCCAGGTGGGGGTGCCCACTTCGCTGAAGGGAATGTCGGGTTCGGCAAAGTTCGTGTACGCGACCGCGCCTGAGCCGTCTCGATGGAAGGTGCGCACCAGGCGTTGTGCGCTGCGCCGACCACGCAGGTGTTCGATCAGGGCCAGCAGTGGCCGCTCACCGCTGTCCAGGGTGACGAAGTCGACGAAGTCGAAGAGCCGTGGCTCGCGGAGGTCGCGCAGTTCGGTGTTGACGAACCCCCCACCCAGGGCGATCTTCACGCTGGGGTGGTGTGTCTTGATGGTCTGCGCGATGCGCAGCGCGCCATACACCGCACCGGGAAACGGCACGGACAGCAGCACCAGTGTGGGCGCGTGTGCGGCCACAGTGGTGAGCGTCAGTTCGGCCAGTTCCTGGTCCAGCAGATGGGGCGGCGTGGCCAGTGCCTGGGCCAGCGGGTCGAAATGGGCTTGGCTGGTGGCCAATTGCTCACCGTAGCGCACGAACTGAAAGTGCGGGTCCACCGCATCGCGGATCACATCGGCCAGGTCGTTGAGGTACAGCGTGGCCAGGTGGCGGGCCCGGTCTTGCAGACCCATGGCGCCAAAGGCCCAGCCCAAGGGGTCGGCGGCGGGCCCCTCGTCGCCCACCCCGTGGTCTGCATCGGTCGGCGCCCCCAGGTCCAGATGGGCGAACCGCGGACCCTCGGGCAAGTAGCCCCGCGCGCTGATGCGGTGGGCCAGGGTCGGGTCGCGCCCCTGCAAGAAGGCCACGGTGGGCTCGACAGTGGCGGCGTAGCGGTCGAAGTGTTGGATGAAGTGTCCCAGACGGGCCTGGTCCTGGTTGCGCTTGGCAGCGGCCTGCCGCAACCGCCCCAAGCCGACCCTGGAAAACAAGCGCAGCACCAGGCGCAGCGCCAAGTCGTCCTGCACGGCTGCCACACCGCGTGCGCGCAGAAAGCCCGTGAGGTAGGCGGTGCTGGGGTAGGGCGTGTTGAGCTGGGTCATCGGAGGGATGAGGCTCAGCACCTTGAACGAAGCAGCGGTCATGCGCTGGGGATTCTGTCTCAGCCGACGCGGGCCCTTTGGCCAGCTGACGGTGGCGTGCCGGGCGCCGTGGCGCCGCGCCCGCGCGATAATGCGGGCGTGAAGCAAGCCAGACCGCCGCTGGTGCGAGCGTGGAAACACGGCATTGGAGGAAGGTCCGGACTGCACAGGGCAGCGCAGGAGCTAACGGCTCTCCACCGCGAGGTGAGGATCAGAGCAACAGAGACGAGCCGATTCAGTTCGGGTGCAACGGGCAATCTCTGCGCGCAGCAACACCAAGTAGGCCGGCGTTGACGTGACCCGCGGAGCCGGCGGGTAGGTGGCATCGAGCCGGGTGGGCGACCCCCGGCCCAGAGGAATGGCGGTCACGGTGCTGCAGCCGCAAGGCTGTGGCGTCGCACAGAATCCGGCCTATCGGCTTGCTTCACACATTTTCATGAATCCCCAAGCCGCACAACTCTGGACCCGCCCGCGCTGGCAGCTGGCCTTGCTGCTGGCCGGCTTGGGGATGGTCGGGCCGTTTGCCATCGATGCCTATCTGCCGGCCTTCGCCGGTCCTGAGGGCATTGCGCAAACGCTGGGGGCCACACCGCTGCAGATGCAGCAGACCCTGTCGGCCTATCTGCTGGCCTTTGCGGTGATGAACCTCTTTCATGGGGCATTGGCCGACAGCTTCGGCAGGCGCCCGGTGGTGCTCGCTGGCGTGGCCTTGTTCACCTTGGCCTCGGTGGGCTGTGCCTTGTCGCAGACCATCACCCAACTCATCGTGTGCCGCGCCCTTCAAGGGCTGTCGGCTGGCGCCGGCATGGTGGTGTCTCGGGCCATCATTCGCGACATGTACCCGCCCACCTCCGCCCAGAAGGTGATGTCGCAGGTGACCATCTTCTTCGGCGTGGCGCCGGTGATCGCGCCGGCCTTCGGCGGCCATGTGTTCGTGGCTGGGGGCTGGCACGCCGTCTTCTGGGGCCTGGCCGCGGTGGGCGGCCTGCTCTTTTGGCTGAACTGGCGCCTGTTGCCCGAGACCTTGCATGAATTGCAGGTGCAGCCCTTCCATCCACGCCATCTGATGGCCGGCTATTGGGGCTTGGGTTCGAGTCGGCGCTTTTGGCTGCTGGCGCTGTCCAGTGGTATCCCCTTCAATGGCATGTTTCTCTATGTGCTGGCGGCCCCGACCTATTTGGGCGAGCACCTGGGCCTGCAGCCCACGCAGTTCTTTTGGTTCTTCCTCCTGTCGATGACCGGCCTGACCGCCGGCGCGTGGTTGTCGGGACGCTTGGCTGGCCGGATCCAACCTCGGCAACAGATCCGTTGGGGCTACGCCATCATGGGTGTGGTGTCGCTACTCAACGTGGCCCTGCACCTGGTGCTGCCGCCACACCCTTCGTGGTCGATGGTGCCGGTGGCGCTGTTTTCCCTCGGGTGGGCGCTGATGGTGCCGGTGGTGACGCTGATGGTGTTGGATCTGGCGCCCGACCGCCGAGGCCTGGTGAGCTCCCTGCAGATGTGCGTGGGCAGCGCAGCCAATGCCCTGGTCGCCGGTGTGCTCGTGCCCCTGGTGATGCATTCGGCCTTGGCGCTGGCCTTCGCGTCCCTGGGTCTGCTGCTGGTGGGCTGGGTGGCGTGGGTGCTCGACTCTGCACAGCCCGGGCCCAAATCCTGAGCCTGTGGCGGGCGTTCAGGGAAAGTCCTAGCGGCCCCTTCTTCTCAACCTCAACTTTGAGTGTGGTGGGCAAGTGGTTCATTTGATTGATATTTTTGCCCCTTGACCTTGGTTTTCGATAGGCTTGTAAGTAATTGATTTGATTGAGATTTTTCGCCCAATTCATTGACCGGGCACGGCGAAATCCGGTAAAGTGTCGGAAAGTGGTTTTTTGTGGGTGTTTGTGACGAATTGCAACACCCGTCCCGCTTCCGAACCCAGGCCCACCGGTGTCCCATTTCGTGTTTCAAGGCAGTTCAGCGCTCACCCTCGATGGGAAGGGGCGGATCACCGTGCCGGCGCGCCACCGTGAAGTGCTCTCGGCCACCGCGGCGGGTCAGCTGACCGTCACCAAGCACCCCCATCGTTGCCTGCTCGTGTTTCCGCGGCCCGCCTGGGAATCCTTCCGCGAGAAGCTGATGACCCTGCCCATGGGCGCAGAGGGTTGGCGCCGCATCTTCCTGGGCAGCGCCATGGATGTGGAGATCGATTCGGGCGCCCGCGTGCTCATCGCGCCGGAGTTGCGCGCGTGGGCGGGCCTGGAGCGCGAGGTGATGCTGCTGGGCATGGGCCAGCGTCTGGAGCTCTGGGACGCCGCCAAGCTGGCCACCCACGAGGACCAGGTCATCGAGCAGGGCATGCCCGATGCCCTCAAGGACCATGTCTTCTGATGAACGCCTCCGGCCCCACCGACGGCGTGGCCGCGCAGGCACGCCATGTCACGGTGTTGTTGGAAGAGGCCGTCCAGGCCTTGTCCATTCAGCCCGCGGGGCTCTACGTGGATGGCACGTTTGGGCGCGGTGGCCACAGCCGGCGCGTGCTGCAGGCGCTGGGGCCACAGGGACGGCTGGTGGCCTTCGACAAGGACCCGGAGGCACTGGCCGCTGCAGCCGCGCCGGATACGCGGGTCCTGGACCCGCGTTTTTCCATCTGCCACGCCAGCTTCGCGCAGATGCGCGAGTGCCTGGCCGACATGGGCATTCATGCGGTGCAGGGCGTCCTGCTGGACCTGGGCGTGAGTTCACCGCAGATCGACACCCCGCAGCGGGGATTCAGTTTCCGCTTCGATGCGCCGCTGGACATGCGCATGGACACGACCCGCGGCCCCACGGCGGCGGACTTCTTGGCCCGTGCCGATGAGCGGCAGATTGCGCAGGTGATCCGTGACTATGGGGAAGAACGGTTTGCTCTACCGATTGCAAAGGCGCTTGTGGCTCGCCGCGAGAGCGGGCACCCCGTTCGAACCACAGGTGAGCTTTCCGAGCTCGTGGCTCGTACGGTCAAGACCCGCGAGCCGGGCCAGGACCCTGCGACGCGCACATTTCAGGCTCTTCGGATTCAAGTCAACGCAGAGCTTGAGGAGCTCGAGCAGGGCCTGAGCGCTGCGCTCGACCTGCTGGCACCCGAAGGACGACTGGCCGTGATCAGCTTCCACTCTCTGGAAGACCGCATCGTCAAGCAATTCATCGCCCGCGAAAGCCGCGAGGTGGTGGACCGGCGTGCTCTGTTGGCACCCCCCAAGGCCATGCGGCTGCAGGCCCTGGGCCGCATCCGTCCCTCGGAGGAAGAAGTACGCCTGAACCCACGTTCGCGATCGGCCATCTTGCGGGTGGCGCGGCGGCTGGCTGTGGGCACGGAGGTGGGCGCATGAACCGGCTGAACCTGGCGCTGATCGTGGCGCTGGTGATCAGCGCCTTGGCGCTCGTGCAGACGGCGTATGAATCGCGCCGTCTGTTTGCGGAGATCGAAAAGGCCAAGGCTGATCTGGCGCGGCTGGAGTCGGATCACGCCAGACTCTTGGCCGAGCGGCAGGCGCAGGCCACCAACCTGCGGGTGGAGCGGCTGGCCCGCGACCGGCTTCAGATGGCCCCCATCACCCCACAGGTGACGCAATATGTGAGCGATGGCCCGCGCCGGCCGGGCGGGGGAGCCGAGGGCGCGCCGCCGGGTCGGAACCCGTCTGCCGATGCCCCGCCTGGGGGAGCCCGCTGATGGCGTGGCACCCCTTCAAGCGCACAGCCGCTGCACGCCACACGGGTGCACGCGGAGTGGTCTACAGCAGCAGCCCCTTGCTGGCCTCCAAGACACCGCTGTGGCGTGGGCACTTCCTCGTGACCCTGTGCGGCCTGGCTGCTTGCGTGCTGATCGGGCGGGCGGTCTACATCCAGATCATCGGCACCGACTTTTATCAGCTCGAAGGCGAGAAGCGCTACGCGCACACCGTGCCCTTGCCCGCCAGCCGCGGCCGAATCCTGGACCGCAACGGGACCACGCTGGCCAGCAGCGTGGCCATGCCCTCCATCTGGGCCGACCCCAAGGAATTCCAGGCCAACCCCGAACAACTCAAGGCCTTGGCGCAGGCCTTGAAGATGCCCGTGACGGAACTGCAGCGTCGCGTTGCCGATGAAAACAGCCGCTTCGTGTGGCTGCGCCGCCATGTCGACATCGCCCTGTGGCAAGAGGTCAAGGCCCTGAAGATCAAGGGGGTCGCCGAGCTTCGCGAGTACCAGCGCCGCTACCCCGAAAGCGAGGCGGCTGCGCATGTGGTGGGCTTCACCAATGCCGATGACCAGGGCCAGGAGGGCATTGAACTGGCCTTTCACGACCGGCTGTTGGGCCGCAACGGCTCGCGCATGGTCATCCGGGACCGCACCGGTCGTACGGTGGAAGACCTCGGCGATGCGGTGGACCCGCTGCATGGGGACGATATCCAGCTGTCCATCGATGCCAAGGTGCAGTTCTTCGCGTACCAACGGGTGCGCGAAGCGGTGTACCAGCACCGTGCTCAGGCCGGCAGTGTGGTGGTCTTGGATGTGCAGACCGGTGAAGTGTTGGCGCTGGCCAACTACCCGAGCTACGACCCTTCGGACCGACGCAACCTGTCGGGGGGCCAGCTGCGCAACCGGGCGCTGACCGACACCTTCGAGCCGGGCTCCACGATGAAGCCCTTCATCGCCGCCGTGTCGCTGGAGACGGGCAAGGTTCGACCCAGCACGATGATCAACGCCACACCCGGCAGCCTGGTCGTCGGTGGCATGGCCATCCGCGATGCGCATCCCTATGGCAGCTTGACGGTGGAGCAGGTGATCCAGAAGTCCAGCAACATCGGCACGGTGCGCATGGCCATGGACCTGCACCCGCGCGAGATGTGGGAGATGTTCTCGCAGATCGGGATGGGGCAGAAGCCCCAGTTGGACTTCCCCGGCGCCGTCACGGGACGCCTGCGCCCCTACAAGACCTGGCGTCCGATCGAACAGGCCACCATGTCCTACGGCTACGGCTTGTCGGCCAGCCTCTTCCAACTCGCGCGGGCCTATTCGGTGTTCGCGCGTGACGGCGAGCTCGTGCCGGTATCGGTGGTGCGCCGCGACGCACCGCCCAGTGGGATTCGGGTGTTCTCACCGGAGACGGCCTCCGCGGTGCGGCAGATGCTGCACTTGGCCGCCAGCCCGGGCGGTACCGCCCCCCTGGCCCAGACACCGGGCTATACCGTGGGCGGCAAGACGGGCACGGCGCACAAGCAGGAAGGCCGCGGCTATGCGGGCAACAAGTACCGCTCCTGGTTTGTGGGACTGGCGCCGGTGAGCAAGCCGCGCATCGTGGTGGCGGTCATGGTCGATGAGCCGAGCAACGGCGTGTACTACGGCGGCGCGGTCGCCGCGCCCGTGTTCAGCCAGGTGGTGGGGCAGACCCTGCGCCTGTTGAATGTGCCGCCCGATGCGGATGTGAAGTCGCAGATCGTGGCCAAGGTGCCGGTGGTGGAGGAGAGCTTCTGATGGTGGCCTCCGGACTGCTGCACCTCAACAGCGTCGAGCAGGCGCTGGACTGGTTGCGCGCCGCGGGCGCGCGCCGCCTGGTGGTGGACAGCCGTGCGGTGACCGCCGGTGACGCCTTCCTGGCCTGGCCGGGCGCCGCGCACGATGCGCGGCGTTTCGTGCCTCAGGCCCTGGCGGCCGGGGCGTGTGCCTGCCTGGTGGCCCAAGAGGGCGTGGAGGCTTTCGGCTTCGATGACGAGCGGGTGGCGGCCCTGCCGCAACTCAAGCAGCGCTTGGGCACCCTGTGTTCGGCGTTCTGGGAGGACCCATCGGCGTCTATGGAGGTCCTGGCGGTCACCGGCACCAACGGCAAGACCTCCACGGCGTGGTGGTGGGCGCAGGCATCGGCTGCGCTGGGCCGGCGCAGCGCCGTGGTGGGCACCCTGGGCATGGGCGAGCCGCCGGCGGCCACGCGTGCGGGTCGATGGACCACCACGGGACTGACCACGCCAGACCCGGCCACCTTGCACGGCGGTTTGGCCGCCTTCGGGCGCGAGGGTGTGAAGCGCTGTGCGATCGAGGCTTCCTCCATCGGCATCGCAGAAGACCGCCTGCAGGCCCTGAGCATCACGGTGGCGCTGTTCACGAACTTCACGCAGGACCACCTCGACTACCACCACACGCTGGACCGGTATTGGGCAGCCAAGCGTCAGTTGTTCGACTGGCCCACGCTGTCCGCTGCGGTGATCAATGTGGACGATCCCCGGGGCGCCCAGCTGTTGGCTCAGCTTCGATCGCAGCGGCCTGCACTGGACCTGTGGTCGGTCGGCCTGTCCGGCGCGGTGCGCTTGGGTGCACGCGCCATTCAACCCACGGCAACGGGCATGCGCTTTGAGTTGGTGGAAGCGGGTTCGTCCACCTTGCCCATTGACGTGCCCTTCCTGGGCCAACACAACCTCTACAACCTGCTGGGCGTGGTGGCTGCCCTGCGCGCGCTGGGGCACGGCCTTCAAGAGATCGCGGCGGTGCTGCCTCGGCTGTCCCCGGTACCCGGCCGGCTGCAGGCTCTGGGTGGAGCCGGCGAGCCCCTGGCGGTGGTCGACTATGCCCACACACCCGACGCCTTGGATAAGGCGCTGCAGGCGCTGCGCCCGGTGGCGCAGGCGCGAGGCGGACGGTTGTGGTGCGTGTTCGGCTGCGGTGGCGACCGCGACCGCAGCAAACGGCCCCTGATGGGTGCGGTTGCGCAGCGCTTGGCCGATGCGGTGGTGCTGACCAGCGACAACCCCAGAAGCGAGGATCCGCACGCCATCCTCGCCGACATCCGCAGCGAGCCCGATCGCCGCCAAGCGATCTGGGGTGCGCTCAACCAAGCCTGCACCCGCGATGTGGTGTTGGTGGCCGGTAAGGGACACGAAGGTGAGCAGGAGATCCAAGGCGTGCGCCATCCCTTCAGCGATGTCGAGGTGGTGGATGCGGGCTTGCGCGCGCGCGCCGCTCGTGGCTTCATGACCTTGGGGGACGCTGCGGGCTGCATCGGTGCGGGCGTGGTGCTGCACGGTGACCCCCAGACCGTGATCTCGCGGGTGCACACCGACACCCGAACCCTGCAAGCCGGTGACTTGTATGTGGCCTTGCGTGGCGAGCGGTTCGACGGCCACGCGTTCCTGGACCAAGCCCACCGCAGCGGCGCGGTGGCGATGCTGGCGCAGCAGGGTCTGGCATCCAACGGCCTGAGCGGTTTGGAGGTGGCCGACAGTCTGAAGGGTCTGCAGTCTCTGGCCCGTGGGTGGCGTTCCCAACTGGACTTGCCGGTGATTGCGGTGACCGGCAGCAACGGCAAGACCACCGTGACCCAAATGACCGCTTCCATCTTGCGTGCCTGGCGCGGTGAGCGGGCCGCCTACACGCGCGGCAACTTGAACAACCACATCGGGGTGCCCCTGAGCGTTCTGTCCTTGCGTGCAGGAGCCGAGCAGGGGCATCAGGTGGCGGTGTTGGAGCTGGGCATGAACCACCCAGGCGAGGTGGAACTGCTGGCCGGCATGGCACAACCCACGGTGGCGGTGGTGAACAACGCGCAGCGCGAACACCAGGAGTTCATGCACACCGTCGAGGCTGTGGCCCGTGAGAACGGTGCGGTCCTGCAGGCGCTGCCCGTCGGCGGTACGGCCGTATTTCCGGCGGATGACCGCTACGCGACGGTGTGGGCGCAGATGGCAGCGCACGCCCGGTTGTGGCGCTTTTCCTTCGAAGTCATGACCGGCACAACGGGCACCCCCGGCGTGCAAGCAACTGCAGCAGCCGATGCGGGCCGCGACAGCACGCCAGCTGAAGTGCGGGGCCAGGCGACCTGGGAAGAGGACCACTGGTCCTTGCAGATTCAGTCGCCCGTGGGCGCGGTGAAGACCACCGTGCACCTGCCGGGTCGGCACAATCTGCACAACGCCATGGCGGCGGCTTCGGCGGCCTTGGCGGCCGGCGCGCCACTACAGGCGGTGGCCGCAGGCCTGAGCGCCTTCCAGGCGGTGAGCGGCCGATCCCAATTGAGCACCCTGGTGCGTCACGGCCGCCGCGTCACGCTCATCGACGACACCTACAACGCCAATCCGGATTCGGTTCGCGCGGCCATCGATGTCCTGGCCGAACTCCCCGGCCCGCATGCCTTGATTCTGGGTGACATGGGCGAGGTGGGTGAGCAGGGCCCAGCCTTCCATGCAGAAGTCGGTGGCTATGCCCACCAGCGCGGCGTGGAGCAGTTGTGGACCCTGGGTGACCTGTGTCTGCACAGCGCGGCGGCTTATGGCACCGGCGCACGCCATTTCGACTCCTTGGAGCAACTGACGGCGGCGCTGGACGATTTGGCATCGGCCCAAAGCGTGCTCGTCAAGGGTTCGCGGTTCATGCGCATGGAGCGTGTGGTGGCCGCCCTGCACGCCCTCACTGCGGAGGCCGGCTGACATGCTGCTGTGGCTGTTTCAGACCCTGCAGGCCGCCTACCCGGAGGAACTGGGCTTTCTGCGCGTGTTCCAGTACCTCACCTTTCGGGCGGTGCTGGCGGCCATGACGGCCCTGTTGATCGGCATCGGCCTGGGTCCTTGGGTGATCCGTCGCTTGACCGAGTTGAAGATCGGCCAGCCCATCCGCGAGTACGGCGTGCAGGCGCACATCGCCAAGACCGGCACACCCACCATGGGCGGCGTGCTGGTGTTGTTGAGCATCGCCGCGGCTACCGTGCTCTGGTTCGACTGGGACAACCGCTTCGTGTGGGTGGTCATGGTCGTGACCTTCGGCTTCGGCGCCATCGGCTGGGTCGACGACTGGCGCAAGGTGGTGGACAAGAACCCCGAGGGCATGTCCTCGCGCGAGAAGTACGTCTGGCAATCGGTGATCGGCCTGCTGGCGTCCCTGTACCTGGCCTTTGCGGTGTCGGAGACCTCCTTCATCAGGGTGCTCGAACTCTTCGCGGTGTGGGTCGGCAGCGGCTTCGACACCGATTTGCCGCCGCGCGCGGATCTGCTGGTGCCCTTCTTCAAGACCGTGAGCTACCCGCTGGGGGTGTGGGGCTTCATCGTGCTGACCTATCTGGTGATCGTGGGTTCGAGCAATGCGGTCAACCTCACCGATGGCCTGGATGGTCTGGCCATCATGCCCGTGGTGATGGTGGGCTCGGCCTTGGGGGTGTTCGCCTATGTGGTGGGGAACTCGGTCTACAGCAAGTACCTGCTGTTTCCCTACATCCCCGGCGCAGGTGAACTGCTCATCTTCTGCGCGGCGATGGCCGGCGCAGGGCTGGCCTTCCTGTGGTTCAACGCGCACCCGGCGCAGGTGTTCATGGGTGATGTGGGCGCGCTGGCTCTGGGCGGTGCCTTGGGCACGATCGCCGTCATCACCCGCCAGGAGATCGTGCTGGCCATCATGGGCGGCATCTTCGTGGTGGAGGCCCTGTCGGTGATGCTGCAGGTGGGCTGGTTCAAGTACACCAAGCGCCGCTATGGCGTGGGCCGTCGCATCCTGCTGATGGCGCCGTTGCATCACCATTTCGAGAAGAAGGGCTGGAAGGAAACGCAGGTGGTGATCCGCTTCTGGATCATCACCATGCTGCTGTGTCTGGTGGGACTTTCGAGCTTGAAGCTGCGTTGAGGCGATGAAACATCTGGCGGGTCGTTCGGTGCTGATCCTGGGGCTTGGGGCCTCGGGCTTGGCCATGGCGCGCTGGTGCGTGCGAAACGGCGCGCGGGTGCAGGTGTGGGACAGCCGTGAACAACCGCCGATGCGGGGCACCCTGGAGCAGGACTGTCCAGGTGTGCCGCTGCGCACCGGGCCCATCGACCCGTCTGACCTGATGGATGTCCACCTGGTGCTCAAGAGCCCTGGCCTGTCGCCCAACGACCCCTGGGCGGCGCCGCTCTTGCAGGCGGCCCAGGCCGACCGTGTGGCCGTGGCCGGCGAGCTGGCTCTGTTTGTGCGGGCCCTAAGTGAGCTGAAGGAAGCGCGCGGCTATGCACCGGAGGTGCTGGCGGTGACGGGTACCAACGGCAAGACCACCGTGACCCGTCTGACGGGCTTGCTGGTCGAGCGCTGCGGCCGCCGCGTGGCGGTGGCCGGCAACATCGGCCCCACGCTCCTGGACACCCTGGCGCAGGCCTTGGCTGCCCAGGAGCAGACCGATGAAGCCAGCCTGCCCGAGGTGTGGGTGTTGGAGCTGTCCAGCTTTCAACTCGATGGGGTGGAAGGCTTCGAGCCCACCGCGGCGGTCGTGCTCAACATCACGCAGGACCATCTCGACTGGCACGGCGACATGGCGCACTATGTGCAAGCCAAGTCCCGCGTCTACGGCCCGCCACCCCGAACGAACGAAGACGGCGTTACCGTCTTGTCGTCCACGCTCATCGTGATCAACCGCGACGACGAGGCCGTGCGCGCGATGGAGCCGGCCCCGATCCCCGTCAAGGGCACGCGAGGCCGTGCCGGCAAACCGCTGACCAGGCGGGTCGTTCGGTTCGGCTTGGATACGCCCACGCGTCCGGGGGATTTCGGTTTGGTGGTCGAAGGTGGCATGGCCTGGTTGGTCAGGGCGCATCCTCAGGACGAGGAAGAGGCCCGCGCAACGCGCGGTGCGCTGGACGAGGACTTGCACCTCCAGCGCCTGATGCCGGCCGACGCCTTGCGCATCCGGGGCCGACACAACGCGGCCAATGCCTTGGCCGCATTGGCGCTGGCCCAGGCCATCGGCTGTCCCTTGAGCCCGATGCTGCACGGGCTGCGTGAGTATGGAGGAGAACCCCACCGGGTGAGCTTCGTGCTGCGGGCCCGTGGGGTCGACATCTACGACGACAGCAAGGGCACCAACGTGGGCGCCACGGTCGCTGCCATCCAGGGCCTGGGTCAGGACATCGAGCCCGCACGCCTGGTGCTGCTGCTCGGTGGCGACGGCAAGGGTCAGGACTTTTCGCCCTTGCGACAGCCTTTGGCGCTGCATGCGCGGGCCGTGGCGCTGTATGGACGCGACGCGCAGCGCATCGCCGATGCCTTGGCCGGTTTGGACCTGCCGATGCATCGGCACGATGGCCTGGAGTCGGCCACCCGCTGGGCCTTCGAGCAGGCCCAGGAGGGCGACTCGGTGCTCTTGAGCCCTGCCTGCGCGAGTCTGGACCAATTCCGTGATTACCGGCACCGGGCTGAGGTGTTTGTGGCGCAGGTGCAAGCCTGGGCGCAGGAGCAGGGGGAGTTGGCATGAGCGCCGACCAGACCTTGTCCGCCATCAGCTGGTCGCAGCGGCTGTCGGCAGCCTGGCAGTTGCGCCCGGTCTGGTTGGGCGGTGGCGCGGCGGGCCAGGCCACGGGAACCCGGGCCGTTCCGATTCACGACTGGGTGGGCCGCAGTGGTCAGCCGGTGAAGATTCAAGGCTTCGACCAGGCCCTGGTGATGGTGGTGATGGTGCTGTTGGCTCTGGGCCTGGTGATGGTGTATTCGGCCTCCGTGGCCCTGCCGGACAACCCACGCTTTGCCCGCTACACCCCCACCCACTTCCTGGTGCGCCACCTGCTGTCCATGGGCGTGGCCACGGCCGCAGCCCTGGTGATGCTGCAGATTCCGATACGGGTGTGGGAACGCTACGCGCCGCACATCTTCGTGCTGTCGCTGGCGCTGCTGGTGATCGTGCTGATCCCCTTCATCGGCAAAGGGGTCAACGGCGCCAGGCGCTGGATACCGATGGGCATCATGAACTTTCAGCCCAGCGAACTGGCCAAGATCGGCATTGCCATGTACGCGGCCAACTACATGGTGCGCAAGATGGATGCCCGCGAGAACTTCGTTCGCGCTGTGCTGCCCATGGGTGTGGCACTGGCCGTGGTGGGGATGCTGCTCTTGGCCGAGCCCGACATGGGCGCGTTCATGGTGATCGCCGCGATCGCCTTGGGCATTCTGTTCCTGGGGGGTGTGAACGGCAGGATGTTCTTCCTGAGCGTGGCCATTCTGTTGTGCGCTTTCGTGCTGATGATCGTCTTCAGCGAGTTCCGTCGCCAACGCATCTTCGCCTACCTGGACCCCTGGAATCCCGCCTATGCACAAGGCAAGGCCTACCAGCTCACCCATTCCCTCATCGCCTTCGGCCGAGGCGAGATTTTTGGCCAGGGCCTGGGCAACAGCGTGGAAAAGCTGTACTACCTGCCCGAGGCCCATACCGACTTCCTGATGGCGGTGTTGGGTGAGGAGCTCGGCTTCATCGGGGTGCTGTTTGTGATCGTGGCCTTCTTCTGGCTGACGCGGCGCATCTTCAGCATCGGGCGACAGGCCATTGCCATGGACCGAGTCTTCGCGGGCCTGATGACCCAGGGCATTGGCATCTGGATCGGCGCGCAGGCCTTCATCAACATCGGCGTCAACCTCGGTGTTCTGCCCACCAAGGGCTTGACCTTGCCGCTGATGAGCTATGGCGGATCGGCCTTGCTGCTGAACCTGTCGGCCATCGCCATCGTCCTGCGCGTGGACATCGAGAACCGGCAGTTGATGAGAGGAGGGAGGGTGTGATGCCCCACCTCGTCATCATGGCCGCAGGCACCGGCGGGCACATCACGCCCGGACTGGCCGTGGCCGGCGAGATGCAGCGCCGTGGGTGGACCGTCTCGTGGATGGGCACGACCACCGGCCTGGAGAACCGCCTGGTTCCCCCCAGCGGTATCCCCATGGACGGACTGTCCTTCAGCGGACTGCGCGGCAAAGGGTTGTGGCACACCGCCACGGGAGGCCTGCGTCTGCTCAAGGCCTTCTGGGACTCGGCGCGCCTGCTCCGGCGCCGCAAAGCCGATGCCGTGTTGGGTATGGGGGGCTACATCTGCTTTCCCGGCGGCCTCATGGCCAGCCTTCTGGGCAAGCCGCTGATGTTGGTCAACGCTGATGCCGCACTGCTCTTGAGCAACAAGGCCCTGCTGCCCGTGGCCGATCGGGTGGCCTTCGGCTTCGAGGGAGGCTCCGAAGGCGTGAAGCAGGCCTCGGTCACGGGCAATCCCGTGCGTGCCGAGATCGCCGCCATCGCGCCGCCCGCGGAGCGCTTTGCCGGTCGCCAGGGGCGGCTGCGGTTGCTGGTGTTGGGGGGCAGCCTGGGCGCGCGTGCGCTCAATGACGCGGTGCCGGCGGCGTTGGCCTTGATGACCGAGGGGCAGCGGCCCATGGTGATCCACCAGACCGGTCAGGCCCACGCCCACGCCGTCGAGCAGCAGCTGGCTGCACGGGGCTTGACGACGGAGACGGTCACGGTGCGCCCCTTCATCGACGACATGGCCAGCGAGCTCGCAGCGGCCGATGTGGTCTTGTGCAGGGCAGGCGCCATCACCGTGAGCGAGTTGTGCGCCGCCGGCGTGGCCAGCATCCTCGTGCCCTTGGTGGTCAGCACCACCGCCCATCAGCGCCACAACGCGGCCTACATGGCGCAGCAGGGTGCGGCCCTGCATGTGGACCAGGGGGAACTCACCCCCCAGGCTCTTGCCGACATGCTGGCGGGCTTGAGCCGTGCACGCCTGCTGGCCATGGCCGAGCGTGCCCGCGCCTGCGCACGCCCCGATGCCACAGCCCGGGTGGCCGATGAACTCGAACGATTGGTGAAGGTCAGATGAAGCACGCCGTCAAGAACATCCATTTCGTGGGCATCGGCGGCTCGGGCATGAGCGGCATCGCCGAAATCCTGCACAACCTCGGCTACGTCATCTCAGGCTCCGATCAGAGCGAAGGCCCCGTCATCCAACGCTTGACCAGTCTGGGCATTCGAGTGGCGATCGGCCATCAGGCGTCCCACATTGAAGGTGCGCAGGCGGTGGTGGTGTCCACTGCAGTCAGGCACGACAACCCCGAGGTGATGGCCGCGCGTTCGCGGCGCATTCCGGTGGTCCCGCGAGCGGCCATGTTGGCCGAGCTGATGCGGTTGCGGCAGGGCATTGCGATCGCCGGCACCCATGGCAAGACCACCACCACCTCGCTCGTGACCTCGGTGCTGGCCGCAGCTGGGCTGGATCCGACTTTTGTCATTGGGGGGCGCCTGAACAGTGCCGGCACCAACTCGGCTTTGGGTCGGGGCGACTACATCGTGGTGGAGGCCGACGAGAGCGACGCCTCATTCCTGAACCTGAGCCCGGTCCTCAGCGTGGTCACGAACATCGATGCGGACCACATGGAAACCTACGGCCACGACTACGGGCGGCTGAAGAGCGCCTTCGTGGACTTCCTGCACCGCATGCCCTTTTACGGGTCGGCCATCCTGTGCACCGACGACCCGGGCGCGCGTTCCATCCTGCCGATGGTCAGCCGCCCGGTGGTGACGTATGGGCTGGGCGAGGACAGTCAGGTGCGGGCCGTGGAGGTGAAAGCTTTGCCTGGCGGGCAGATGCGCTTCGTATGCCGGCGCCGCAATGGGGTGCAACTGCCTGACCTTGACATCACCCTGAACCTGCCCGGGGTGCACAACGTGCGCAATGCACTGGCGGCCGTGGCGGTGGCCACCGAATTGGAGCTGCCCGACGAGCCCATCATCAAGGCCTTGGCTGGCTTTGGCGGCGTGGGCCGCCGTTTCCAACGTCACGGCGAGCTGCCGGTGCCGGCGGCTCAGGGTGGTGGGCGCTTCACCCTGATCGACGACTACGGCCACCACCCGGTGGAGATGGCCGCCGTGATCGAAGCAGCCCGCGGCGCTTTCCCGGGCAAGCGACTGGTGCTGGTGTTCCAGCCGCACCGCTACACACGAACCCGCGACTGCTTCGAGGATTTCGTAAAGGTGCTGGGCACGGCGGACGCGGTGTTGCTCACCGAGGTCTACGCTGCCGGCGAAGCGCCGATCGTGGCCGCTGACGCCCGTTCAATGGCCCGTGCGCTGCGCGTGGCCGGTCGGGTCGACCCGCTGTTCGTTGACGATGTGCAGCGCCTGGACCATGAGATCGTGGCCATGGTTCGCGATGGCGATGTCGTGATCACGATGGGCGCGGGCTCCATTGGTGGCGTGGCCAGCCGAGTGGCCGCGCAGCTGCGGGGAGGTGCGGCGTGAGCCACCCAGGGCCCGATGTTCGCCAACTCGGCCGTGTGGCCGTGCTCATGGGCGGTTCCTCGGCCGAACGCGAGATTTCGCTCATGTCGGGGCAGGGCGTCTTGCGGGCCCTGCGTGAGCAGGGTGTGGATGCCCATGCCTTTGACCCTGCCCAGCGCAGCTTGCAGGAGTTGAAGACGCAGGGCTACGCGCGTGCCTTCATCGCCCTGCACGGCCGGGGCGGTGAGGACGGCTGTGTGCAGGGGGCTTTGGAACTGCTGCAACTGCCCTATACCGGCTCGGGCGTGATGGCCTCCAGCATCTGCATGGACAAGGTGATGACCAAACGGGTGTGGATGGCCGAAGGACTGCCCACCCCGCGATGGCTCCGCTTGGAATCGGGTGAGCTGCAGCTTGATCGCATCCGTGCCGTGCCCGATGAGCTGGGCCTGCCGCTGATCGTCAAGCCACCGCGTGAAGGCTCCTCGATCGGTGTGAGCAAGGTCATGGGCTACTCGCAGATGCAGGCCGCGGTGGACTTGGCCGCCCGCTACGACCCGGATGTGTTGTGCGAGGAGTTCATCGAGGGCGAGGAGGTCACCTGCGCCGTTTTGGGTCAGGCTGCGCAGGCGCAGGCCTTGCCTGTGGTGCGCATCAGGGCCCCCGCAGGCGGCTACGACTACCAGAACAAGTACTTCACCGATGAAGTGAAGTACCAGGTGCCCAGCGGCCTGCCGCAGGCCGAGGAACAGGAAATCCAGCGCATCACGCTGCGCGCCTACCGCAGCTTGGGTTGTCGCGGCTGGGGTCGTGCCGACCTGATGATCCGCGCGCGCGACCGCAAGCCCTTCCTCCTGGAGATGAACACCTCGCCGGGCATGACCAGCCATTCGCTGGTGCCGATGTCGGCCCAAGCCGCCGGGATGGCCTATGGCGAGCTGTGCGTGCGGCTGTTGACCGAGGCGGCCTTGGACCACGATGGGCGTGGCGCGACGCCCGCTGCCGGAGGGCCTGCCTGATGGGGGTCGCGTCCATGGCCCATGCCGGCGGCTGGAGCGCCATGCTCGGCGCCGCGGCTGTGGGCAAGCCCGGCAGCAGCCTGCAGCCTTGGGATGTGCGCCTGATGCAGCTGGCCACGCGCTGGACCCTGGTGCTGGCCGGACTCACGGTCTTGGCCGTGCTCGTCACCTGGCTGCTGCGCCAAGGCAGCTTCGCCATCCAACGCATCCGGCTGGACGCGGAGCTCCAACGCACCAGCGTGGCCACGATTCGTGCCAATGCGCTGCCGCGCCTGGAAGGCAACTTCTTCACCGTCGACCTGCAGGCTGCGCGGCGTGCCTTCGAGTCCGTGCCCTGGGTGCGCAAAGCCGAAGTGCAGCGCCACTGGCCGGGGCAGTTGCGGGTGCGCCTGGTGGAACACAAGGCCGTGGCCCTTTGGGAATCCACCGACAGCCGCGACCGGCGCGATGATCGCCTGGTGGGCCAGGACGGAACCGTGTTCCAGGCCAATCCCGGTGATGTGGAAGACGACAACCTGCCGCTGTTCCGAGGACCGGACGATTCATCGGCCCAGATGTGGGCCCTGTACCAGCCCTTGGCCGAGACCCTGGCGCCCATCGGGCGACTGGCGGGCGGCTCGCACCAAGCGGGCATTCGACTGCTGCAACTCAGCAGCAAGGGCTCATGGGCGGCGGAATTGGACACCGGCACGCGGCTGGAGTTGGGCCGCGGAACGCAGGCCGAGATCCTCGCCCGAACGGAATCGTTTGTTCGCACCCTGCCTCAGGCCGTGGCGCCCTTCCGCCGGCCCGTGGTGTATGCCGATTTGCGTCACGCCGAGGGCTATGCCCTGCGCCTGGCCGGCATCTCCACCACCGTGGCCGCGCCCACCAAGCCCGCTGCTGCGCCGCCGCGGCCCCTCAAGCCCAAACCCTAGACCACAGGACAGAAGATGGCCAAGGAATACAAGGACCTCGTTGTCGGACTGGACATCGGAACCGCCAAGGTGATGGCGGTGGTGGCCGAGTTCATGCCCGGAGGTGAACTGCGTGTCGCCGGCCTGGGCACCGCGCCCAGCCACGGACTCAAGCGAGGGGTGGTGGTCAACATCGACGCCACCGTGCAGAGCATTCAGCAGGCTCTGAAGGAAGCCGAGATGATGGCCGACTGCAAGATCGCCCGGGTCTACACCGGCATCACGGGCAGTCACATCCGCGGCCAGAACTCCACCGGCATGGTGATCGTTCGGGACAAGGAAGTGACCCCCGTGGACGCCGCCCGGGTGGTGGAAACCGCCAAGGCCATCAACATCCCCAACGACCAACGCCTGCTGCTGGTGGAGCCCCAGGAATTCATCATCGATGGCCACGAGGTGAAGGAGCCCATTGGCATGAGCGGTGGTCGCCTGGAGGTCAAGGTGCACCTGGTGACGGGGGCTCAGAGCGCGGCCGAGAACATCGTCAAGTGTGTACGCCGCTGCGGTCTGGAGGTCGAGCAACTGGTGCTCAACCCCAGTGCCAGCAGCCACGCGGTGCTCACGGATCGGTCCGGCACACGGCCGTGATTCCCATTGCCGGCGACCTCATCACCAGCGACATCGCCATGGCGCTGCGCACACCGACCAAGGATGCCGAGGAGATCAAGGTCGAGTTCGGCGTGGCCAAGCAACTTCTGGCCGACCCCGCCGAACAACTGGAGGTCCCGGGTCTGGGTGACCGCATGCCGCGCATGCTCAGCCGCCAGGCCCTGGGCGCGGTGATCGAGCCGCGCGTGGAAGAAATCTATTCGCTGGTGCACCAGGTGATCCGCGACAGCGGATACGAAGAGCTCCTGGGCAGCGGCATCGTGATCACCGGGGGCTCGGCCGTGATGCCGGGCATGGTGGAGCTGGGCGAGGACATCTTCCTCAAGCCTGTGCGCAAGGGCGTGCCAACCTACGGCGGCCCGCTGTTTGACATGGTGGCCAACCCCCGCTCGGCCACCGTGATGGGATTGCTCGAAGAAGCAAGGCTGGCCCGTGCGAGGGGTCAGCGAGCGGCCCAACAGGCCGGTTCGATGAAGGGTTGGCTCTCAAGGGCCAAAGACTGGTTCATCGGGAATTTTTAGAACGATATTTTTCAACCACTGGCAACTGCGAACGAAGGAGGTTCCACATGGCCATCGAGATGATCGAAGAGTTTGACCAAGGCACCAAGATCAAGGTGATCGGCGTGGGCGGAGGCGGC
>RFTU01000171.1 GCA_009923315.1 Betaproteobacteria bacterium
CCGACAGCGGCGCCACGCAGCCGTCCATGTCCCGTGCCAAGGCGCGCAGCGTGGCGTCGTCGGCGAGGTCCATGCCCTCGGCATTGCGCCGGGCAGCGCCATACAGCTGAGCCGGCAGGGGAATCTGCGGATGGGGCTGCCCAGGCGGGCGGTCGTTCTGCGCGGCCTCGGCCAGCGCGCGCTGAACCGGGTCGGCCACCAGGTCGTCCAGCTGTACGGCCGGGTCTGCCATGCGGTTGACGAAGGAACTGTTGGCGCCGTTTTCCAAGAGGCGACGCACCAGGTAGGCCAGCAGCGTTTCATGCGTGCCCACCGGCGCGTAGATGCGGCACGGCCGGTTCACGGCCGCACCACCCACCACCTGCCGGTACAGGGGCTCACCCATGCCGTGCAGGCACTGGAACTCGTATTGGCCCGGTTGATAGGCTCCGTGCCATTCCACGCCCATGTGCACGATGGCCGCCAGCGTGTGCGCGTTGTGCGTGGCGAATTGCGGATAGACCGCATCGGGCGCGGACATCAACTTGCGGGCACAGGCCAGATAAGACACATCGGTGTGGTGTTTTCGGGTGTACACCGGGTAGTCGATCTGCCCGTCGACTTGGGCGCGCTTGATCTCGCTGTCCCAGTAGGCACCCTTGACCAGGCGGACCATCAGCCGGTGTCGGGTGCGCCGCGCCAGGTCCACGACATGGTCGATCACGAAGGGGCAGCGCTTGCCATAGGCCTGCACCACGAAGCCGATGCCCTGCCAGCCTTCCAGGCTCGGTGCCGCGCACAGCAACTCCAGCAGGTCCAGAGAAAGATCCAGCCGCTCGGCTTCCTCGGCATCGATGTTCAGCCCGATGTCGTAACGCCGCGCCAGTTCGGCCAGGCCCAGCACACGCGGCCACAGTTCGCTCATCACGCGCGCCTGCTGGGCGCGGGTGTAACGCGGGTGCAGGGCCGACAGCTTGATCGAAATGCCCGGCCCGTCGATCACGCCCCGCCCGGCGGACGCGCGCCCAATGGCATGAATGGCGTGTTCGTAGGCACTCAGGTAGCGCTGGGCATCGGCTTGGGTCAGTGCGGCTTCTCCCAGCATGTCGTACGAGTAGGAAAAGCCCAGGGCCTCCATCTCTCGAGCCCGGTGCAAGGCCTCCTCGATGGTCTCGCCGGTGACGAACTGCTCGCCCAACATCTGCATGGCCAACTGCACGCCCTGGCGGATCAGGGGCTCGCTGCCCCTGCCCACCAACCGTGCCAGAGCGCCCCGCAATTGGCCCTCACTGTGGGTGGCCACCAGCTTGCCCGTCAGCAGCAGCCCCCATGCCGCGGCGTTGACGAACAGCGAACCGCTGCGCCCCACATGCGGCTGCCAGTCGCCGCTGCCGATCTTGTCGCGGATCAGGGCATCGCGGGTGTCGGCATCCGGTATGCGCAGCAGCGCCTCGGCCAGGCACATCAGCGCCACACCTTCTTCGCTCGAAAGCGCGAACTCCTGCATCAGGCTCTGCACACGGCCCGCTCGGCCGCCGCCTTGTGCGAAGCCCGCGCGCAGCCCCTGCACCAACTGGCGCGCCAGCGCGTCGGTTCGGGCGCTCGACTCGGCACTTTGCCGGGCCAGTACCAGAAGGGGTGCCAAGGCCTGGGGCTCGGGCAGCCGCGTGGCGCGGGCGATGGCTTGCCGAAACGCGCTGCGCGGCTCCACCGTGCCGCCATGGTCGAAGCAAGCGCCCAGCGGACGGTTCGGGGGCTGCTCAGGCGCGGGGATCGGGTTGATGCGGGCGTTCATTCGGGCGGCGTCTCCCTTGGGTGATGCAGATCGCCATCATCCTGACATGGCCCACTTGTGCCAAGCAGCCTTGGAAACCCGTTACGGAGGTCAGCGAGACATGAGAACCCTGGAACTGTTGCGGGCGCCCTAGCCTTCACCTACAGCGGGGCGACCTCGACACGGTCGGCACGGTGGCGCTTGGGCACAAAAAAGGCCGCCCGCGGCGACCTGAGTTGTTGTTTTATATCGGAAATTGGTGGAGGCGCGAGGCGGAGTCGAACCGCCCTAACCGGATTTGCAATCCGGGGCATAACCGCTTTGCTATCGCGCCACGCAAGGGCGGCAGGTTAGCACG
>RFTU01000172.1 GCA_009923315.1 Betaproteobacteria bacterium
TGATCCGGGCAGCAGGGCGCACTGGCTGGGCACGGTCAATGCGTGGCGCAAGAACAGGTCACGGTCGTCGGTGTTCTGAAAAAAGACGGTGGAAGACCGGCGCAGGGCCAGGCGGTACAGCCGCTTGACGACCCAGGTCACCCAGGAGGGTTGGATGAAGGTGGCGCCTAAACCGGCCACATTGTTGATCACCGCCACCGGGCGCCCCAAGAGGCCGCACCAACGTGCGGCGATCGAACCGTAGACATTGGGCTTGACGGTGAACCCCAGCAGCACCTGCGGGCGTTCGCGCCACATCAGGCGCGCCAGGCGGGCCAGCAGCAGGGCGTCGCGCCACGGGTGTGTGCCCTGTTGGTCCAGCAGCACCGGGCAATGGCGGCAGCCCAGGGCCTGCAGCGCCGGCACCCACCCGTCGGCCGGTGCGCAGGCCAGCACCTCATGGCCGTCGGCCACCAACGCACGGATCAGCCCGGACCGAAAATTGACCAGATTCCAGGTGGTGTTGGCAAGGATGAGGATACGGGCCACGAGGGCGGGGGCATGGGTAGCGTCGGCCGAAAGGTGCATTTTCGCCCGATAATCAGGTATTCATGACCGAAACCCCGCCCGTGGCGCCGCCAGCGCCCGAAGCCGCCGATGCTCCGGCCCGCTTCGACACCCTTGCCCTAGACCCCAAACTCTTGCGCGCCGTAGCCGACCAAGGCTACGCCACCATGACGCCCATCCAGGCCAAGGCGATCCCCATCGTGTTGGCCGGCCGCGACGTGATGGGCGCAGCGCAAACGGGCACCGGCAAAACCGCGGCTTTTTCCATCCCGCTGCTGCAGCGCATGCTCAAGCATGAAAACGCCAGCATGTCGCCCGCGCGCCACCCGGTGCGCGCCCTGGTGCTGGCCCCCACGCGCGAGCTGGCGGACCAGGTGGCGGCCAATGTGAAGGCGTATGCGAAGCACACCCAGCTGCGCAGCACCGTGGTGTTCGGGGGCATTGACATGAAGCCCCAAACGGCCGAACTGAAGAAGGGCGTGGAGGTGCTGATCGCCACGCCGGGGCGGCTTTTGGACCACATCGAGGCCAAGAACTGCGCGCTCAACCAGGTCGAGTATGTGGTGCTGGATGAGGCCGACCGCATGCTCGACATCGGCTTCCTGCCGGACTTGCAGCGCATCCTCAGTTACCTGCCGCGCCAGCGTCAGACCCTCTTGTTCTCGGCCACCTTCAGCCCAGAAATCAAGAAGCTGGCGGCCAGCTACCTTCAAAACCCCCTGCTGGTGGAAGTGGCCCGGCCCAACGCCACCGCGTCCACCGTGGAGCAGCACTTCTACAGCGTGGCCGAAGACGACAAGCGCCGCGTGATCCGCCAGATCGTGCGCGACCGTGGCATCACGCAAGCCATCGTGTTCGGCAACTCCAAGCTGGGCGTGGCCCGTCTGGCCCGCGCGTTTGAGCGCGATGGCCTGCGCACCGCCGCGCTGCACGGCGACAAGTCGCAAGACGAACGCCTGAAGTCCCTGGCGGCCTTCAAGGCCGGTGAGGTCGACCTGCTGGTGGCCACCGATGTGGCCGCTCGCGGCCTGGACATTGCCGACCTGCCGGCGGTCTTCAACTTCGACGTGCCCTTCAACGCCGAAGACTATGTGCACCGTATCGGCCGCACCGGCCGCGCCGGGGCCTCGGGCATTGCCGTCACCCTGGTCACGCGCGACGACACCCGGCTGACCAGCGAGATTGAAAAGCTCATCAAGAAGAAGATTGAACTGGAGCCCTTCGATCTGGAGGACGACCGCCCGCGCCGTCGCCGCGATGAGCGCGATGAGGCGCGCGACGACCCGCGCCGTGAGGACCGCCGAGACGAGCGGGCCCCTGACCTGCACGCCTCGTCCGGTGGGTTTGAGCGCGAACATCCGCGCAGCCGGGACCGCGATGCCGGCGAACGGCACCACCGCGCCGCGCCGAGACCCGCGCAGCGCTCCAGCGACCCCTTCTTCGACCGGCCCTACGAGCCGCCGGCGGCCGACCAAAAGCCCGCCTGGGAAACCGAGGCGCCGGCCGCCAAGCCCGCTTCGGGCGTGTCGCGCAACATCAAGCCGCG
>RFTU01000173.1 GCA_009923315.1 Betaproteobacteria bacterium
CCTGGGGTCCTACATCAAGGGCACCAACGGCAAGAGCCAGGGCGTGGTGCCTTTCCTCAAGGTGGTCAACGACACCGCGGTGGCGGTCAACCAGGGCGGCAAGCGCAAGGGCGCCGTGTGCGCCTACCTGGAAAGCTGGCACTTGGACATCGAAGAGTTTCTGGAGCTGCGCAAGAACACGGGTGACGACCGCCGGCGCACCCACGACATGAACACCGCCAACTGGATCCCCGACCTCTTCATGAAGCGGGTACTCGAAGGCGGCGACTGGACGCTGTTCTCGCCCTCCACCTGCCCTGACCTTCACGACAAGTTCGGCAAGGCCTTCGAGGAGGCCTACACCGCCTACGAGCGCAAGGTCGACAGCGGCGAGATCAAGCTATACAAGCGCATGCCCGCCAAGGACCTTTGGCGCAAGATGCTGTCGATGCTGTTTGAAACCGGCCATCCCTGGATCACCTTCAAGGATGCCTGCAATGTGCGCTCGCCCCAGCAGCATGTGGGCGTGGTGCATTCGTCCAACCTGTGCACCGAGATCACGCTCAACACGAACGACACCGAAATCGCCGTGTGCAATCTGGGCTCGGTCAACCTGTCGCAGCACCTCAAGGACGATGGCCAGGGTGGCAAGGCCATCGACCACGACAAGCTCAAGAAGACGGTGTCGGTGGCCATGCGCATGCTCGACAACGTCATCGACATCAACTACTACGCGGTCAAGAAGGCACGCGACTCCAATCTGCGCCACCGCCCGGTGGGGCTGGGCGTGATGGGCTTTCAGGACGCGCTGTACCAGATGCGTTTGCCCTACGCTTCGCCTGAGGCGGTCGAATTCGCCGACCGTTCCATGGAGGCGCTGTGCTACTACGCCTACTGGGCCTCCACCGACCTGGCCGCTGAGCGCGGCCGCTACACCAGCTTCCGCGGTTCGCTGTGGGACCGCGGCATCCTGCCCTTGGATTCGGTCAAGCTGTTGGCCGAGCAGCGCGGGGGCTATGTGGATGTGGAGATGTCGGCCACCATGGATTGGAACGCGCTGCGCTCGCGCATCGCCGAGCACGGCATGCGCAACAGCAACTGCGTGGCCATCGCCCCCACCGCCACCATCTCCAACATCATTGGCGTGGACGCGTCGATCGAGCCGTGCTTCGGCAACCTGTCGGTCAAGTCCAACCTCTCCGGCGAGTTCACCGTCATCAACGAATACCTCATCCGCGACCTCAAGCGCCTGGGCCTGTGGGATGACGTGATGATCATGGACCTCAAGCACTTCAAGGGATCACTCTGGCCCATCGACCGCGTGCCGGTGGAGCTCAAGCGCCTGTATGCCACGGCCTTCGAGGTGGAGCCGGTGTGGTTGGTGGAAGCTGCGGCGCGTCGCCAGAAGTGGATCGACCAGGCCCAGTCGCTCAACATCTACATGGCCGGCGCATCGGGCAAGAAGCTCGACGAAACCTACAAGCTGGCCTGGGCGCGCGGCCTGAAGACCACCTACTACCTGCGCACGCAAAGCGCCACGCATGTGGAGATGAGCACGGTCACGCGCGGCGGCCAACTCAACGCGGTACCCACCAGCGGCGGCGTGGCCGCAGCAGCGCCTTCGGCAGTCGATGCGGCCGCGGCCTCATCGCGTGCGCAACAGGACACGGTGCCGGCCACCGACATCAAGTTCTGCTCGATTGACGACCCGACCTGCGAAGCCTGTCAGTGATTCAACACGCTGGGTTCGGCACGCATTCAAGCTGAATTCGATGCTTGATCGCAACACGAAGGACGCCCAAGACATGGAATTGCTTGGTGTTGCGACAGAACGCTCTGATAATTCGAACTGTTAAGGAAAGCAGCAATGCTCGTTTGGGAAGACGATTCTCGTACCCACAACACCACTGCCCGTGTGGTGCACAACCCCGACGCCACCGTCACCGTACGTCCTGTGGCTGAGGCCTTGTCTCCGTCCTCTGCGGCGGCAGCGTCTTCTGTGTCCTTTCAGTCGGCCGAGCCACACCGGCCCCAGTCGGCCGCCTTCGCGGCGCCGGCGGTGATGCCCTTGCAGGAATTGGCCGCCGCAGTGCCCACCACAGC
>RFTU01000174.1 GCA_009923315.1 Betaproteobacteria bacterium
GCTGGGCACCCTGGGCCCACAGGCCACGGTGCGCCTGGGCACGCCGGTGCAGGGCATACGGCGCACGCCCGAGGGGGTCAGCCTGAGCGTGGACACAGGCACCGAGACTTTCGATGAAGTCGTGCTGGCCACGCACAGCGACCAGAGTCTGTCGCTGTTGCAGGACGCGTCCGAGCAGGAGCGCGCGGTGCTGGGCGCGATCCGTTACCACGACAACCTCGCGGTTTTGCACACGGACAGCCGGATGCTGCCCAGACGCCCCTTGGCCTGGGCCGCCTGGAACTACGAGCGCGCGGCCGAGGACTCCTGGCAACAGGCGCCGGTGTGCCTGCACTACCTGCTCAACAAGCTGCAGCCCCTGCCCTGGCAGGAGCCGGTCATCGTGTCGCTCAACCCGGTGCGTCCGATCGATCCGGCTCGCGTGGTGCGCGAGATTCCGTATGCCCATCCGGTGTTTGACCGCGCGGCCACCGCCGCACAGCAACGACTGCCAGCCCTTCAGGGCCAGCACCACACCTGGTACTGCGGCGCCTGGACCCGCTATGGTTTCCATGAAGACGGCATGATGTCGGGAACTGCGGTGGTCCAGGCCATGCAGGCCAAAGGCTTGCTGGGTGCCCAGGAGGGCTCGGCGTGAACGTGAGCGAGAACGTGCGCATGCCGACCGCCTTGTTGGGCGTGGGGCAAGTCCAACACACGCGGCTGCGTCCGGCGCGACACGGGTTTCGCTACCGCACCTATTTCCTGATGCTGCCCCTGCGCGCCCTCGCAGCAGACCCCCAGGGTTGGGGCGGCGTGAGGCTCAACCGCCTGGGGCTGGTGAGCTTCTACGACGGCGACCACGGGACCGGTCAGGGCTCTGCGCTGGCCTGGTTTGAATCGGTACTCGCCGCAGAGGGCCTCTTGGACCAGGCCGACGGTGAGGTCTGGCTGCACACCTATCCGCGCGTGGCGGGCTATGCCTTCAAGCCGGTCAGCTTCTGGTATGCCCATCGCCGAGATGGCTCGCTTGTGGCCGTGCTGGCCGAAGTGAACAACACCTTCGGCGAGCGGCACTGCTACCTGCTCAGTGGGCCCGACTTGGCCTGGGGTCGCGAGCTCAAGGCCGGCAAGGTGTTTCATGTGTCGCCGTTCTGCGCAGTGTCCGGGGACTATCGTTTCCGTTTTCTGCGCACCTTCGCCGCATCCGATCGCACCGTGGTGCGCATCGAGCACCACAACGAGCATGGCCCCTTGCTGCTGACCAGCGTCAGCGGTGAGTTGCAGCCCGCCACGGCACCGCGCGTGCGGCGTGCCTTTTTCAGCATGCCCATGATGTCGCTGGGCGTGATTTTTCGAATCCATTGGCAGGCGCTGCAGTTGGCCGTCAAGCGCGTGCCGTTTTTCCGCAAACCCCAACCTCCGGAAGTTTTCGTCACCCGATGAATACCACCACCCTCGACAAACGCTCCGGCATGGCCACCCTGCCGGGCCATGCACCGGCAGCCGCACACGCCGTCTTCCGTCTGCTGCGCCAGTTGAAGCACGGCACGCTGGATGTGCAGCTGCCAGATGGCACACAGATGCACTTTGGCGGGCCCGCCGAGGCCAGCCCTGTACGCGCGGCGCTGCGCCTGCACAACTGGAACGTCTGTTCGGCCTCGCTCAAGAGCGGGGACATCGGCTTTGCAGAGAGCTTCATCGCAGGTGACTGGACCACCCCCGACCTCACCGCCCTGCTCAAGCTGTTCATCGCCAACCGCGACGACATTGAGACCGTGGTCTATGGCTCGTGGTGGGGGTCGCTGCTGTACCGCGCCAAGCACCTGCTCAACCGCAACTCCCGCAGCGGCAGCCGCAAGAACATCCACGCGCACTACGACTTGGGTAACGCCTTCTACCGGTTGTGGCTGGATGAAACGATGACCTACTCGGCTGCGCTGTTCGAGGCCGACCGTGAGCGTGAAGACCTGTCGCATGCGCAGCGCGCCAAAGTGCGGCGAGCCCTGCGTGAATGCGGCGTGCAGCCGGGTTCGCGCGTGCTGGAGATCGGGTGCGGCTGGGGCGGATTGGCCGAAGTGGCCGCACTC
>RFTU01000175.1 GCA_009923315.1 Betaproteobacteria bacterium
GTCGATGACGTTGAGGAAGGTGGAGATTGCAGCCATAGATCCGGACTTTCATACGGGGCCACAAGCCCCTGTCCCTGATGGAATATGCTGGCAGGCTCCAAATCACTTTGTCGAACTTGAGGTTCCGTGTCCAATGACTGGTTTGACCTGCCACGGTCTGACCTATCTCGCCATCACTTCATGATTGCCTGTGCAATCGGTGGGTGTCTCTCCTTTTGAAGTCGCTTGTCGTTACACGTGACGCAGGGATATCCACGGCGCCGGTCGCCGCAGGTCCCTCACTACCGGAGGCGGCCGGCGCGGTGGATATCCCGTATTCATGCCGCCATCCTGTAATCCGATTCGTACGCCCGATCGTGCGCCAGCAGCGCCCAGATCGTCCTGGCATTCTTGTTGGCCAAAGCAACCGCCGCCACGTTCTTGTTGCGTCGTGTCAGCAGCTTGCCCAGCCACGCATCGGGCTGCGGCTTTCGCTCTGCCACCCGGATGACGGCCCGGGCCCCGTGGATCAGCAGCGTGCGCAGATACGTGTCGCCGCGCTTGCTGATGCCCAGCAACGTCGCCTTGCCGCCGGTGGAATGCTGCTTCGGCACAATGCCCAGCCACGCAGCCAGCTGCCGGCCGTTTCTGAAACTCCTGGCATTGCCCACGGACGCCACCAGAGCGCTCGCCGTCATTGGGCCGATGCCCGGAATCTTCGCTAGTTTCTTGCTTGCCTCGTTCTCACGATGCCAAGCCTGAATCTCGCGCTCCAACTCACCAACCTGCTGGTCCAGCACCTTGAGGTGATCGACCAGGCGCTGGATCAACAGTCGGAAACTCCCGGGCAGTTCGTTCTCGCCGTCCTCGATGATCTCCGGCACACGCTTGGCGATATGGCTGATCCCCTGCGGGATGATGATGCCGAACTCCGCCAGCAGCCCGCGAATCTGGTTCGCCTGCGCCGTCCGTGCCTTCACGAACCCCTGCCGCGCCCGATGCACGCTCAGGATCGCCTGTTGGCTCGCGTTCTTGATCGGCACCGCCGGCATGTTCGGCCGCGTCACCGCCTCGCAGATTGCCTCGGCATCCGCCGCGTCGTTTTTGTTGCGCTTGACGAACGGCTTCACGTACTGCGGCGCAATCAACTGTACCGAGTGCCCCAGCGCCTGCAGCTTCCTCGCCCAGTAGTGCGCACTGCCGCACGCTTCCATGCCAATCTTGCACGGCAACAGATTGGCGAAGAAGGGCACCACTTGGTCACGCTTGAGCTGCTTCTTCAGCACGGCCGTCCCCCGTTCGTCAGCGCCATGTATCTGGAACACGTTCTTCGCCGAATCGATACCAATCGTCGTAAGTTTCATCTCGGTCGCTCCCTTTCGTTCAAGTGGTCGAAATTCCATCGCCACTTTGGCACATCGATGCCGTTTAGAGAGGGGGCGACCATCCCATTACTTTGATTCCCGCCTTCCTGCGCCGCCAGCGCAACCAGCGTCGTCTGACGCTGGAGATGTTGTCTGCCAAGGTGGGCCCGTAGGTGCCAATTCGGCCGCAGCATTTGTCGGAGATTGAAAGCGGCAAGCGCGATCCGCGTTTGTCGTCCATCGAGCGCATGGCGGAGGCCTAAGGTGGAAAATTCAGGATGACGGTCCTGATCGTGCCGGACGCCATGGCGCCCGATCTGCGCCGCTATGTGGCCAACAACGGCCGCATTTATACCACCCACGCCGGCCAGGCCGCTGCTGCACCCAACCACCCCGAAGCTTCAAAACCCGACCATGCCTAAGAAAAAACCTGAGCCAGCCCAGCCTCAACTTGCCGTCATCGCGAGGAGCGCAGCGACGCGGCGATCCATGGATGACCACGAGCCTTCGTCCTCTTCCCTGTCCTTCACCATCGAAACCTTCGACGACCCCGAAACCGGCCAACCCACCGAGTACGGCCGTTTCAGCCGCAACTGGCAGGACGAAGAAGCCCTGGATGTGCTGATCGACAAGCTGGAGGCCGGCCAACTCAGCCACAAGCAGGCGCTGATGCAAGCGCGCAAGCTGGAAGCCACCA
>RFTU01000176.1 GCA_009923315.1 Betaproteobacteria bacterium
CTTCGGCCACAAAGGGAAGGGAATTCGCCAGCGGCTTCACACCCTCGCCGCTGCGCCGCACGATGTGCGACGCGCTGATCTGCCCTGGGTGCATCAACCCGGCGGCTTGCACCAATTCCTGCAAGGCCTCCAGCGTGTGTTGGTGGAAGCGCCACACCCGCTCGGTCTTGTCGGCCACCACCAGCGCCTTCTGGCGGTCTGGATCCTGGGTGGCCACACCGGTCGGGCAGGCACCCGTGTGGCAACTTTGGGATTGGATACACCCCAGCGCGAACATGAAGCCGCGCGCGGCGTTGCACCAATCCGCGCCCAGGGCCATCATGCGCGCGATGTCAAAGGCGCTGACCACCTTGCCTGCGCAGCCGATCTTGATGCGGTCGCGCAGGTGGATGCCCACCAGCGTGTTGTGCACCAGCAGCAGCCCTTCCTGCAAGGGAGCTCCCATGTGGTCGGTGAACTCCAGCGGGGCCGCTCCCGTGCCGCCCTCGGCCCCATCGACCACGATCAACATCGCCTTGCAGATGCCGAACCATTCCCACGGGTGACCGATGCACAGCTTGAAGCCCACAGGCTTGCCGCCCGAGAGCGTGCGCAACTTCTCCACAAACTCCATCAACTCACGCGGCGTTGAAAACGCGCTGTGCGCAGCGGGGCTGACACAGTCCTGGCCCACCGGCACACCGCGCGCCTGTGCAATCTCCGGCGTCACCTTCGGCCCGGGCAGGACACCGCCGTGCCCGGGCTTGGCACCCTGTGACAGTTTGATCTCGATCATCTTGACCTGAGGGTCGCGCGCGTTTTCGACGAAGCGCGCTTCGCTGAAGGTGCCGTCGTCATGCCGGCAGCCGAAGTAGCCCGAACCGATTTCCCAGATCAGGTCACCTCCGTGTGCCCGGTGGTGCACGCTGATCGATCCCTCACCCGTGTCATGCGCAAAGTTGCCCTTGCGCGCACCGCCGTTGAGTGAGCGAATCGCGTTGGCCGACAGCGCGCCGAAGCTCATCGCCGAAATGTTGAACACACTGGCGCTGTAGGGTTGGCTGCAACTGCTTCCTCCCTTGCCGATGTCCACCCGGAAGTCGTGGTGGGGCACCACCGTGGGCTTGAGCGAGTGGTTGATCCACTCGTAGCCCTGTGCGTGCACGTCCAGTTGCGTGCCGAAGGGTCGCTTGTCGCCTTCGCCCTTGGCGCGCTGGTACACCAAGGAGCGCTGTTGCCGCGAAAACGGCGCCGCATCGTTGTCGTCCTCCAGGAAGTATTGCCGGATCTCAGGGCGGATGTATTCGAAGAGGAAGCGCAGGTGTCCGATGAGCGGGTAGTTGCGCAAGATCGCGCGCTTGCTCTGGCTCACATCGCGCCAACCCTGCAAGCCACCTGCCAGGCCCAAGGCGGCCACCCACCACCAGACCGAGCCGGCGCCGGAAGCCGCCAAGAGCAAGCCGGCCAGTCCGGCGAGGCTGAACAGCAGCCAGGTGGAGTAGCGCAGGGGCATCCACCCATCGATCATCGACAGCACTCGGGGCATGTTCTCCTCCAACAGGGGCGCCGTGGCGGGCCCTCTTGTCCCATGTCGGCGCAGGATAGAAGCAAGCGTTGGCCTGAGCAACAGGAACACCCTGGTCGCGCGCGCCATCCGGCGCGTCTATACTGGCCCACTCAGCGCCGATTTGTCCAGATTGCGGGCGCTCAAGAAATGCCGCTAAAAGGGACACCCCGGTGTCCGCTGAAGCGGCATCGGGTTTGTTGTTTTTGAGAAGCAGCCTCACCGTGTCAGTCGGCATCGTCACCCCGCAGAAGATGCAGTTCGACGACCCATTGCCCCTGCGCAGTGGAGCGCAACTGCCCGCCTACGAATTGGCCTACGAGACCTACGGCAGGCTCAATGCCTCGCGCAGCAACGCGGTACTGGTGTGCCACGCCCTGAACGCCAGCCACCATGTGGCCGGCACCTACGCCGGACAGCCCAAGGACATCGGCTGGTGGGACAACCTCGTGGGCCCGGGCAAACCGTTGGACACCAACCGCTTCTTCGTCATCGGT
>RFTU01000177.1 GCA_009923315.1 Betaproteobacteria bacterium
AGGCCAAGGCCTGCTGCTGCACCTGAACTGCAAAACCCCGGCACGCCGGGGTTTTTTCATGGGGCTTGGGCCCGTTGCGTCGGGGCAGCCGCGGCCCCGTGCGGCCCGTTTCCTGGGCCAGGCTGGGCATTGGCAGCGAGAATCCCCTTTGCATGAGTGCCCTGGCTGTTGAAGTCTTGCCCGCGCAATCCCCGGCGCAATGGGGCGCGGCTGCGCGCATCGTCGCCGAGTATGTGACGGGCCTGGGCGTGGACCTGTCTTTCCAGGCCATCGACGCTGAACTGGCCGAGTTGTCGCGGCATTACGCTGCGCCCGGTGGCGTGTTGCTGCTGGCCTGGGTCGACGGCGAACTGGCCGGTTGCGGCGCCTTGAAGCCTTTGCCCGATGCCGACTATCCCAACGCCTGCGAGATGCGGCGCCTGTATGTGCGCCCTTCCTTTCGGCAATTGGGCTTGGGCAGGCTGTTGGCGCAGGCCCTGATGGACCATGGCCTGCGCGCAGGCTACTCCTGCATGCTGCTGGACACCCTGGACGAGATGGAAGCCGCGCGTGGCCTGTATGACAGCCTGGGCTTCGAAGAGATCCCACCGTTTTACTTCAACCCGCTGCCGGGTGCCCACTACCTGAAGGTTGAACTCCGATGAAGTGGACGCCCTTGCCGGTGCCGCCCAGCCGCCTGGGCGAATCCCCTGTTTGGCATCCGGTGACGCGGCAGCTCTACTGGTGCGACATCCCGGCGGGTGTCTTGCACCGATGGGACCCTCGGCTTCAGGTGCATGACCAATGGGACGTTGGAAGCGATGTCGCCTGCTGCGCTCCGGTGGCCGATGGCTCGCTGCTGCTGGCCCGGCGCAGTGGCATCGTCCACTGGGACCCCCTGACGGGTGCGGTGCGTCCTGTGGTGGCGGCACCCTACGACACGGCCAAGGAACGCTTCAATGATGGCAAGGTCGACCCCATGGGCCGCTTCTGGGTGGGCACGCTCTATGAGCCGCGCCAGCCGGCCCTGGCGCGGGTGTACCGGCTGGAGATGGGCACGGTGGCGCCGCGCCTGGTACCGGTGGCCGATCAGGTGACGGTGAGCAACGGACTGGCCTTCAGCCCCGACGGGGGTACGGTGTACCGCAGCGACACCACCAGCCACACCGTGTGGAGGGCCGACCTGTCTGCGGCCTCTGGTGAAGCCGGACCCTGGTCGGTCCTGGCCTCATTCGACAAGCGCCGTGAGGGCCAGCCCTTGCACACCTATGGTGGCCGCCCCGATGGCGCGGCCGTGGATGCCGAAGGTTGCTACTGGGCCGCCATGTTCGAGGGGCAACGACTGGTGCGCCTGTCGCCTCAGGGCGAGTGGCGGCAAACCGTGGAGCTGCCCGTGCGCTGCCCCACCATGCCCTGCTTCGGGGGGGATGACCTGCGCACCCTGTATGTGACCAGCGCGCGCGACCACCGGCCCGCCCCGTGGGCCGGCTGCGTCCTGCAGGCGCGGGTGGAAGTGCCCGGGGTGCCGGCACATTGCGTGTTGCCACCCTAGCGCGGCGCCGTCGCGTTCAGCGGGGCAGGTCCTCGATCGCCTGGATCATGAGCGCGGGGGTCAGCACCTCGGGCAACAAGATGGGGTCCTGCCCCGCACGGTAGAAGGCGTAGACCGGCACGCCGGTGCGGCCCAGTCGCGTGAGTTCGCGGCTGATGGCCTCGTCGCGTCGCGTCCAGTCGGCCTGCAGCGTGACGATGCCCTTCGCCTGAAGGGCCTGCATCACCTCGTCGCGCCGCAGCGTGCTGCGCTTGTTGACTTGGCAGGTCACGCACCACGCGGCGGTGTAGTCCACGAAGACGGTACGCCCCTGGGCCATGGCGTCGGCCAGGGCCTGCGGCGACCAGGGCGCCCAATCGCGGGACGGCCCGTTCACCGCAGCGGCAGGCCCGTGGTCTGCAGCCGGGCCCGCGCCAACCGCCCCGGTTCCGATGCTGCCCGGGGGCGTCCCCAAGGGCCGGTCATCGTGCAGCAGCTGCGCG
>RFTU01000178.1 GCA_009923315.1 Betaproteobacteria bacterium
ACACCTCGGCCCTGGGCAAGACGCGTCGCGACATTGCGCGCGCCCGCACCATCATCACCGAGAAGCAGAAGGGAGCCGCCAAGTGAGCGAAGCCCAAGCAGCAGCAAGCAAGGCCAAGGTCGTCCGCACCTTCGTGGGTCGCGTGGTCAGCGACAAGCGCTCCAAGACCGTGACGGTTCTGGTGGAGCGCCGCAACAAGCATGAGCTCTACGGCAAGATCGTGGCCAGCTCGCGCAAGTTCCACGCCCACGACGAGAAGGGCGAGTACCACATGGGCGACGTCGTCGAGATCACCGAAAGCCGGCCGATCTCCAAGACCAAGTCCTGGGTCGTTACCCGACTCGTGGAGAAGGCGCGCGAAGTCTGATAGCGTTCGCGCCCTGTCCCAACTTCCAAGCGGAGCACAACCATGATCAAGGTCGGCGACAAGCTTCCCTCAGCCACCCTGTTCGAGTTCATTGAAGTCGAGGGCAACGGCTGTTCGCTGGGGCCCAACGCCTTCGAGGTTCAGAAGAGCACGGCCGGCAAGACCATCGCCCTGTTCGCCCTGCCCGGCGCCTACACGCCCACCTGTTCGGCCAAGCATGTGCCGGGCTTTGTGGAGAAGGCCGACCAGCTCAAGGCGGCTGGGGTGGACGAGATTTGGTGCGTGTCGGTCAACGACGCCTTCGTCATGGGCGCCTGGGGCCGCGATCAAAAGACCGCCGGCAAGGTGCGCATGATGGCCGACGGCTCGGCGGAGTTCAGCCAAGCCGTGGGCCTGACGCTGGACCTCACCGCCCGGGGACTGGGCTTGCGCTCCAACCGCTATTCCATGCTGGTCAAGGACGGCGTGGTCAAGACGCTCAACGTCGAAGGCCCCGGCGAATTCAAGGTCAGCGACGCCGACACCCTGCTCGCCCAGGCCAAGGCGCAGTGATACCGGGCGGTTTCCGGCGCGGCCCTGCGGGCTGCGCGTCAGTGAGCCGCCCCGCTCTTTGACGGTGGATTCAGCGGCTTCCCCGGAAGTTGCTTGACAAGCCGAGTCGTATTGCCGCATACTGTGCGGCTTTCCCGAAAAGGTATGCGGGTTCCCCCGGATGCCTTGCAGATTTTCAGCCCATTCCACGGGCCCAAGACTGACCGGCTGATGGTCTCGCACCCAGGTGCGGTGGCGTTCAGGCGGGACAAGTTGGGGACTAACAAATGATCCAAATGCAATCGCGGCTTGACGTCGCGGACAACACTGGCGCGAAGTCCGTCATGTGCATCAAGGTGCTCGGCGGCTCCAAGCGGCGTTACGCCGGCATTGGCGACGTGATCAAGGTCAGCATCAAGGAAGCTGCACCGCGTGGTCGCGTCAAGAAGGGTGAGGTTTACAACGCCGTGGTGGTGCGCACCGCCAAGGGCGTGCGCCGCCAAGATGGTTCTCTGGTGAAGTTCGACGGCAATGCCGCCGTGCTGCTCAACGCCAAGCTCGAGCCCATCGGCACCCGCATCTTCGGCCCGGTCACCCGTGAACTGCGCTCCGAGCGCTTCATGAAGATCGTGTCGCTGGCCCCGGAAGTGCTCTGAGCACACCGGGCCGCAAGCGCTAGCGCAAGAGGACAGACATGAACAAGATTCGCAAAGGCGACCAGGTCATCGTGTTGACCGGTCGCGACAAGGGCAAGCGTGGCACCGTCACGCTGCGCGTGGATGAAGACCACATCGTGGTTGAAGGCGTGAACGTGGTGAAGAAGCACGTCAAGCCCAACCCGATGAAGGGCACCACCGGTGGCGTGATCGACAAGACCATGCCCATCCACCAGTCCAATGTGGCGATCTACAACGCGACGACCGGCAAGGCCGATCGCGTGGGCATCAAGGTGCTGGCAGACGGCAAGAAGTCGCGCGTCTACAAGTCCAGCGGCGAAGAGATCAAGGCCTAAGGCGGCATCATGACCCAAGCAACCCGTTCCCGACTGCAGGACCACTACCAAAGCAAGGTGGTGCCTGAATTGATGAAGAAGTTCGGCTACAAGTCC
>RFTU01000179.1 GCA_009923315.1 Betaproteobacteria bacterium
ATAATATCCAATAATATCACCATTTACCATAATATAAACATTTGAACTATTTCCCATATTCTTAAGGAAATTAATTGCCGATTTTTCCAAATTATCTCCTGGCTTATCTCCAGATTTATAGCTGTCATCATACATAACAACACCCAATTCTTCAAGAACCTTTCTAATATGATAGCTATTCATAGCTATTGAAACATTCGTGCTTAGTGCCATATTTTTAACCAATCCTACCGAACTACCTTCGGGCGTCTCGGCAGGACAAATCATACCAATTTGCGAATTATCCAATTTTCTAGGCTGTACAAGCTTTCCATTCTTTTCCATAGCTGTATTAATACGCCTCATATGCGACAAGGTGCTCGCATAGGACATACGATTGAGAACTTGCGATACACCTTGTTTGATATTCTGAAAACTACCGATACTTTTGATACCCCAGTTACCGGTAGAGAATGAATATTTAATCCACGATTCCAATAAAGATTGCTTGAAAAATCTGTGAATGCTAATATCCGAAATAATATTTGAAAGCGGTGTATTTGAATTGCCGCGCCACATACTAAGCTCCTTCTCAATAGCAACTTTCAGCTCCTTTGTCAATTTTCCATAACACTGGCGAAACAAGTTGCTCATCAAAACACCAGGAGTATCTACACGCTTATTAATATATGAATCGCGATTATCATATGTATCATAACCAAGATAAATACGAATCATCTTGCGAATAATATATCCAATATATAGCGCCTTTCTTCTATAACTCTTACCAACGTGCGGAAGAAAATCATTCAGCAAATTATTATGTAAAAGTGCCTTATTTACGGAATGTTCGTTATTCTTATTAGAACCATTCATAATTTTAATAAGAACGCATTCGGCCTGTTCTTGCGTCTTAATATCGCACGCATCCTCACAACAAGCCATCAATTCGGCAATAACTCTTTTATTCTCTTCCTTTGTTGTATCATAAACAATATGATGAATAATTTCTTTGTCGCTGAGAATACCAAGAGCCCGAAACATTACAAATACGGGAACCTCTGACCTAAGAAATGATGTATTAATACGAATGATGCGTCCCATATGATTTAATTTACCACTCATATTAAGACAGGTGGTTTTGGGAGGAAGATACGAAGAATTACATACTGAACGAATTTCGGCATACAACCCTTCGCTATTATTGTTAGGATGAAATACAAGTGTTTTATTTTCATTAATTCTATCTTGTGAAATAAGCACCTTTTCATTTCCATTAATAATAAAGTAGCCGCCGAAATCATAAATACATTCGCTATTATTCTCTTCACAGATTCCTTGCATCTGATTAAGAACGCAAAGTTTAGACCTAACCATAATCGGTATTTTGCCAATGTATATATTATTAACGGTTTTGTCAAACTTCTCAATCATCCCATTTTTATTAGTGTATTCTGTAACAATATGAACATTAACATAGATACCACTTGAATACGACATATTGTTCATTCGAGCAATATATGGAGTCATAATATTATGCGTTCCATCATTCATTTGATAACTGGGTTTCGTGATACTTGGTTGAAGAATATTAATGGATATCTTATAGTTATTATCGTTAATTGATAAATCACTTTTAGGATTAGTTACCTTGACTTTGATAGGATTAAAGCCGGCAATAATTTGTCCAAGTGTATTATCTACAAACTTATTATAACTGTCTATTTGATGTTTTACAAGTGGGTTTGATGATTCTTGAGAACCCCCCTTTAAAAAATAGGTATCCATAATATCCCAGCAGTTATTTGATGAAAACATTATATATTGATATATCAGATTCGCAAATGAGCAATCAAAATGAAAAGTCTCATCAACAATCTCCATATATAATACCTTGTATATGATTTTATAAGCAAGCTGTCGCGAATCTAATACATCCTGTTCAAAGCTATTATAAGTATCTTCAATAG
>RFTU01000180.1 GCA_009923315.1 Betaproteobacteria bacterium
CCTGCAAGTCATCGCTCGCAAGTGCTGCCCACTGGCTCGTGGTGAGCGCCACCAAGTCATCCGTGGCAAGTACCGCCCACTGGCTTGTGCTCAGCCCCTGCAAGTCATCGCTCGCAAGTGCCGCCCACTGGCTCGTTGTGAGCGCCACCAAGTCATCCGTGGCAAGTGCTGCCCACTGGCTTGTGCTCAGCCCCTGCAAATCGTCCGTGGCCATCTGCGACCACTGCGTGGTCGTGAGCGCCACCAAGTCATCCGTAGCAACTGCCGCCCACTGGCCTGTGCTCAGCCCCTGCAAATCATCGCTTGCCAACACCGACCACTGGCTTGTGCTCAGCCCCTGCAAATCGTCCGTGGCAAGTGCCGCCCACTGGCTCGTGGTGAGCGCCTGTAAATCATGCGTGTGCACCGCCGCCCACTGCGCTGGGCTCAGCGCCACCAGCGCAGCCGTCGAAAACCCAGCCCACTGCGCCGTGTTCAAACGCTCCGAGACCGCATCCCACTGCCCCGACGTAAACGCCCCAAGATCGTCGGTGGCCATCGCATACCACTGCGCACTCGTAAGCGACACCACATCGTCGCTGGCCATCGCAGACCACTGGCTTGTGTTGAGCCCCTGCAAATCGTCCGTGGCAAACGCCGCCCACTGCCCCGTCGTCAGCGCAACCAGATCGTCGGTGGCCATCAACGCCCACTGCGCTGGGCTCAGCGCCCCAAGCGCACCCGTGCTCATCGCACTCCACTGCAGCGTCTCAAGCGCTACATACACCTGCGCCCACTGCCCCGTCTGCCCCGTCAACGCCCCCGCATCATCGGCCGCCATCACCGCCCACTGCGCGGTTGTGAGCGCCACCACATCGTCGCTGGCCATCGCCGCCCACTGCGCACTCGTGAGCGCCACCACATCGTCGCTGGCCACCGCCTGCCACTGCAGCGTCGTGAGCGCAACCAAATCATCGGTGGCCATCGCCGACCACTGACCCGTCGTGAGCGCCTGCAAATCATCGCTGGCAAACGCACCCCACTGCCCCGTCGTCAACCCTCGCACATCGTCGCTCGCCATCTGCGACCACTGACCCGTCGTCAACGACACCACATCGTCCGTGTCAAGCTGCGCCCACTGCCCCGTCGTCAGCGATATCAGCGCTGCCACGCCAAAACCTGCCCACTGCGCCGTGCTCAACGCGCCCGAAACATCGTTCCACTGCGCCGTGCTCAGTCCAGCCAGATCGTCGGTGGCAAAAGCCGCCCACTGCGCCGGGCTAAGCGCCGCCAGATCATCAGTGGCCATCTGCGACCACTGCGCCGGGCTGAGCGCCACCATATCGTCGATGGCCAGGCTCGACCACTGGCTTGTGCTGAGCGCTTGCAAGTCGTCGGTGGCCATCGCCCCCCACTGCCCCGTCGTGAGCGCCTGCAAATCATCGCTGGCCATCGCCTGCCACTGATCGGTGCCCAAACCTCGCACATCATCGGTGGCCATCGCCGCCCACTGGATCGGCCCCATCGCCTGGAGATCGTCGGTGGCCATCGCCGCCCACTGCGCCGTCGTGAGCGCCTGCAACCCGGTGATCCAGTTGCTTGAATCGGCCCATTGCGCGCTCGTCAAACCGCGCAGATCGTCGCTGGCCAAGGCCTGCCACTGCCCCGCACTCATCCTTCCAATCAGCGATCCACTCAGCGCAGCCCACTGCTCCGTCGACAGGGCCTGTAAGTCATCGGTGGCCATCGTCTCCCAGAACAGGGGCGAGAGATTGGGCAGCACATTCAGATTGGCCGTTGAGACCGCTGACCACTGCCCCGTGGTCAGCCATCCCAGCACCTCCGCATTGAACACTCCAGACCACTGCGCCGTGCTGAGCGCCCCGATATCCTCACGATCGGCCGCCTGCCACTGCGACTGCGTCAAACCCTTCAGATCGTCGCTGGCCATCGCCGCCCACTGCGCCG
>RFTU01000019.1 GCA_009923315.1 Betaproteobacteria bacterium
CTCCAGCAGGCGCATGCCGATGTCCTGGTGCGTGATCTCTCGACCCCGGAAGCGCAAGGTGACCTTGCCCTTGTCACCGTCTTCGGCAATGAAGCGGCGCAGATTGCGCATCTTGACGGCGTAATCGCCTTCATCGGTGCCTGGGCGGAACTTGACTTCCTTGATCTCGATGACGTGCTGCTTGGCTTTGGCCTCCGCTGCCTTCTTCTGCTCTTGGTACTTGAACTTGCCGTAGTCCATCAGGCGGCACACAGGTGGGTCGGCTTGCGCCGCGATTTCCACCAGGTCCACGTCGTACTCACCAGACAGCCGAAGGGCTTCCTGAATGCTGACGATGCCTAAGGATTCGTTTTCGGGCCCGTTCAAACGCACCATGGGTGCGGTGATCTCGCGATTGAGTCGATGCTTGCGCTCGACATTGGGCATGCGGCGATCGAGAAACGTAGCGATGGTTCGAATCCTTTCAGGACATCAACAGAAAAACGCCCGCTGGCCTTCAAGCCTTGGCAGCAATGTCGGTCAGCACCTTTTCAGCAAAGGCTGAGACCGCCATCACCCCCAGGTCTTGGTTGCCTCGGGCGCGTACGGCCACGCAGTTGGACGCCGCCTCCTTGTCACCCACGACCAGGATGAACGGAACCTTCTGCAGGGAGTGGGCGCGGATTTTATAGGTAATTTTCTCGTTTCGCAAATCAAGCTCGCACCTAAGGCCTTGTTTTTGCAGCGTTTTGGCCACATCCCGGGCGTACTCCGCCTGGGAATCCGTGATGTTGAGCACGATCACCTGGGTCGGGGCCAGCCAGGTGGGCAAGGCCCCGGCATGCTGCTCGATCAGGATGCCGATGAAGCGCTCGAGGCTTCCCAGAATGGCGCGGTGCAACATCACCGGGGTCCGGCGCTCGCCACTTTCGGCCACGAATTCCGCTTCCAGGCGCTGCGGCAGCGAGAAGTCGACCTGGATCGTGCCGCATTGCCACTGGCGGCCCAGGGCGTCCTTGAGCGTGTACTCGATCTTGGGGCCATAGAAGGCCCCATCCCCGGGAGAGATGATGAATTCGCAGCCGCTGTTGCGCAGGCTCTCCATCAGCGCATGCTCGGCCTTGTCCCACAAGTCATCGGCACCGATGCGCTTTTCCGGCCGAGTCGCCACCTTGTAGAGGATCTCGGTAAACCCGAAGTCCGCGTACACCTTCTGCAGCAAGGCCGTAAAGGCGTTGCACTCCTGCAGGATCTGGTCTTCGGTGCAGAAGATGTGTCCATCGTCCTGGGTGAAGCCCCGCACGCGCATGATGCCGTGCAAACCGCCACTGGGTTCGTTTCGGTGGCACTGACCGAATTCCCCTAAGCGCAGCGGGAGATCTCGGTAGCTCTTGATGCCCTGCTTGTAGATGAGGATGTGGCCTGGACAGTTCATCGGCTTGAGCGCGTAGTCGCGCTTTTCCGATTCGGTGGTGAACATGTTCTCGCGGTACTTGTCCCAATGTCCGGTCTTCTCCCAAAGGGTCTTGTCCAGGATCTGCGGGCCCTTGACCTCCTGGTAGCCGTTGTCCTGGTACACGCGCCGCATGTACTGCTCCACCTGCTGCCAGACCGTCCAGCCCTTGGGATGCCAGAACACGACACCCGGCGCGTGATCGTCCACATGGAACAGGTCGAGCTCGCGACCGAGCCGTCGGTGGTCACGCTTTTCAGCCTCCTCCAGTAAGGTGAGGTATTGCTGTAGGTCATCCTTGGAGGCCCACGCCGTGCCGTAGATGCGCTGCAGCATCTCGTTGCTGCTGTCGCCGCGCCAATAGGCGCCGGCCACCTTCATCAACTTGAAGTGCCTGAGCTTGCCGGTGGAGGGCACGTGGGGCCCGCGACACAGGTCCTCGAAGCCGCCTTCACGGTACAGGCTCACCTCCTGATCGGCCGGGATGCTGCCGATGATCTCGGCCTTGTAGTGCTCGCCCATGGCCTTGAAATGGGCCACGGCCTCGTCACGCGGCAAGACGCGGCGCACCACCGGCTCGTCCTTCTTGGCCAGATCGCCCATTCGGGCCTCAATGGCCTGAAGGTCCTCTGGCGTGAAGGGGCGTTTGTAGGAAAAGTCGTAATAGAAGCCGTTTTCGATGACAGGGCCAATCGTGACCTGCGCATCGGGAAAGAGCTCCTTCACGGCATAGGCCAAGAGATGGGCGGTGGAGTGGCGAATCACCTCCAAGCCAGCGGGGTCCTTGTCGGTGATGATGGCCAGGCTCGTGTCGGCTTCAATGCGGTGGCTGGTGTCCACCAAGCGCGCACCATCCCCATGCGCCACCCGGCCGGCCAGCGCAGCCTTGGCTAAGCCAGTGCCGATAGAGGCCGCGACCTCGGCCACCGTCAACGGTGCAGGGTATTCACGGCGGGAGCCGTCCGGCAGGGTGATCGTGATCATGGGCAAACTCCGGGTGACCAGAAATGAAAAAGCGCGGCCATGGGGCCGCGCTTGAAACAGGGTTTGAAAATCTTCAGGCGCAGGACGCCGCGGCAGCGACCCGCATCGCAGGGATGCCTGTAGTTCGCGGTGTCACAACCATGATGCCTTTCCCCGTCCTTGTTTGTTGAAACAATCCTTTCATTCTAGGCGATCCCCTGACCCGGATGGGCATCGCACGGGCCAACCGCTGTTCCGAGCCGCGCAAGCCCTGCCCGGTGTGCTCGGCTTATGGCAAGGGCAAGGCCTGGATCGATGCGCGCCCCACTGTCTCGGCCCATTCATCGGCCAGCTGCTGGCTGGCCCTCAGGGCAGCGGCCCACAGGCGCTCGCGCTCACGAGGCTGGTGAAGGTAGCGCTTGAAATCGGACCGGTCAGGGATCTTCCCGCCGGGAAGAGCATTCAACCATTCCGAAGTCGGGCTCAGCACAATGGCGTTGTCCAGATAGGCTGTCGCACCGTGACGATGGCGCCAGGGCTTGTCGAGCCACCCCGGCACCAGGCGCGGCTGAAAGTGAGGCACCAGGGCCAGCCCCTCCTGCAGACGGTGGTACGGCAGGTGAGCGTGATAGTCGGTCAGTCCGCCATCCCAGTACGGGCCGGGCGGCGCATGGGTGATGTCCTGCACGGGCTGCAGCCAAAAGGGAATGCTGCAGCTGGCCAGCAGCGCAGCCTCGAAGTTGTCGGCATGCAAGGGCGCTGTCGCGGTGGGCAGGTCCGGTTCAGGGTGCATGATCCAGTGGGGGGCTTGCCCGTCCGGCGAGAACCACACCCGCTGAAGGCTCCAGTCCAGCAAGCTTCGACTCAGGCCGTTGAGGGCCACGGCTGCAGCGAAGCCCAGCGGCATGCTCAGGCGCCCCGGGCGGCGGAGCAGCCCCCGGCCGCGTGAGGTGATGATGTGAAGCTTCCACCTCGGATGCTTCAACATCGGGTCAAGCGAGTCAAGCGGGAAGTGCCGTTCAAGCGTGAGGCGAAAACGCGCACTCACCACATCGGCGCGGGGCATCACGCCATCCACCGTGCCATACCGCTCGTGTATGTAGTCGTGCCCCAACTGTTCGAGCGCCGCCACCGGGTCGGCCCGGCACGCCGCCGCCAGGCGCCAAGCGCCGATGGAAGCCCCCACCAGGTCCACACGGTGCCCACCCTGCGGCAGCCAATGGCCAAAGACAAAGGCGTCCAGGGGCAGCAGAATGAGGCCCTTGGGCCCACCTGCCGCGCCGGCGATGACCTGGATGTCCTGGGCCTGAAGCCCGCGCTCAAGCAGATGGGCCCGGGCGCGCGGCCCGGCGTGGATCTGCAGCGCCCTGGGCTTGGCCATGCGGTGTCAGCGGCGCTGTTGCAGCTTGGCGAAGGCCGCGGCCATGGCCCCTAGGGTAGCGGGCTCTCTGGCGTTCGGCCCCCCGGAGGGGCCCGCCACAGGCTCACGCCGTGGTCGCTCGTCACGCGAGGGGGGCTGGTAACGGTTGGGCCCTTGGCGCGCAGCGCCTGAGGCCGGTGCCGTGTCGAGCTTCATCGTCAAGGCGATGCGCTTGCGAGCCAGATCCACCTCGAGCACGCGAACCTTCACCACGTCGCCGGTCTTGACCACCTCGCGGGCGTCCTGCACGAAGCGATGGGCGAGCTGGCTCACATGCACCAGGCCGTCCTGGTGCACGCCCAGGTCCACGAACGCGCCGAACTGCGCCACGTTGCTCACGGTGCCTTCCAGGATCATGTCTTCGCGCAGGTCCTTCAGGTCGTGAATGCCCTCGTTGAAGCGGGCGACCCTGAAGTCCGGACGCGGGTCGCGCCCGGGCTTTTCCAACTCCTGCAGCACATCCTTGACGGTGATCTCCCCAAATCGTTCATCGGACAAGCGTTCAGGCAGCAGGCGCCGCAGCACATCCTGTGCACCGATGAGCTCCTGGATGGGGCGACCCGCGGCACGGATGATCTTCTCCACCAGCGGATAGGTCTCCGGGTGAACCCCAGACATGTCCAGCGGGTTGTCGCCGCCGCGGATGCGAAGAAAGCCGGCGGCCTGCTCGTAGGTCTTGGGGCCCAAGCCCGTGACGTCGAGCAGCTGCTCGCGGCGCCGAAAAGCGCCCTGCGCATCACGCCAGCGAACGATCGCCGCCGCCACGCTGGGGGACAGGCCCGAAACGCGGGACAGCAGCTGCGGCGATGCCGTGTTGAGGTCGACCCCCACGCCATTGACGCAATCCTCGACCACCGCATCGAGCGTTCGGGCCAACTCGCTCTGGTTGACATCGTGCTGGTACTGGCCCACACCGATACTCTTGGGGTCAATCTTCACCAGCTCGGCCAAGGGGTCCTGCAGGCGGCGCGCAATCGAGACGGCGCCACGGAGACTGACATCCAAATCGGGCAGTTCGCGACTGGCCACGTCGCTGGCCGAGTACACCGAAGCGCCGGCTTCGCTGACCACCACCTTCACGGGCAGGGACACTTCGGCGTTGCCCGCCAGGCTGGCCAATCGCTTGAGCAGATCGCTGCCGAGTTGGTCTGTTTCCCGGCTGGCCGTACCGTTGCCGATGGCGATCAGGTTCACGCCGTGTTCGGTGCACAACTTGCCCAGGGTTTGCAGGCTGCCCTCCCAGTCACGCCGAGGCTCGTGCGGGTAAATGGTGGCGGTGTCGAGCACCCGACCCGTGGACGACACCACGGCGACCTTCACACCCGTGCGGATGCCGGGGTCCAGCCCCATCACCACCTTGGGCCCGGCGGGAGCGGCCAACAACAGGTCGCGCAGGTTGTCGCCGAACACCTTGATGGCGGTAGTCTCGGCGGTTTCGCGCAGGCGGCCGAAGAGGTCGCGCTCGAGGCTCAGGCTGAGCTTGACCTTCCAGGTCCAGGAGACGCACTTTCGGATGAGGTCATCGGCTGCTCGCTGTTGATGACTCCAGTTCAGCAGGCGCGCGAGACGCCCTTCGGCGATGCTGGGTTGACCGGGCTGCAACACGTCGTCCAATCGCAGCTTGACATCCAAGATGTCGAGGCTGCGTCCTCGGAAGACAGCAAGCGCCCGATGAGAGGGGACGCGGTGAATGGCCTCGTCGTACTCAAAGTAATCGCGAAACTTCGCATGATCGGGATCGTCCGGTGACTGACCTGAAGCAATCCGGCTGCTGAAGTAGGCCTCGGCCCAAAGCCAGTCGCGCAAGGCGCCCACGATGCGGGCGTCCTCGGCCCATCGTTCGGAGAGGATGTCTCGCACGCCGTCCAGCACTGCGGCGGCATCAGGAAAGCCAGCATCCGCGTTGATGAAACCCTGCGCCTGTGCGGACGGGACGAGGCTGGGGTTGTCGAACAGGCGATCGGCCAAGGGCTCCAGACCCGCTTCGCGCGCGATCATGCCCTTGGTGCGCCGCTTGGGCTTGAAAGGCAGGTACAGGTCTTCGAGCTCCTGTTTGGTGGGCGCGGCTTCGAAGGCAGCTCGCCGCTCGGGTGTGAGTTGACCCTGCTCCTCCACGCTCTTGATGACGGCCAGTCGCCGATCTTCGAGCTCGCGCAGATAGCTCAGGCGACCCTCCAGCTCGCGGAGTTGGATGTCGTCCAGGCCACCGGTGGCTTCCTTTCGATAGCGGGCGATGAAGGGCACGGTGGCGCCGCCATCCAGCAATTCGGTAGCGGCTTCCACCTGGCGCACATGGACCGATAACTCGTCGGCGATCTGCAGGACGATCTTCTTCAAAACGGGAATCCAAACAAAAGGGAGTGGGGGGTGGGGAGTCTGACGTCCGGCCGACGTTAAGGGTGGCGTGAGGCCTGCACGCGGCGGGCTACCCGGCCTCAGCCGGCGCCCCCGCCTCGCAACGCCGCACGGAGCCGCTGGCCGATTTCCGGCCGGTCCTTGAATGGGTCGGATGGGTTGCGTGACAAGAGCACATCTTCCATGCGGGTCTGCACGGGCGCCAAGGCATTCGGGTGGCTGTAGATGTAGAACTGCCCGGCCTCGATGGCCCTGTAGGTCGCCAGCGCCACATCGGCGGCGGTGACCTTGCCCGAGCTCACCGCCTTTTCGCTCATGGCCTGCGCAATCAGCTGACTCTGCGTGGGCTTGGCTGAACTGCGAAGTTCCGACGGACGGTTGCGATGGCTGTGGCTGATGCCCGTGGGCACGAAGTACGGGCACAGCACGGACGCACGGACCTGATCGGTGACCAGGCTGAGGTCTTGCTGCAGGGTTTCGGTGAGCGCCACCACCGCATGCTTGGTGACGTTGTAGACGCCCATATTCGGCGCGCACACCAACCCGGCCATGGACGCGGTGTTGATGATGTGGCCCTGGTAACCCGCGTCTCGCTCAGCGGCCTTGAGCATCTCAGGCGTAAACAGGCGAACGCCATGGGCCACGCCGCGCAGGTTGACACCCAGGACCCAATCCCAGTCGCGTTCGGTGTGCTCCCAGATCAGACCGCCGTGCGCCACGCCCGCGTTGTTGAAAAGCAGATGCGGCGCGCCAAAGCGCTCGAGCGTCTGGCCCACTAGCGTCTCGACGACACAAGCTTGGGCGATGTCGCCTGCACACGCCAGCACCTGTACACCGGTTGCGCGTACCCGTTGCGCGGCGGCCTCCAAGGCATCGACCTGCACATCGCTCATGACCACGTTCAACCCACGCTGAGCAGCCTGAAGGCTGAATTCGAGCCCGAAGCCCGAGGCGGCGCCGGTGATGACGGCGGTTTGGCCAGCTTGAAGTTTCATGATGCGTGTTCCGGTTCGAGGAGCATCTCCACATGGGGGATGTCGTCCTCCAAATAGGGTTCGGTGACGGTTCGAAATCCGAATGCCCGGTAGAAACGTTCCAGCCGGGCTTGGGCGCTGATGCGGATACCCTGCCCCGGCCATAGGCCGCGGCAGCGCACGATGCCCTGCGCCATGAGTTCCTGTCCGACACCGCGGCGACGAACGGCCGGCGCGGAGATCACGCGGCCGATGGAGGGTTCGGCGTACTTGACGCCGGGGTCGACGATGCGCAACACCGCTTGCAGGTCGCCCCGCTCATCGCGGCCCAGCAGATGATGTGCCTGCCGGTCGACGCCGTCGGGATCCTGGAAGACGCAGGTCTGTTCGACCACAAAGACCGCGCTGCGCAGGGCCAGCAGGTCGTAGACATCCAGGGGGCCGAGCTCATGCAGCCGGCCCAACGTCCAGTTCAGGTGCATCAGGAAATACGCACCAACTGCTTGCCAAAGTTGCGGCCCTTGAGAAGACCGATGAAGGCCTCTGGGGCGCTTTGCAGGCCTTCGGCGATGGTCTCCCGGTACTTCAGCTTGCCCTGCCCCACCAGGGAGCCGAGCTCCTTCAAGGCCTGAGGCCACAAGGACATGTGTTCACTGACGATGAAGCCTTCAATGCGCATGCGATTGACCAAGATGAGCGAGGGGTTGGCCATGGGCAGTGGGTTGCCGTTGTAGCCGGCGATCATCCCGCACACGGCGATGCGGGAGAACGCGTTGGCGCGCAACATCACCGCGTCCAGGATCTGACCACCCACATTTTCAAAGTGGGCATCAATGCCCTTGGGACAGGCGGACTTCAGTGCCACCAGCAGGGATTTCAGATCGGGGCAGGCCTTGTAGTCGATGCACTCGTCAAAGCCCAGTTCCTCCTTCACATAGGCGCACTTGTCGGGGCCACCGGCCAGGCCCACCACGCGGCAGCCCCGCACCTTCGCCAGCTGCCCCACGGCGCCACCCACGGCCCCACTGGCCGCACTCACCGTGATGGTCTGGCCCTCCTGAGGTTGCATGATCTGCGTCAGCCCGTACCAGGCGGTCACTCCGGGCATCCCGACCGCGCCCAGGTACGCCGAGATCGGCAGGCGCTCGTCGACCTTGCGGAGCAAGCCGGTCTGACTTGCATCGACCACCGAATAGCGCTGCCAACCGCCCATGCCGACCACCGAATCTCCAACCTGAAAGGACGGGTGCATCGACTGCTCGACCACGCCCACCGTGCCTCCAATCATGGTCGTGTTCAAGGGCTGGGGCTCGGCATAGCTCTTGGACTCGTTCATCCGCCCACGCATGTAGGGGTCTAGGCTGAGGAACTGGTGACGGACCAGCACCTGCCCCTCTCGCAGGGCCTGGACCGGCACCTCGACCTGGGCAAAGTTGTCGGCACTGGGCTCGCCTTGGGGGCGCGACACCAGGTGGATCTGGGTGTTCATGAGGGTCATGCTTGGCCATCCTTTGGGTGTAAAACGCGCAGCCCAGTGGAGGCAGGCAACGCACGAAGGTATTTGAATATGCCCGTGGCATGGGCGCACAGCAGGCCGTTGGCCGAGTACACCGAGCCTTCCGTGTAGGCCATGGTGCTGCTGCGGTGGAGCACGCGCGCTCGACAGACGAGGTGGCCTTCGCCCGGACGCATGAAGGTGGTCTTCATTTCCACCGTCACCACGCCTGGCCCCTTGTCGGCACCCTTCATGTTCAGGCTGCGCGCGGCATGGGCCATGGTGACGTCCAGCAGCGTCATCGTCACGCCCCCGTGGGCCACCTGCCAGGTGTTGAGCAGTTCGGGCTTCATCGCCACGGTCAATTCGGCTTCACCGTCTTGCATGCGCACGAGGTTCAAGCCAATGAAGTCGGCAAACGGTACCTGAGTCAGAACCTGAGGCGGTGACGGGTGGGAATTCAAGGTTGAAGCCTCGCTGGAGACCGGGGCGGTCATCGTTTGTTCATCCCCCATTGACCGAGGACACGCCGCCATCAATGGCCAATATCTGCCCCGTGATGTGCTTGCCGGCCGCGCTGGCGAACAAGAGCGTGGCGCCCTTGAGGTCGTCGTCGTCCCCAATGCGCTTGAGCGGCGCTGCGGCCGCCAGTTTGTCCACGCCGAAGTGCTCCAGCGTCCCCTTGGTCATCTTGCTCGGGAAGAAGCCCGGCGCCAGGGCATTGACCGTGATGCCAAACCCGCCCCACTCGGCCGCCAGCGTTCGGGTGAGATTCACCACCGCGCCCTTGCTGGTGCCGTAGGCGATGAACTTCACATGAATGGAGCCCGCCAGACCCGCAATGGAGGCCACATTGATGATTCGGCCTTTGCGGCGAGGAATCATGCTGACCTTTCCCACGGCCTGCGAAAACAGGAACACGCTGCGCACATTGAGGTTCATCACCTTGTCCCAGGCTTCCAGCGGGTAGTCCTCGGCCGGTGCGCCCCAGGTGGCGCCGGCATTGTTGATCAGGATGTCGATCGGGCCCAAGCGCTGGACGGTTTCCGCCACCACGCGTTGCACCTGTTCGGGGTCGCTGGCATCCGCGGCCACCCAGCGCGCATCGATTCCCTTGGCCGCCAGGTCAGCGGCCGCCTCTTCCAGATCGGCCGCCTTGCGCGAGGTGAGCATCACCTTGGCACCGGCCTCGCCCAAGCTCTCGGCCATCTGCAGGCCCAGGCCCCGCGAACCACCCGTGACCAGGGCCACCTGACCGGTCAGGTCGAACAGTTGCGTGATCGGTGTGCTCATGGAGGCGTGCCTTTCGGAATCTGGATGGTGCTCGGGGTCTTGTCGAATGTGGGCTGCAAACCGGTTTGCCCATCTCTCAGAACCATTCGTCCCGCATGGTGCGACACACATCATGGCGTGCTGCCACGACTTGCAACCACGGGCCGATCTTGGGCAACTCGTAATCAAAAAAGTAGCGCTGCGCCGCTCGCAGGCCCTGGTGCTGTGCCGTACCCGCCTGCGCAAGCAAGGCGATGTCCAGCCACAACCAGGCAAGGACCACATGCCCGAACCCCTGCAGGTAGGGCGTGGCATTGGCCAGCGCTTCCTCCGGTACCCCGGTGGCCCAGGCCGCCTCGGTAGCGGCTTCCAACTGCTCAAGCGCGCGCGCCAATGGATCGGCGTGCACCGCCAGTGAAGTGTGACCTCGGGCACGCTCGATGGTTTGACGGACTCGGCCGGCCAGGAGTTTGAGCCCCGCGCCACCTTCCATCACCACCTTGCGGCCCAACAGGTCCAGGGCCTGTATGCCATGCGTGCCTTCGTGGATCATGTTCAGGCGGTTGTCTCGCCAGTACTGTTCCACAGGGAAATCCCGCGTGTAGCCGTAGCCACCGTGCACCTGTATGGCCAGACTGTTGGCCTCCAGGCACCACTCGCTGGGCCAACTCTTGGCGATGGGGGTGAGCACCTCGAGCAGCAGACGCGCCTGCTCGCGAGAGCCTTCCGTGCCCGTGTGCCATTCGTCCACCAAGCGGGCACAGTACAACTCCAAGGCCAAAGCACCTTCGCAATAGGCCTTTTGTGCCAGCAGCATGCGCTTGACATCCGCATGCTCCAGGATCGGCACTTGCGGTTGTCCAGCGTCCTTACCCGCCGGCCCGATCGGGCGACCCTGTGGGCGCTGGCGGGCATAGGCCAGTGAAGCTTCGTAGCCCGCCATGCCCAACATGGCAGCGGCCATGCCCACACCGATCCGGGCCTCGTTCATCATGTGGAACATGCAGTGAAGGCCCTGTCCCGGGGCACCGACTCGGTAACCGATCGCGCCAGCCCCCTTGCCATCGAGGCCACCGCCGCCCTGCCCGGCGCGAACCGGAAAACGGCCCTCGCCGAAGTTGAGCAGCGTGTTGGTGGTGCCGCGCCAGCCACACTTGTGGTTCAAGCCCGCCAGGGACACATCGTTGCGCTCGGCCGTGAGTTGCCCGTGCTCGTCCACGAGCTGCTTGGGCACGATGAACAGCGAAATGCCCTTGACCCCGGGGACGGTCTGACCATCCGCGCCTGGAATCTTGGCCAGCACGAGGTGGATGATGTTTTCCGTGAGCTCGTGTTCACCGGCACTGATCCACATCTTGTTTCCGCGAAGTCGATAACGCGGGCCCAGGGGGTCCGACTCGAAGTCGGGCCCGTCGGGCGTGGCGCGAGTGGCCACATCCGACAGGCTGGAGCCGGCCTGCGGCTCGCTCAAGCACATGGTGCCGGAAAAGCGGCCGCTGAACTCATTGTGCGCAAACACCTGCCGCTGTAGCGGAGTGCCGTGGGCCATCAGGAGATTGGCATTGCCCACGCTGAGCATGCCCGCACCGATGCTCACCGAGGCCTTGGCAAAAAAGGCATTGGCAGCGGACTCCACCGTGTAGGGCAGCTGCATGCCGCCGATGGCGTAGTCCTGAGCGGCGCTGAGCATGCCACTGGCGGCATAGGCGTCCCAGGCCGCTTTGGTGGCCTGCGGCAGGATCACCTTCTCCCCGTCGAATCGCGGCTCTTCAAGGTCGACCAGCCGGTTGTAGGGCTCGAACTTTTCGCGGGCGATGCGTTCGCAGGTGTCCAGCACCTGGCCGAACGTCTCACGGCCATGGTCGGCAAAGCGTTCGCGCTGGGCGAGCTGTTCGACCTGCAACCAGTCGTACAGGAGGAAGTCCAGAATTTGGCGCATCTCAGGACGCCTCACGGGCATTCAGGCCAGGCGCTGCGTGAGGCAGACCGGTCATGGGTGCTGGGCTCAAAGAACCTCGAATACACCGGCTGCGCCCATGCCACCACCGATGCACATGGTCACGCATACCCGCTTGGCACCGCGGCGCTTGCCTTCGATGAGGGCATGTCCGGTCAGCCGCTGGCCGGAGACGCCATAAGGATGACCCAGCGCAATCGCCCCCCCGTTCACATTCAAGCGGTCGGCAGGAATGCCGAGCTTGTCGCGGCAATACAGCACCTGCACGGCGAAGGCCTCATTCAACTCCCAGAGATCGATATCCTTGATCGACAGGCCCAGGCGCTTGAGCACCTTGGGCACAGCAAACACCGGCCCGATGCCCATTTCATCGGGCTCACAGCCGGCCACCGCAAAGCCCAGGAAACGACCCAGGGGTTGGAGGTGATGGCGCTGAGCGAAGGCCTCGCTGACCACGGTGCAGGCACCCGCGCCATCGCTGAACTGACTGGCGTTGCCCGCTGAAATCACGCCGCCGGGAATGGCAGGGCGAATGCCGCTGATGCCTTCCTTGGTCGTGCCTTCGCGGGTGCCTTCATCCTTGCTGACCGTCACTTGCTTGGACGTCATGCCGCGCACCGGATCGGCCACGCCAGCGGTGACGGTGATGGGCGCAATCTCGTCGTCGAACTTGCCGGCCACCTGTGCGGCACAGGCCTTTTGCTGGCTGGCTGCACCGTACTCGTCCATGGCATCGCGGCCTATGCCATAGCGCTTGGCCACTTGCTCGGCGGTCTGCAGCATGTTCCAGTAGATCTCGGGTTTCTTGGCGTGCAAGGAAGGGTCGCGCAGCATGTGCTGGTTCATTTCCTGCTGCACGCAGGAGATGCTTTCCACGCCGCCGGCCAGATACACATCACCCTCACCGGCGATGATGCGCTGGGCAGCCAGGGCAATGGTCTGAAGGCCAGAGGAACAGAAGCGGTTGACCGTCATGCCCGAGACCGTCACCGGCCCCCCCGCCATCAGGGCAATCTGGCGCGCGATGTTGGCGCCGGTGGCGCCTTCTGGGTTGGCACAGCCCATGATCACGTCTTCGACGGCATCCCATTCAATACCCGCCCGCGCAAGCGCGTGCTGCACCGCATGGCCGCCCAGGGTGGCACCGTGGGTCATGTTGAAGGCGCCCTTCCAGCTCTTGGCCAGTGGTGTGCGGGCGGTGGAAACGATCAGTGCGTTGCTCATCGGGGGAGTCCTGGTGTTCGGTGTAGACGGCTGTCAGTCTTGCCTGCAGCGTCGCATCAGCTGAAGGTTTTGCCTTCGGCGGCCAGCCGAGCCAGCAGCGGCGCGGGCCGCCAGAACTCGGCGTCGTCATGCGGGTTGCGCGCGAAGCGCTTCATGGCCTGCACCACATTGAACAAGCCTTGCGTGTCCGCATAGCACAAGGGACCGCCGCGCCACAGAGGGAACCCATAGCCGGTGAGGTACACCATGTCGACATCGCTGGCCTTGTTGGCGATGCCCTCTTCCAAGATCTTGGCCGCTTCGTTCACCAATGCGTACACCAGGCGTTGGACGATCTCCTCATCCGAAATCTTCCGCGGTTCAATACCCAATTCGCGCCGGTGGTCTTCGATCATCTTCACCACCTCGGCCGATGGCATGGCATCGCGCTGGCCTGGTGCGTAGTCGTACCAGCCGGCGCCGGTCTTCTGGCCGTAGCGGCCTTTTTCACACAGCAGATCGGCCGTCTTGCTGTAGCGCATGTGGGGCTTTTCCAAATACCGACGCTTGCGGATAGCCCAGCCGATGTCGTTGCCGGCCAGGTCGCCCATGCGGAACGGCCCCATCGCAAAACCAAACTTCTCCACGGCCTTGTCAACCTGAGCCGGCGTACAGCCCTCTTCCAGGAGGAAGCCGGCTTGACGGCTGTACTGCTCGATCATTCGGTTGCCAATGAAGCCGTCGCACACCCCCGAGACCACGGCAGTCTTCTTGATGGTCTTGGCCACCTTCATGACCGTGGCCAACACATCCTTAGCGGTCTCGCGGCCACGCACCACCTCCAGCAGCTTCATCACATTGGCGGGACTGAAGAAGTGCATGCCCACCACATCCTGAGGGCGCTTGGTGAACGATGCGATCTTGTCGACATCCAGCGTGGAGGTGTTGGAAGCCAGGATGGCGCCGGGCTTGGCCACCGCATCGAGCCTGGCGAAGACCTGCTGCTTGACGCCGATTTCCTCAAACACCGCCTCAATGATGAGGTCGCAGCCCTTGAGGTCGTCGTAGCTCAGCGTGGTCTTGAGCAGAGCCATGCGCTCTTCGTACTTCTCGGGTTTGAGTTTGCCCTTCTTGACTTGCGACTCGTAGTTCTTGCGGATGGTGGCCACGCCTCGGTCCAGGGCTTGCTGCTGGGTTTCCAGGATGGTCACCGGAATGCCGGCGTTGAGGAAGTTCATCGAGATGCCCCCTCCCATGGTGCCCGCGCCGATCACGCCCACCGTGGTGATGGCGCGCAGCGGGGTGTCGTCGGGCACATCCGGGATCTTGCTGGCAGCGCGCTCTCCGAAGAAGGCATGGCGCAACGCCTTGGATTCGGGCGTCATCATCAGCGCCAGGAAGTGGCTGCGCTCCACCAACAGGCCTTCCTCGATGCCCTTCTTGGTGGCCGCTTCCACGCAGTCGACGCACTTTTCGGGCGCCGGGAAGTGCTTGGCTACCGCGCGAACCGTGTTGCGCGCGAAGGCGAAGAAGGCATCGCCTTGAGGGTGAGACGCTTTGAGATGGCGCACCAGCGGCAGCGGCCGCACAGGGGCCACTTCCAAGGCGAAGGCGCAAGCACCCTCCAGCAAATCACCTTCGATCACCCGGTCCAACAGCTTCTGACCAGGCAGCAACGCCAGCGCCTTTGACGATCATGTTGAGCGCGGTTTCCACCCCCAATACGCGCGGCAGTCTCTGGGTTCCACCGGCGCCCGGCACCAGGCCGAGCTTCACCTCGGGCAGCGCGATCTGTGCACCGGGTGACGCCACGCGGTAATGGCACCCCAGCGCCAGCTCCAGGCCGCCGCCCATGCAGACCGTATGGATGGCCGCCACCACCGGCTTGGGCGTGCTTTCGCACAAGCGAATCAGGCTCAGCAGATTGGGCTCCTGCAAGGCCTTGGGCGAGCCAAATTCACGGATGTCGGCCCCGCCCGAGAACGCTTTGCCCGCGCCCGTGATCACGATCGCCGTGACCGCCGCGTCGGCAACTGCCTGCTCAATGCCCGCGGCGATGGCTTGTCGGGTGGCCAGGCCCAGCCCGTTGACCGGCGGGTTGTTCAGGGTGATGACGGCAACGGCGCCGCGCACCTCGTAGCTTGCGCTCATGGGGCGGGTCTCCTTGTGGGGTAGGTGCTGGAAGTGGTGGTCGAGGTGCGCGTCAAAAAATCGCACGCTCGTTCTATTCTAGAGGGCTCAAACCTCGAGCCATTCCTTGCGGATGTATCGGTTTTCCCGCAATGCGGCCGGGGTCCCTTCAAACACGATCTGGCCATGTCCCATGACGAGGCAGCGCTCAGACACTTCCAGGGCGATCGTGAGCTTTTGCTCGACCAGCAAGACCGATACGCCACGCCGCTTGAGTTCCCGAAGGTACTCCGCCACCAGCTCCACGATCTTGGGCGCCAGTCCCTCGGTGGGCTCGTCGATCATGATGAGGTCGGGGTCGCCCATCAGCGTGCGGCACAGCGTCAACATCTGTTGCTCACCACCGGACAGCACCCCTGCCTCGGTATGCTGTCGCTCCTTCAGACGAGGAAAAAGCGCGTACATGTCGTCGAACTGCCAGCGCGCCTTCGGGTCCGGCTTGGCGGCCTTGCAGCCCAGCATCAGGTTCTGGTGTACCGTGAGCTTGGGGAAGATGTCCCGGTTCTCCGGCACGTAGCCGATTCCGCGGTGCGCGATCTCAAAGGCCTTGTCACCAATGAGCTCCTGGCCCCTCCACTGCACCGATCCGCTGGCGTCCACCAGTCCCATCACGGCCTTGACGGTGGTCGAGCGACCCGACCCGTTGCGGCCCAGCAAGCCGACGATCTCGCCGGGCTGGACGCTGAAGTTCACGCCGTGCAGGACGTGGCTCTTGCCATAGAAGGCGTGGAGGTTGGAAACATGGAGCATGTGCGCTGCGCAATCGGGTTTCAGGCGCCGGCGGTAGCGGCCTGTTGCTCGGCCAGAACCGAACCGAGGTAAGCCTCCTGCACCCGGGCATCGGCTCTGACGCGCTCGGGTGTATCAAAGGCAATCACTTCGCCGTAGACCAGTACGGCGATCTTGTCGGCCAATCCAAAGACCACACCCATGTCGTGCTCGACGGTGAGCAAGGTCTTGCCCTCGGTGACATCACGGATCAGGCGGACAAAGCGCATGGTCTCGCTCTTGCTCATGCCCGCCGTGGGCTCGTCCAGCAGGATCACCGGCGAACCACCTGCAATCGTGACCCCCACTTCCAGCGCTCGCTGCTCCGCGTAGGTCAGATTCATCGCCAGATGGTCTTTTTTCTTGTCCAGCTTGATCATCTCCAGCACGTCATCGACCCGTTCGGTGACATCGTCCAGATCGGCCAGGAAGCGCCAGAAGGCATAGCGATGGCCCAGGCTCCACAAGACGGCGCAGCGAATGTTTTCAAACGCCGTCAAGCGGGTGAACAGATTGCTGACCTGAAAGCTACGGGCCAGACCGCGCCGATTGATATCGAAAGGCTTGCGGCCGTCGATGCGCTGGCCCATCAGGCGGATCTCGCCGCTGGTGGGCGCAAAACGTCCGCTGATCAGGTTGAACAGCGTGCTCTTGCCCGCACCATTGGGGCCGATGATGGCCACGCGCTCACCCTGGGCCACGCTCAAACTGGCACCCCGGATGATCTCGGTCTTGCCAAAGCTCTTGCGCACATCCACCAGTTCAACGGCCAGCGCCGTGGCGTTCGCGTTCGGATGGCTGCTCATAGCGACTCCCGACGCTTGATTTCCTTTTCGATTTCTTCCTGCGTCTGGTCCCACTGCTGCTTGAAGGCGCGCCGAGCGAACTCAAACAACAAGATACCCAACACCATGGTGAAGGCAGCGCCGAACCAGGCATCCAGCCCCGTGGCGTCCAGCGTAGCCCCCAGGAAGCGCACCTCAGGTCCCATGGCCGCATTCATCTGAAGGTGATAGGTCATTTCAACCATGGCCGCGCCCCCGGCCAGAACCGTCAAGCCCGTGCCGGCCAAGGCCAGGTACGAGGTCCACAGCCGGCGCAACTTGCCAAAAGCCGCCACCCGCAGGTTCATCATGATGAGGCTGGCGAAGCCACCAGGCGCATACATCACCATGAACAGAAACACCAAACCCAGATACAACAGCCACGCCTTGGTGAGCTCGGACAGCAGAACCAGGGCAATCACCAAGAGGATGGCACCGATGATGGGCCCGAAGAAGAAGGTGGCGCCGCCCAGGAACACAAAGAGCAAGTAGGCGCCAGAGCGATGGGCCCCCACCACTTCCCCCGTGACCAACTCGAAGTTGATGGCGGCCAAGCCGCCGGCAATACCGGCAAAGAAGCCCGAGGCCATGAAGGCCAAGAAGCGCACGATCTGCGTGTTGTAGCCCACAAACTCCACGCGCTCAGGGTTGTCGCGCACCGCATTCAGCATCCGCCCCAGCGGGGTGCGCGTGAAGGCGAACATGGCCGCGGTGGTGATGAAGCAATAGACCGCGATCAGATAGTAGACCTCGATCTGTGGCCCAAATGTGATGCCCAGAAAGGGCTCACCGACGACCCGATTGCCGGAGATGCCGCCTTCGCCACCAAAGAATTCGGGCAGCATCAGCGACATCGACCACACGAGTTCACCCACGCCCAAGGTGATCATGGCAAAGGTGGTCCCGGACTTCTTGGTGGTCACATAACCGAGAACGCAGGCGAAAAACAGTCCAGCCAAACCACCCACCAGGGGCACCAGGCTCACCGGAATGGCGAGTTTGCCCGCAGACACCAGGTTCAGCGTGTGGATGGCCAGAAACGACCCCAGGCCACTGTAGACGGCGTGGCCGAAGCTGAGCATGCCACCCTGGCCAAGAATCATGTTGTAGGCCAGGCAGGCGATGATGGCGATACCCATCTGGGACAGCATGGTGAGCGCAAAACCACTGGTCCACCACTTGGGGGCCAGGATCAGCACCAGGGCGAACAGGCCCCAGACCACCCAGCGACCCACATTCAAGGGTTTGAAGTGGTAGGCAGGACGGGAAATATCGATGGTCATGACGTGTGGGCCCCGCGGTCAGTCTTCACGGGTACCCAGCAGGCCCTTGGGCCTGAAGATGAGAATCAGCACGAGCAGCAGGTAGGGCAAGATCGGCGCAGCCTGTGCCAAGGTGATCTTGAGGAAGGGATAGCCGAAGGTTTGGGGCGTCACCGCCCAACCGACAGACCGGGCCGCATCGGCCAGCGACTTGTCCACCGTCAGTGGCAGGGTCTGCAGCAGACCAATGACCAGCGAGCCCACAAAAGCCCCAGCCAGCGAGCCCATCCCGCCGACCACCACCACCACGAACACGATGGAGCCGACGATGGCTGCCATGGAGGGCTCGGTGATGAAGGTCATGCCGCCGATCACACCGGCCAAGCCCGCCAGGGCACAACCGCTGCCAAACACCAGCATGAGGACCCGCGGTACGTTGTGGCCCAAGGCCTCCACCATCTCGGGATGGGTGAGCGCGGCCTGGATCACCAGACCGATGCGGGTGCGGGTCAACAGCAGCCACAGGAACACCAGCATGATCACTGCCACGGCCATGATGAAGAAGCGAGCGGCCGGAAAAGTGGAACAGGCCATCGTCACCGCGTCGGTGCCCGTACACAGCTCCTTGGGGGCCGCGCCCAGCATGAAACCGAGCCCGGTTTCGCTGGACTGCATCACGGTGAAGGCCGAACCCTGAAGGATCTCCGGTGGCGAGAAGGGCACATTGGATAGCCCCCACACCAACTTGACCACCTCGAGCACCACATAGGACAAGCCGAAGGTCACCAGCAGTTCCGGCACATGCCCGAACTTGTGGACCTTGCGAAGGGCGTAGCGCTCGAATAAGGCACCCATGACACCCACCAACAGCGGCGCCACCAGGAAGGCCGGCCAAAAACCAACCGCCTGCGACATCGAGTAGGCCAAATACGCGCCCACCATGTAGAAACTGGTGTGCGCGAAGTTGAGCACGCCCATCATGCTGAAGATGAGCGTCAGGCCCGAGCTGAGCATGAACAGCAGCAAGCCAGCGCTGATGCCGTTGAGAATGTTGATGAAGACTTGGTCCACTTGCCGCGAAATCCTGGGGGGCGCCCGTGGGACATTCATGAAAAGGGCCCTGCAGACTTTCGCCTGTAGGGCCCGCAGGTCACTTCAAGCGGATTACGTGCTGGCCACATAAGGCTCATAGGTTCTGATGGTGCGGAAGTTGTAGCCCGTGTTTTCCACGCTGTAGTCGTTGGGCTTGGCACCGGCCTTCTCCCAGCGGGCGATGAACACATGCTGCTGGAGTTGATGGTCCGTCTTGCGCATCTGGATTTCGCCGGCCAGACCTTTGGCCTCCAACCCTTCCAGGGCGAAGGCCACCTTCAGCGGGTCGGTGCTCTTGGCCTTGGCCATGGCCGCCGTCAGCAGTTGATAAGCGCTGAATATCTGCGCGGTGTAGAAGTCATCATTGAACTTGGCCTTGTAGGCATCCATGATCTTGCGAGCCTCAGGAGACTCGTAAGCCATCACGCCCACCTGGTAGACGCGACCTTCAGCCTTGGGCCCCAGAGCCGTGGGCGTGCCGCTGACCCCTGCGTAGTAGGTGTAGAACTTGGCTTCCAGGCCTGCATCGTTGGCGGCCTTGACCAGCAGCGTGAGGTCTGAGGACCAGTTGCCGGTCACGATGGTGTCGGCGCCCGAGGCCTTGATCTTGGCGATGTAGGGGGCGAAGTCACGGGTCTGGGCCAACGGCGTGAGGTCTTCACCCACGATCTGCACATCCGGACGCTTGCGGGCCAGGTTCTCCTTCGCGTACTTCACCACCTGATGGCCGTGCGCGTAGTTCTGGTTGATCAGGTAGACCTTCTTGATGTCCTTCTGGTCTTTCATGAAGGTGGTCAGCGCTTCCATCTTCATGGAGGTGTCGGCGTCCAGTCGGAAGTGCCAGAAATTGCACTTCTCATTGGTCAGCGCGGGGTCGACCGCCGCGTAGTTCAGGAACAACACCTCCTTGCCGGGATTGCGCTCGTTGTAGCGTGCCAGGAAGTCGATGATGGCCGTGGCCGGACCGGTGCCGGTGCCTTGCGCAACGTAGCGCACACCCCGGTCGATGGCGGCCTGCAACACGCTGACGGTCTCCTGCGGGCTGAGCTTGTTGTCAAAGGGCAGGATCTCGAACTTGACCCCAGCAGGATTGCCCTTGCTGAATTGCTCGGCCAGGAACTGGAAGCCCTGGAGTTGGTTCTTGCCCGTGGCAGCGGTCAGCCCGGTCAGCGCATCGATCCATGCGATCTTGACGGTCTCTCCCTTTTGGGCATGGGCCACGCCGGCACCCAAAGCCATACCGGCGGCCATCGACGCGGCCAAAATCGTGCGAGTGAATCGGGTCATCTCAGGGTTCTCCTTCATGCAAACTGCGGGAACGGTGAAGTTGTGGGGCCGAAAGGTACCGGAACACGGGGGCCGTCCGACTCAGGGCATACCCCGAAATCCGGCCAAGACCCCCGGCGGTATCGGGGCTTTGCGCCGCTCGTCCCTACACTTCGTCCCACCACCGTCAGAGTGCCGCGCTGCGCTTGAGTTCCCTGGCAGCCACCCCACCGCGTTGGAAACCTCCTGACCGCCCAGCACGCCCATGCCCCATTCCACCGACGACCCCCGCTATCCGGTACGCAAGCCCGACGCCCAATGGCGCGATGAATTGGGTGAGATCGAGTACCGCGTCACCCGCCAAGCGGCCACCGAGCGCGCCTTCTCCGGCCGCTTCTGGGACCACTGGGAAGGTGGTCACTATGACTGCGTGTGCTGCGGGACACGCCTGTTCCTGTCGAAAACCAAGTTCGATGCCGGTTGTGGATGGCCCAGCTATTGGGAGCCGGTGAGCGACGAGGTCATCGAAGCCTTGCCCGACCACAGCCACGGGATGGTTCGGGTAGAGGTTCGGTGCCGCCGGTGTGGTGCGCATTTGGGACATGTGTTTGAGGACGGTCCGCAGCCCACCGGCTTGCGTTATTGCATCAATTCGGCTTCTCTGTCGTTCACATCCGCCGCGAGTGCAGCAGACCAGGCCGGCGCCGGTGGAGCCCATCGCAAGCCATTGGAGCCCGAAGCGGGAGATCAGCCGTGAAGTTGCTGTTCGACTTCTTGCCGGTCATCCTGTTCTTCGTGGCCTTCAAATGGTCCGAAGGCCACCCCGATCTGGCCGCGGCCTGGGCATCGGAGCACCTTGGCTTTGTGGTCAGTGGCGGCGTGGTCACGCCGGACGTGGCCCCTGTGCTCTTGGCCACGCTCGTGGTGATGGTGGCCACGGGTGGTCAGGTGGCCTTGCTGATGGCGCGTGGCCGCAAGGTGGACCCGATCCTGTGGGTCAGCTTGACGCTGGTGGTGGTGCTGGGAGCGGCCACCGTGTGGTTTCACAGCGAGACCTTCATCAAGTGGAAGCCCACCGTCCTGTACTGGGCCATGGGAGGGGCTTTGGCCGTAGGCCAGTTGATCTGCAAGCGCAACCTGCTGCGCAGCCTACTGGGCGCCCAGATGAAACTGCCCGATGCCGTCTGGGGGCGACTGAATTGGGCCTGGGCGGTCTTCTTCGGCGCGATGGGGGGATTGAATCTGTGGGTGGCCCACCGGTTTGAAACCGCCACCTGGGTCAATTTCAAGCTCTTCGGCGGCATGGGGCTGCTCCTGGCATTTTCAGTGGCTCAGGCCATCTGGGTGTCTCGCCATCTCGTGGATGAGTCGGAGGCCTCTTCATGATTCCTGCACCCACACCGGGGCCGCGAGCCGGGCGCGAGGCCATCGCCCAGGCGCTTCAGGCAGCCCTACAGCCGATTGAACTCGAAGTGGTGGATGACAGCCATCTGCATGCAGGCCACGCGGGTGCTCGCGAAGGAGGACATTACACGGTGAGAATCCTCAGCGAACGCTTTGAGGGAATGAGCCGGGTGGCACGACACCGCCTTGTGTATGATGCTTTGCAGGGCCTGATCCACTCGGGCATTCATGCCCTGGCCATACAGGCCCGAAGCCCTCACGACCGATCCTCCCCCCTCCCCCCATGAACAAGAAGCTCCTGATGTTGGCGGCTGCAGCCGCCTTTCCGATTCTGGCCGTGGCCCAGAACGTGGCCATGGTCAACGGCAAGCCTGTGCCCAAGTCGCGCATGGACACCCTCATGCAACAGGCCAGTCGAAGCGGTCAGCCGGTCACCCCTGAACTGGAAGCCCGCGTGCGAGAAGAAGTCGTGCTCCGCGAAATCTTCGCGCAGGAGGCGGAGCGCCGCGGGATAGCGGCCACGCCCGACTATCGCGCCCAGATGGAACTGCTGAGGCAGACCCTGCTGATCCGCGAACTGTTCGCCGACTGGCAGCGAAAGAATTCGCCCACGGATGCCGAGATCAAGGCTGAGTACGACAAGTTCAAGGCTCAGGCCCAGGGCACCGAGTACCGCGCCCGCCACATCCTGGTGGAAAAGGAGGATGAGGCCAAATCCTTGGCGGCGCAGCTCAAGGGCGGTGCCAGCTTCGACGATTTGGCCAAGAAACACTCCAAAGACCCAGGCTCCGCTCAGCGCGGCGGCGATCTGGACTATGCCCGCCCGGAGTCCTATGTTCCTGAGTTCGGCCAGGCCATGGCCAAGCTCAAGAAGGGCGAGACCAGTGAACCGGTGCGTTCGCAGTTTGGATGGCACCTCATCCGGCTGGAAGACACCCGCGAGGCTCAGTTCCCGGCGCTGGAAGAGGTTCGAGACCGGATCGCCCAGCAGATGGTGCAGAACAAGCTGCAGTCCTACCAGCAGGGCCTACGGGACAAGGCCAAAACGGACTTCAAGTTTTCTCAGTAAGCCTTCCGGCATCGATCACCAGGCGGCGGTCGCACCGCGCTGCAATGGCCGGGTCGTGCGTGACCATCACGAGGGTCGTGCCCTCATCGCGGTTCATGCGAAAAATCAGCTCCATGATGCGTTCACCCGTGGCGTGGTCCAGGCTGCCGGTGGGCTCATCGGCCAGCAGCAGCGCCGGACGGACCACGAAGGCGCGGGCCAGGGCCACACGCTGCTGCTCGCCGCCTGACAGCACCTTGGGGTAGTGCCCCACCCGGCTGGACAAGCCCACCCGGTCGAGCATCTCCAGGGCCTGCACGCGCGGTTTGGGGTGCCCCATCAGCTCCAAGGGCAGCATGACGTTTTCCAGCGCACTCAAGTGCCCCAACAACTGGAAGCTCTGAAACACGAAGCCCATGCGGCGAGCGCGAACATCGGCACGCTGGTCCTCGTCAAGGTCGAACAGGCTCTGACCTTCGAACAGCACACGACCGCTGCTGGGCGTATCCAACCCCGCAAGAATCGTCAACAGCGTGCTCTTGCCCGAGCCGGATGCCCCCACGATGGCCACGGTTTGCTTGGGAAGCAGCACGAAGCCCACATCATCGAGAATGGTGAGTTCACCGTCGGCATCCCGCACGCGTTTGCACACGCGCTCCACCACCATCAGGGCATCTGTCATGTCTGGCCGTTTGATTGCAGCCGAATCGTTCAGCCGCCGCACTTGGATGCGTCACTGTAGCCTGATCCTCGCAGGATGGTCGGGGTCGGGGCTTGCCGCCTCAGGTGCGGTGATCCTGGTGGTGGGCGACAGCCTGTCCGCCGAGTACGGCATCGCGCGTGGCAGCGGATGGGTGGCGTTGCTGCAGCAACGAATGGACCAGGAGCGGCGCGGCGTGCAGGTGGTCAATGCGAGCATCAGCGGCGACACCACGGCCGGTGGTCGGTCTCGCCTGAACGCCCTGTTGCAACAACACAAGCCCACGCACGTGATCATCGAATTGGGCGCCAACGATGCCCTGCGCGGCTTGCCAATCACCAGTACGCGCGAGAACCTCACCGCCATGACCCGTGCGGCTCAGGCAACGGGTGCCCACGTGCTGCTGGTGGGCATGCAGGTGCCTCCAAACTACGGTAAGGCGTACACGGAGTCCTTTGCGGGGGTTTTTGTCGAGGTGACGCAAGCCACCAAGGCCGCGCTCGTGCCGTTCCTGCTCAAGGGCGTCGCCGACAGCCCCCGCGCGGATGAGCTCTTTCAAACGGACCGCATCCACCCTAAGGAGGCGGCGCATCCCATCATGCTCGACAACGTCTGGCCCATCCTTGTGCGCTTGCTGCCCAGGACAGCGCCAGCGCGCTGAGCAACCGATCCCCCGGGGCACCCAGGGGTGGAAGGGCCGTTCGATCCAAGGGCCCACTCAGGCGCACTCAGGCCCACTCAGGCCCACTCACTGAGCGATCTGGCGCTGTCGATCCGATGGATCCCGCTTCTCGCTGCGTTCCCGCTCCTGGGGCCTGGATTCGGTCGGCTTGACTGTGCGGGTGGGCTCGCTCCGGGAGTCAGTCGACGGCCGATCCAGGCCGTGGCGGCGGTCGGGGCGGGCCGGTCGATCCTCGGCCGCGCCTGGCATCGGCGACACGCCGGAGGGGCTCGGCACGGCGCCCAGGGGTGGCGCCGAGAGCCGACCCACGCCGGTGCTCGATCCCTCTATGCGTGGCGTGCGAACGCTGCGCGTCTCGTGGTCGGCTCGCCACTCACCCAGGGGGCCATCATCGCGCGGCCTGGCACCCGGGGCCGTGCCGACAGGGGGGGCAGCGGATGGAGGCGGGCGGCTGTGACCGTGCCCCGGAGACCACACCCAGCGGCTGTTCCATTGGATCCAGCGGCCGTAGTGGGCGGGCGCGAAGCCCCAGGGGGCGTCGTCCACCCAGGTCCACCCCCAGGGCCGAACCCAAACCCACCGGCCATCGCGGAACGGCTCCCAACCGGGACGTACCGTGACCGGGTACCAGATCCAACCGACCTCGGGATGGCTTTCCCATCGACCGTAGCGCTCCAGCGTGTCCAAACCCGTGACTTCACGCCAGGGCGCGGCAGCGGCCGACGTCGGGGCCTCGGCCGCCTGATCGCGCGCACTCACCCACCCCGCGTAAGCATCATGGAGCATGACGGTGCTGCGCAAGCCGCCTCCAGCCTCAGCCCCCATCACTTCGATGCGCTGGCCGGCGGCCACCTGCAAGCGGGCATCCACAGCCTGCAGGCTCAGCAGGCCTCGCAAGGCCGCAGCGGCCGAACGCCCACCCGAGACCATGTCGCGGTCCAAGCGGTACAAGCCTGGCGCGAGCGGGTGCGCCACCAGTTCGCCCGTGGCGAGTTGGAGGTCCCGTGCCCACTCGGCCGTTTGCACCCGAGCCACCAGATGCCCCTGATTCAGGCGCACCTGTGCCCCTTGGGCGTCCAACCGTGCAAACTCCACATCGCTTTGCGGCCCGATCCACAACCCAAGCGTTCCGATCTGTACGTCTACCCGGGCATGCGGCTCACTGCGGATGCGGTCACCTGCCGTGACCATCCGGTTCACCAACAGCGGCATCCATTGACGCTCCTCGGCGTCCCAAAGCTGCGCGGCGCCTGTGATCGCTGCCACGCGCCCCACGCGCTCAGCCCAACTCCCCGTGCTGCCCAGCAATGCCACCGGCGATGAGCCCGCCGCCAGGCTGGTGGCGCCGGATCCGGTCGGGCCGGCCCCAACCGCACCCCCCGCTGAAGGCCACGACTGGGCGTGGGCCATGCCAGCCATGAGGCCGAGCACGGCGGCAAGCGAGCAGAGAGGACGTTTCAACCTGAACATGTTCAATCGGGCGTGGCCGCGTTGCACAAAAACCCCGGCAGGCCCATGCCGGGTGGATCAGCAGCAGGGCGATCAACCGCGTGCACGCCCAAGCTTTCGATCCTTAACGCATCGTGGGGTTCAGCGGATGACCGCACCACGGTTCAGTCATCATCGCTCTTCGCACCGGCGAGTTCTGGGAACAGGATATCGGTATAGCCGAACTGGCTGAAGTCCCGCATGCGTTGCGGATACAGAATCCCCAGCAGGTGGTCACACTCATGTTGAACCACACGAGCATGGAAGCCGCCGACGGTTCGATCAATCGCCTGGCCCCACTCATCCACTCCCCGATAGCGGATACGGCTCCAGCGCGGTACCTGCCCGCGAAGGCCGGGCACCGACAGACAACCTTCCCAACCCAGGTTCTCCTCGGCGCTCACGGGCTCGATGAGCGGATTGATCAGCACCGTCGGCTCAATGGGCGGCTCATCCGGATACCGAGGGCTGACCTGCCCGGTTCCAAAGATCACCACCTGAAGATTGACCCCTATCTGCGGCGCGGCCAGACCGGCACCGTTGGCCGCGATCATGGTCTCTCGCATGTCCAGCAGCAGCCCGTGCAACTCAAGCGTGTCCAAGGCTTGAACCGGTTCGGCCACACGCCGCAAGCGCGGGTCACCCATTCGAAGAATTTCTCGTATGGTCATGTCATGCCACCCTTTAGGATGCCCCGGCCAACAAGGCACGAAGTCCGTTTTCATCCACCACCGGCACACCCAGTTCGCGCGCCTTGTCCAGCTTGCTGCCCGCTTCGTCACCGGCCACCACATAGTGGGTCTTTCGGGATACCGATCCGGCCACCTTGCCGCCGGCAGCCTCGATCAGCTCGCGGGCCTCGTCGCGGCTGAGCGTCGCGAGCGTGCCGGTGAGCACCAAGGTCTGGCCCAGCAGGGGACGCGGTGCGTCGCCATGCACGCCCTGCCCCTCGCTCCACTGCACACCCGCCGCACGCAACTGCTCCACGATCTCCCGGTGGTGCGCCTGATCGAAAAACCCGCGGATGCTGTGGGCCACGATGGGGCCGATATCGGCCACTTCGAGCAACGCCTCCGACGAGGCTTCCATGATGCGGTCGATGGAACCGAAGTGCCGAGCCAGATCTTTGGCCGTGGCTTCGCCCACATGACGGATGCCCAGGCCGAAGATAAACCGGGCCAGGGTGGTCTGCTTGCTCGACTCGATGGCCGCCATCAGCTTGACCGCGCTCTTGTCGCCCATGCGTTCCAGGGCCGCCAACTTGGCCACACCCAACTTGTAGAGGTCGGGCAGCGTGGTGACGATGCCTTGGTCCACCAATTGCTCGACCAACTTGTCACCCAAGCCCTCAATGTCCAGCGCGCGCCGGCCCGCAAAATGCAGCAAGGCGTGCTTGCGCTGTGCCGGGCAGTACAGGCCACCCGTGCAACGCCAATCGATCTCGCCCTCCTCGCGGGCGATTGGGCTGGCGCAGACCGGGCAGCGACCCGACAACCGAGCCACCAGATCAAACGGGGGCCCCACGTGCTCGGGCCGTCTTTCCAGGACCACCGACACCACCTCGGGAATCACATCGCCCGCGCGACGGACGATCACGGTGTCACCTTCGCGCACATCCTTGCGGCGCGCCTCTTCTTCGTTGTGCAGCGTGGCGTTGCTCACCGTGGTGCCACCCACGAAGACCGGCTCCAACTTGGCCACCGGGGTCAGCTTGCCCGTGCGGCCAACCTGCACATCGATGGCGCGCAGCACCGTCATCTGTTCCTGCGCCGGATACTTGTGGGCCACCGCCCATCGGGGCTCGCGGGTGAGAAAGCCCAGACGCTCCTGCAGGGAGCGGTCGTCGACCTTGTAGACCACCCCATCGATATCGAAAGGCAGGTCGTCTCTCAGCCCTTGGATGGCCTGATGAAAGGCCACCAGGCCCTCGGCCCCCTCCACCACGCGATGATGATCATCCACCGGAAGGCCCCAGTCGGAAAGGGCTTGCAGGGTGGCGCTGTGGGTGCGGGGCACCCGCGTGTTGTCTGGCCCCCATGCCTTCACCCAGCCCAGGCCATAGGCAAAAAAGCTCAAGGGGCGCCGCGCCGCGATGGCCGGGTCGAGCTGCCGCACGGCGCCGGCCGCCGCATTGCGCGGGTTCACGAAGGTTTTCTCGTGTCGATGCCCCGAAGCAATCAGACCGCGCTGGCGCTCGTTGAGGGCCTCAAAGTCGTCTCGGCGCATGAACACCTCGCCACGAACCTCGAGGACATCCGGGTAGCCACCCGGTTGATCCCGCAGCTTCAGCGGAATCTGGCGAATGGTGCGGATGTTTTGCGTGACCTCTTCACCCGTCTCGCCATCGCCGCGGGTGGCGGCCTGGACCAAGACGCCCTGCTCGTAGCGAAGGTTGATGGCCAGCCCATCGAATTTGAGTTCGCAGCTGTAGCGCACCGGCGGGTCGTCGAGGGCCAGACCCAGTTCACGGCGGACGCGAGCATCAAAGTCTCGCGCGCCCGCATCGCTGGTGTCGGTTTCGGTTCGGATGCTGAGCATGGGCACGGCGTGCGTGACCGCCGCGAATCCTTGCAGAACCTGTCCCAGCACACGCTGGGTTGGCGAGTCAGGCGTGAGCAGCTCAGGGTGCTGTGACTCGAGTTGCTGGAGCTCCTGAAACAGGCGGTCGTACTCCGCATCGGGGATCTCAGGCGCATCCCATTCGTAGTAGCGGCGGGCATGGTGCTCGATGATCCGGCGCAACTCCCGGGCACGCTCGATCAGCGAAGAGTCGGTGGGCACCACGGTGGCGTGACGTCAGCTGAACAGTCGTTGGGCTGCGATGCTGCCTGCGGGCAGATCGCGGGCAGCCAGGGCCTCGTATAGCCGCTGAAGTTCCTGGTGGATACCGGCGAACTGTTGGATCGACACGGGTCGCCCATCATCGTCCACCAACGCGCCGTCCAAGTCCTGCGCCAGGGCCGATGCCAAGCGCTGCCAATGCGAGAACGGCTCAACTGCTTCCGGTGTTTGCGGGACGTCCAAGGACAGCGTGCACTCGCGCAACGCCGACTGGTCAAGGTCTTCGGCCAGCGCGGCCTGAGCGTCAAAGGTCAGCAACACCAGGGGCGGCGAATCCGGCTCCTCGCTGGGCAGAACCCACTGACCTGCGATGGCGCCGGGGGCCATGCCATGACGGGCCGCACACTGCTGCAGGTAGCCCACCGTCCAGGACGGCCCCCGAGCGCGCAGGTGGACGGCCAATTGGGCATCATGCGCATGGGCAAACTCGTCGAGTTCACGCGCCCTGCTCACCGCTTCACTCATGTCCACAAAGTCCACCGCTGCGCCCAATGCATCGGCAAAGGTCTGCACTTTCTGCACGAACTCCGAGTAGCCGATCTCATTGAGCGGCCCGCTGCGGTTGGCCAACTGGACACCGGCCTGGAACGCGCTGTAGCGCTGCCCGTGTTGGGGGGCCTCCCACACGCCTGTCTCGGCGTTGAGTCCTTCGACCAACAGCAGCTTGCTGCCCACCCGCCTGGAGGCCGGCAGGGCCGCCAAGACCGGCTCGGCCGGCAACGGCGCGTCGATCAAGGGATCGATCGCAGCGCGCCGCCGCGACCAGACGCCCCGAACCCCGCGGTCCGATGCGACCGCCCCGGCTGGAGCGGCAGTCGCTTGGCCACCAGACGGCACAGGGTCGGAAGGCGTGCCCGACACCACGCCATCGACCACGGCTGCGCCCGAAGACAAACTCGGCTCCACTCGGTCGAGGGTCTGCGCAGCCCGCCGAGGCCTGGCGCGCCAGGATGCCCACACCCCCTGCGCCACCAGCACCACCAACACCGCAGCCGCCAGCGCCAGGAGGCCTTGGGTGAGCGTCATGCCGCCTCCGCCATGCTCAGCGCCGACTCCATGTCCACCGCCACGATGCGCGAGACGCCCTGCTCCTGCATCGTCACACCCACCAGTTGCCGCGCCATCTCCATCGCGATCTTGTTGTGGCTGATGAACAGGAACTGGGTGGCTTCAGCCATCTGCGTGACCAAGCGCGAATAACGCTCGGTGTTGGCATCATCCAATGGCGCGTCCACTTCGTCCAACAGGCAGAACGGCGCAGGATTGAGCTGGAAGATGGCGAAGACCAGGGCGATGGCGGTGAGGGCTTTCTCGCCACCCGACAGCAAGTGAATGGTGCTGTTCTTCTTGCCCGGTGGTTGGGCCATCACCTGCACGCCAGCGTCCAGAATTTCGTCGCCGGTCATCACCAGGCGGGCGTGTCCGCCGCCGAACAACAGGGGGAACATGCGACCAAAGTGATCGTTGACCTGGCGGAACGTTTCGCCCAACAGGTCGCGGGTCTCCAGGTCGATCTTGTGAATGGCGCCCTCCAGCGTGGTGATGGCCTCGACCAGATCGGCGCTTTGCGCATCCAGGAAGCTCTTGCGCTCACGGGCGCTGCTGAGCTCATCGAGTGCGGCCAGGTTCACCGCGCCCAATGCCTGGATCTCACGGTTGATGCGGTCGATCTCACCCTGGAGTCCCCACAGCTTGACGCCGCCCGATTCGATTCCGGCGGCCAACTGCTCCAGATCCACTTCGGCAGCCTGCAGTTGCTCCAAGTACTGGGCTCCACCCAATGCCGCCGCTTGCTCTTCAAGCTGTAGCTGTGTGATCCGGTCACGCAGGGGCTGCAAGCCGCGCTCCAGTGCCATGCGCTGCTCATCGGCTTGTCGAAGCTGTGCGGTAAGGGCCTCGTAGCGTTGACGCACGGCGGCCAAGGCCTGCTCACGGCGCAAGCGCTCCTCCAGCGCTTCTTGAAGACCTGCGCGAGCCGAGGCATCGTCCAGCTCCTGCATCTCGGCCTGGGCGGCCTGAAATGAAGCGGCATTGGCTTGCATCTGCTCGTCAGCCGTGTGCACCAGCCGCTGCAGCTCTTCACGGCGGGCCTGCAGCGTGCGACCCACGAAGGCAGCCTCCTGCGCCTGCCGCTCCAGGCCGCGCTGCTGTTCGCGAGCCGCCGTCAGGCGCCGCTCCTGCTCGATCACGGCCTCTTCGAGTTCGGCGTGAAGCTCTTGCTCCCGCCCCAATTGCTGGTCCAGCTCTTCGAATCGCGCCTCGCCGGTGGCTCGACGTTCCTGCAAACCCTCGATCTGCGCATCGATTTCGCCCAATTCACCATCGAGCTGTTCGGCCCGCTCCTGGGTGGCCAGGTTCTGCTGATTCAATTGCAGCCACTGCACCTCCAGCTGATGAGCGCGCGCCTGAGTGGAGGCGGCCTCTTGTCGCCACTGCGCCGCTCGCGCGTTGGCCTCTGTATGGGCAGCTTCGGCACGCACCAGAGCCGATCGGGCATCATCGGTCAACAGGGCTTGCGCCCGCTGTTCGGTTTGGAGGTTCTCGATCTCCTGCGCGCGCGCCAGCAAGCCGGCCTGTTCGGTGTCGTGCGCATAGAAGGTCACGGCATCGGCGCTGACGGTATGGCCTTCACGGGTGATCAGAACCTCACCGTGTTGCAAACGCCCTCGCTGTGCCAAAGCCGCATCAAGCGACGCGGCCGTGTACACGCCCTGGAGCCAGTCCTGCAGCAAATGCGCCAACCGGTCCTGGCCATCGGTACGGACCAATCCCATCAGCGGCGGGCCTGGGGGCTGAACCTGAGCAGCCGCTGCGGTGGTGGGCCCGGTTTCGGCAGCCGCACTGTAGAACGCCAGTTTGGCCGGAGGGGGATCGGCCGAGAAGGCTTTGAGCGTGTCCAGGCGGCCGACTTCCAAGGCATGCAAGCGCTCGCGCAACGCCGCCTCAAGCGCGTCTTCCCAACCGGTTTCGATGTGCAGACGGGTCCAAAGCCCCGTCAGCGATGCCAAGCCGTGCTTTTCCAGCCAGGGCTTGAGCTTGCCCTCGGTTTGCACCTTGTCCTGAAGCGCCCGCAGCGCATCCAATCTTGCACTCAGCGCCGCCTGGCGTGCACTCTGCTGGTTGGCGGCCTCCTGCGCCACACGGCGCGCATTGTCCAGTTCGGGTAGGCGCTGGCCGATTTCGGTCAAGCGGGCGGCCGCTTCCTCGGCCACGCGTTGCGCGTCCTGCCGCTCCAGTCGCAAAGCCTCCACCCGCTGCTCATCGGGAGCGACCATGCCCTTGCGTTCTCCGCTGATCCGTTCGCGCCGTCCCTGCAGGCCTCGCAGCTGTTCATCGACGCTACGGCTTTCAGCGGCCAACAACTGAATCTGCTGCTGCACCTCGCCACCGCGCAGGCGTTGATCGTTGGCGCGCTGTTGGGCAGCGCGCAGCGCTTCTTGCACGTCGGGCAGCTGTGCGGCCTGTTCTTCCACCTGTGCGGCCAGCACCGCCGACTGCTCTGCTGCCGCCTGCTGTTGCGCCACCAGATCGTCCATCTCGAGCCGAGCCTGCTGCTGCCGCTCGGTCCATTGCGCGTCCTGAGCACGCAACTCAGCCAGGCGGGCCTGCATCCGCTCGCGGCCCTCCACCACATAACGGATTCGCTCCTCCAACCGGCTAACCGAGAGAGACGCCTCACCCAGCGCCCCCTGTGAGACATGCAGCTCATCACTGGCCGCATAGTGGTCTTGTCGGACGGACTCCAGCGAGGCTTCGACCTCACGGAGTTCGGCCATCCGCGCTTCCATGTCGTTGACGGCCTGTCGAACGGAGGCCTGCACACGTTCCTGCTCGCCAGCCGCATCACGGTGCTTGAGGAACCAGAGCTGATGGAGCTTGAGGGTGCCTTGCGCCTGCAGACCACGGTACTGGGCCGCCACTTCCGCCTGGCGCTCCAGCTTGTCGAGGTTGGCACTGAGCTCGCGAAGGATGTCCTCGACGCGGGTCAGGTTCTCGCGCGTGTCCTTGAGACGGTTCTCCGTCTCACGCCGACGTTCCTTGTACTTCGAAACGCCCGCGGCCTCTTCCAGGAACAGACGCAACTCCTCAGGCTTGCTTTCGATGATGCGGCTGATGGTGCCCTGGCCGATGATGGCGTAGGCTCGCGGGCCCAAGCCAGTGCCCAGGAAGACGTCTTGAACATCACGCCGGCGAACCGCCTGGTTGTTGATGAAGTAGCTGCTGTTGCCGTCGCGGGTGAGCACGCGCTTGACCGCGATCTCGGCGAACTGGTTCCATTGCCCACCGGCTCGGGCCAGGCTGTTGTCGAACACCAGTTCCACGCTGGCACGACTGGCGGGCTTGCGGTTGGTGGTGCCGTTGAAGATCACGTCCTGCATGGACTCGCCACGCAGTTCAGAGGCCTTGCTCTCACCGAGCACCCAACGGACGGCGTCCATGATGTTGGACTTGCCACAACCGTTGGGACCGACCACGCCCACCAGCTGGCCCGGCAGTTCAAAGGTGGTGGGATCGGCGAAGGACTTGAAGCCGGCCAGTTTGATGGATCGCAGCCTCATGGGGCTCCTGGATGCACCCGCCGCAAGATGCCGCAAGTACTTGATTTAGTTGGATAAATTCCCGACCCGAAGGGGCCAGATCAGTCGAAGATGATAACATCGGGGAATGCCCAAGACCCCCGTGAAAACACAGCGCGCCAAGCCCCTGGCGCCCCCCAGCGCCCCGAGCAAGCAACTCGACGTTTTCCCCAACCCGGCCCCCGAACGGGACTATGTCATCCAGTTCCAGGTGCCCGAGTTCACCTGCTTCTGCCCCCTGACCGGCCAGCCTGACTTCGCACACTTCACCATTGACATGATTGCCGACCACTGGTGCGTGGAGCTCAAGAGCCTGAAGATGTACATGTGGTCCTATCGAAACGAGGGGGCCTTTCACGAGAAGGTGACCAACAGCATCCTGTCGGACATCGTCAAGGTTTGCCAACCGCGCTTTATCCGCATCACGGCCAAGTGGTATGTGCGGGGCGGCATCTACACGAACGTCGTGGCCGAGCACCGCAAGAAGAATTGGAAGCCCCAGCCGCGCGTGGACCTGCCTGCCTTCGAGCAAGCCACGGGCATCGCCGGCTGAAGGGGCAGTCCGATGAATCCTTTGCTGCAGCGACTGCAGCCCTACCCGTTTGAACGGCTGCGCTGGCTGACCGCCGACATCACGCCCGACCCCACAAGGCGGCCCATCAGTCTGGGTATTGGAGAGCCCAAGCACCCCACACCACCGCTGGTGGAGGATGCGCTCATGGCCGCTTTGGGCGGCCTGTCCAGTTATCCGGCCACGACCGGCGAACCCGCACTGCGCGAGGCGGTGGCGAGCTGGGTGAT
>RFTU01000181.1 GCA_009923315.1 Betaproteobacteria bacterium
GCGCCGCATGCCGGGAAGCCGGCTGGAGCCGAAACGCCCCGGGCGAGGCGCGCAGCTGCGATGTCGACCTGATCCCGGTGCCTGTGGTGGATTTGCCACTGGGTGCCACGGAAGACCGGGTCGTCGGCGCGCTGGACCTGGAGAAGGCCTTGTCCCAAGGCCTGAAGTCCTTCGAGCCCGGGCTGCTGGCCCGCGCCAACCGCGGCTTTCTCTACATCGATGAGGTCAACCTGCTGGAAGACCACCTCGTCGACCTGTTGATCGATGTGGCCGCCTCCGGCGAAAACGTGGTGGAGCGCGAAGGCCTGAGCGTGCGCCACCCCGCGCGCTTCGTGCTGGTGGGCAGCGGCAACCCTGAAGAAGGCGAGCTGCGCCCGCAGCTGCTGGACCGCTTCGGTCTGTCGGTTGAGGTCCGCACGCCCACCGACATTCACACGCGGGTGGAAGTGATCAAGCGGCGCGACGCCTACGAGCGCCAGCCCGAGGCCTTCTGCACGCAATGGAAGCCCGAGGACCTCAAGATCCGTCAGCGCATTGAAGCCGCACGCAAGCGCGTGGCCGAGCTGACCGTGCCGGATGCGGTGCTGGAGCAGGCGGCCACGCTGTGCCTGCACCTGGGCACCGACGGGCTGCGCGGCGAGCTCACCCTGCTGCGCGCTGCGCGCGCTTGGGCGGCGCTGGAAGATCGCCCCGCGGTGACCGCCGACGACCTGCGCGCGGTGGCCCCCAGCGCCCTGCGACACCGCCTGCGGCGCAACCCCCTGGACGACACGGGTGCAGGGGCCCGCATCGAACGCGCCATGGCCGAGTCCCTGTCGCCCCTAGCTGGCGCCCAGGCCGCCTGAGCATCGCCCATCCGGCGCACACGATGGGCCCCTACCCCGTCCCCCAAGGCGCCGATGTGGTGGCGCTGCGGCGGCCACCCGCGGGGTCTGCCGTCGGTGCAAAGGCGTGGCCCGACCCCGGGGCCGGGCCAGGCGAACGCGACGCCGATGCGCCCCATCCCGCCGAGCAAGCCCTGGCGCGGTGGCAAGACGCCCAAGTCGTGGCCGCGCTGCTGGCCCTCAACCCCATGGGGCTGGGCGGCGTGCACCTGAAGTCGCCCCCGGGCGCGGTGCGTGACCAGTGGCTGCGGCTGCTGCAGCAGGCCAGCCCCGCATCGGCCACTCTCCGGCGCATGCCCCGGCACGCCGATGAATCGCGTCTGTTGGGCGGCCTGGACTTGAACGCCACGCTGCAAAGCGGTCGCCCCGTGGTGCAGATGGGTTTGCTCAGTGAACTCGACGGTGGCCTGCTGGTGTGCCCGATGGCCGAACAATTGCCGCGCCGCACCGTGGCCTACTTGTGCCAGGCGTTGGACCGCGGTCACCTGCGCATGGAGCGCGATGGCCTCAGTCTGGACGTCCCGACCCGACTGGCCGTGGTGGCCCTGGACGAGGCCCTGGCCGACAGCGAAGAGCCGGGGCTGGAGCCCGCGCTGCGCGAGCGCCTGGCCTTCGTGCTGGACCTGCACGAGCAAGACTGGCGCAGTTGCGGGCTCACACCGCTGTCCACGCAGGATGAGGCTGTGTGGGACGAAGAACAGTGGGGCGACATGGAACGCGCCCGCCAGCGGCTGCCGGCGGTGGCCACGCCCGAGCCGGTGCTCACGGCCTTGGTGCAGGCCGCGCATGCCCTGGGGGTGGCGTCCGTGCGGGCGCCGTGGTTGGCCTTGCAGGCCGCGCGCACCTTGGCCGCGCTGCGCGGTTTGAACGAGCCCGGTGCCGATGAGGTGCGCGACGCCGCACGCCTGGTGCTGGGTCCACGCGCCACGCAATTGCCTTCGGCACCGCCTGCCGACGACGTGGACGAAGACCCCGTCAACGAGCCGGCACAGGCCCACCCGGACGACCCGGCGCCTGTGCCGCCCTCCGCGATGTC
>RFTU01000182.1 GCA_009923315.1 Betaproteobacteria bacterium
CTCGGCTACCAGGTCGTTGATGCGGTCCTCCAGCGCTCGGGCGTTGGCAAAGTATAGGCTTTCATCCACGCGCAAGCTCACGAGTTGAGGGCTGACCGCGACCTCATGGCGCAAGATATTTCGGAAATGCTCCGTGCCTGGCACCAGCCCGACTTCTGCGATGTGCGGCCGGCTGGTGCGGTAAAGGAACAGGAGAAGTGACACTGCTACTCCCACCACCAACCCGACCTCTACTCCCTGGGCCAAGGTTGCAAGCAAGGTGGTCAGCACCGCAATGAAGTCGGTGCGCGAATAGGCCCAGGTGCGCTTAAGCATCCCCAAGTCGACGAGAGAAAGCACGGCCACGATGATGGTGGCCGATAGCGTGGCTTGCGGCAGAAAATAGAGTGCCGGGGTTAGGAAGAGCGAGGCCAGGGTGATTCCCAAAGCCGTGTAGACGCCTGCGGCAGGAGTTTGTGCCCCTGCATCGAAGTTCACTACGGAGCGTGCAAAGCCCCCAGTCACCGGAAAACCTCCCGTGAAGGCGGCTGACAGGTTGCTTGCGCCCAGCGCCACCAGTTCCTGATCGGGCTCGATGCGTTGGCGTCGCTTAGCAGCCAGCGTTTGCCCTACAGAGACCGACTCGACGAAGCCCACCACGCTGATGAGCAATGCGGGCATCGCCAACGACTGCCACAAGGCCGGATCCCAAACTGGCAAAGTCAGTGGGGGCAGGCCCTGAGGCACGCTGCCCACAACCCGAAGGCCTTGACCCTTCCAGTCCAGGACCCAGGCTAGGAGTGAGCACATCAGCAAGGCGTGCGTTGAACCCCATCCGAATCAGCAGTGGCTTGAGACCCTTGCGTACCCAGAAAAGAAAAGCCGTGGCGAGCACGCCTACGACCAGCGTGAGCACGTGGATATGGGGGAGCTGCGAGATCAGCGCTTGCGCAAGATCGATGAAGTTGTGACCCTCAGCCTTCACGCCCATGAGGGTCTTGAGCTGGCTGGCTGCAATCAGCAGCCCCGACGCAGAGATAAACCCCGAAATCACAGGATGGCTCAGGAAATTCGCAAGGAAACCCAGGCGCAGTACACCCATGATCAGCAGCATCACGCCCGACAGAAAGGCCAGCGTGATGGCCACTGCCCAGTACTGCGGAGAGCCCGCCACCGCATGCTCGCCGATGGCCGCAGCCGTCATGAGTGAGACCACCGCCACAGGGCCAACTGCTAACACCCGACTGGTACCAAAAACCGCATACAGCAGCAACGGTGCCACGCTGGCGTAAAGGCCAACCTCTGGCGGCAGACCCGCCAGCAATGCATAGGCCAGGCTCTGCGGGATCAGCATCATGGTGACGATGATCGCGGCCACCACGTCACTGACCAAGGTGTCGCGGTCATAACGACGCCCCCAGTCCAGGATAGGTAGCGAGGGCAGTAGTCGCAGCAGGTTGGCGGGGCGGGCAGCAGGCGCCATCAACCCACCATCTCAGGCTTTGCCATCCATTCGCGGCCCTTGAGCATGGCATCCCAATAAAGAGGCGGCAATATCCGCGCTTTGAGGTACCAAGCCAGCGCCGAGGGGCGAGTGCCGTCAATCAGCCATTTGGGGGCCATATAAAGTCCTTTCGGCGGTCTTAGTGGGTAGCTGCCTGACTAGCACGAGGTTGGTGGATCCAACGATCGGCAGCCTCATAAAGCAGCATGCCGATCACCATGGCCAGGACGAAAACGGTCGCCTTGGGCTGACCGGAGAACATCGACACGATGCCCGGGCCTGGGCAAAAGCCCGCCAGTCCCCACCCGGCGCCGAACAACAAGGCACCGATGACAAGTCGCCGATCGATTTGATTTGCGGTGGGAAGGTGCAGGGCGCCGCCCAGAAAATTCATGGTCCGCTTCTT
>RFTU01000183.1 GCA_009923315.1 Betaproteobacteria bacterium
AATGGGAATGTTAGCAATTATGTAAATGCTGTAAATACCCGATTATCTGATTTAATAGCCTTTAATGATACTGATACGAGCAACTATGTCAAAGAGACTAGCAATATATTAGCAGTAGATTACAATAGGCTTAACGGAAATGTAAGCAATTATGTAAATGCTGTAAATACCCGATTATCTGATTTAATAGCCTTTAATGACGTTGATACAAGCAACTATGTCAAAGAAACAAGCAATGTATTAGCCACTTCTATTAATTATTTATATACAAATGCATATAATGATCAGAAAACATTGAATGTAATCAATAATGGAACATATTTGATTTCAAGTAATAAATTACAATTACCTGTAGCAACAAGTGCTGTTTTGGGAGGTGTTAAACAAGGTACTAATACATCAATTAACGCAGAGGGTATTATATCAGTTGATTTAAGTACATATACAGGAAATGCTATAATAAATGGTAATTTTACAACTTCTAATCTTACAGTTTTGGGTTCTACTACTACATTAGATACAAATGTGTATATAACAGAAAGATTAGAGATTTTCAATGACAGTCTTAATAATGCTGTAATTATCAAGCAAAAGACACCGGGATATAAAATAATGAATGTATCTAATTTAACAAGTGAAGTATTTAGCGTTGACTATAATGGCAATATTAATTTTAGCGAATCAATAAATAATATCACTAAGGAACAGTTTTCTAAAATTGCCAATTTAACAGCAAGTGATATTAGTGTAAGTAATTATGTAGATGCTATTAATTCAAGATTATCCTCTTTAATAACTACGAATGATGATAGAGCCAGTAATTATGTAAGAGTGGCGAGCAATGTATTAGCTGTAGATTACAACAGGCTTAATGGTAATGTTAGCAATTATGTAAATGCTGTAGATACCAGATTATCATCTTTAATTACTACGAATGACGATAGAGCCAGTAATTATGTAAGAGTGGCAAGCAATGTATTAGCTGTAGATTACAACAGGCTTAATGGTAATGTTAGCAATTATGTAAATGCTGTAGATACCAGATTATCATCTTTAATAACTACGAATGATGATAGAGCCAGTAATTATGTAAGAGTGGCAAGCAATGTATTAGCTGTAGATTACAATAGGCTCAATGGGAATGTCAGTAATTATGTTAATGCTGTAGATACCAGATTATCATCTTTAATAACTACAAATGATGATAGAGCTAGTAATTATGTCAGAGTGGCAAGCAATGTATTAGCAGTAGATTACAATAGGCTCAATGGGAATGTTAGCAATTATGTAAATGCTGTAGATACCCGATTATCATCTTTAATAACTACGAATGATGATAGAGCTAGTAATTATGTCAGAGTGGCGAGCAATGTATTAGCAGTAGATTACAATAGGCTCAATGGGAATGTCAGTAATTATGTTAATGCTGTAGATACCCGATTATCTGATTTAATAGCCTTTAATGATGTTGATACAAGCAACTATGTCAAAGAAACAAGCAATGTATTAGCAGTAGATTACAATAGGCTCAATGGGAATGTCAGTAATTATGTTAATGCTGTAGATACTAGACTATCTGCTTTAATAACTACGAATGATGATAGAGCTAGTAATTATGTCAGAGTAGCGAGCAATGTTATAATTTCAACAGTTAAATCAATAGGCTATATAACAGCAAGTACATTACCTGTGGCTACTGCTTCTGATTTAGGAGCTGTCAAGGTTGATGGAAGCACTATAACTATAAATGGTTCAGGTGTTATATCTGGTGCTAATACTTATGTTCTGCCTGTTGCTACTACATCTGTTTTGGGAGGTGTTAAACAAGGTACTAATACA
>RFTU01000184.1 GCA_009923315.1 Betaproteobacteria bacterium
AGGAATTCGCCGCGGGCGTCAGCCTGAGCAACAACCTTGGTGAAGGCGTCGAACATTGATTAGCTCCTGTTCTCGACGTGAGTCGGGGAGGGTGAGAGGGGGGAGTGTGATCACAGCGTTGCCGGCCAAACGGGGTTTGGCGGCATCACCGTGAAACACGGCAGTCGAGGCGAGGGCTGCCTGGCGAAACGAAGTCGCGGCGGCAGGCGATGTCTTGACTGAAGGCATTGTGGGTAAACCCGGCGGCCGCATTCGCGCCAACCTCAGGAAGTTCACAAAGGGTCACCGAACGGGGGCAAACCCCAGGCGCCGCAAGCCATCTGAGCCAACAATCCGCACAAAACATAAAGAAGCACCCCGCCCGAAAGCGGGGTGCCAAGGGGAGCTCAGGCGCCGGGGTGCGCCGCTGCGCTCAGTTCACCGGCGTCACGCTGGCCACGCGGCCGCCCTGGCGGTGGATCTGCTGCTGGGCTTCGAGCATCTTGTCGAAGGGCACAAACCGCACCGTGTTGCTGCGCTTGTGCAGGCGGTAGTTGTTGAGGCCCGTGACCTCCACGCGGTACACGCGGGCCTTCTGGCCAATGCCCTGGGCCATCTGGGTGATGGCGGTGCTGGCCACCCCCGCCGGTTGAACGGCGGAACCACCGGCGTTGGGGCTCACCACGGGCACGGCACGGTTTTGGTGCAGGGCCGAGCCCAGGCGCGAGGCGGTGCCGGTGACATCGCCCTTCACCGAAGCGGCGGCACCGCGGGTGAGCTGCATCAGCCAGGAAAACTGACGGCCCGCATGGCCCTTGGAGTAATCCCAACCATGCAGGAAGGGCACCTGCTCCTCACCGAAGCGCTCCTGGTATTCAGCGCTGTCGAGGTAGGAGTCGATCTCGGCGTCGTAGCCCTGCTCCTGCAGGATCGTGAAGTGGTGGAGCATCTCGTCGCGGCCCTGGGGGGCGCGGCCAAGCAGGTGCTTGAAGTTGAGTTCGATGAAGTGATACGGGTTGGTGTTCTCGAAGAACTTGGCGCGGTAGAGGCCGCTCTTGGCCACGGTGCGCACAAACTCCCGCACACTCAGATAGCCGTTGCGAAACAGCGACTCAGCCCCGCTGAGGCGCTCGCTGTCCATCACGTACTGGTAGCCGAGCACCTGGCGGTACACGGCACGGATCAGCGCCGTTTTGTCGTTGGGGCTGGCACCGGCGGTCCAGTTTTCGTTGTTGCGGTCGTTGGCGAAGCGCTCGATGCCCAAATAGGCAGCATTAACCAGGGTCATGGCAGGCGGACCGGGGGAGAAAAGAAAGGCGTGAATCCGGGCTGCAGCAGGGTGATGTCACGCCCTGGATGTCACTGAGTCCGGAAAAAATGCGGGTGCATTTCGGCAAAAATCCTATGGGCATTTCGCGGCTCTCACGGAGACGGCCGCACAGATTCGTAACAGGGGTACGAGACGCTACATCGACACAAAAAAGCCCCCCTTGCGGGGGGCTGTCGTTGCATCGGTCGCGTCCGGTGGACGCTGACGCTCACACCAGAGCGGCGATCGCGTAGTCGATGTAGTTGTTGGCAATCACGCCGGCGTCGCCAGAGATGCCGTGGTTGGCCTTGATGTAGTTCAGGGCCTCCACGTACCAGGAGGGGGACAGCTCGAACGCGCGGTTGATTTCGTCGAGACCGGCAACCAGGTACTCGTCGATCGGACCGGTGCCACCAGCCACCAGGCAGTAGGTCACCTGACGCAGGTAGTAACCGATGTCACGGGCGCACTTGGCCTTGCCGCGAGCGTCAGAGGCGTAGTTGCTGCCCTGCATCTGGGTGGTGTAGGGGAACTTGTTGTAA
>RFTU01000185.1 GCA_009923315.1 Betaproteobacteria bacterium
CACATCATCGGTGGCCATCGCTGACCACTGGGTGGCAGTGAGCGCCTGTAGCGCCTCAGGACTCATGCCTTGCCACTGAGCAGTGCTTAGCCCCTGCAAGTCGACCGTCTCCATCGCCTTCCACTGCGCCGCACTGAGTGCACCCAAGTCCGTCGTCTCAACCGCTCGCCACTGCGTGCTGCTTAGCGCCTTCAGATCATCAAGGGCCATTGCCTGCCATTGGCTTTCGATCAGCGCGCTTACATCGTCTGTCGCAAGGCTTTGCCATTGAGCCGTGGTGAGTGCTTGCAGATCGTCTGGGACCATCGCCTGCCACTGCGTTGTGCTCAGTGCACGCAAGTCATCGGTGGCAAAAGCCTGCCACTGCGGACTTGTGAGTGCAACCAAACCTTCCGTTTGTACCGCAACCCATTGGCTGCTTGTGAGTGCGCCTAAGTCATCGGTGGCAAAAGCCTGCCATTGGCTTGGGATCAGTGCGCTTAGATCGTCCGTCGCAAGGCTTGCCCATTGGCTCGTAGCAAGTGCGCGAAGATCATCGGTGGCAAGGCTTACCCATTGGCTGCTTGTGAGTGCACGCAAGTCATCGGTGGCAAGGCTTTGCCACTGGCTTGTGGTCAGTGCTTGCAAGTCATCGGTGGCAAGGCTCACCCATTGGCTTGTGGCTAGCGCTCGTAGATCATCCGTGGCAAGCCTTTGCCATTGACTTGGGGTGAGTGCTTGCAGATCGTCGGTCGCAAAGCTTTGCCACTGGCTTGTGGTGAGTGCTTGCAGGTCATCGGTGGCAAGGCTCTCCCATTGGTTTTGGGTCAGTGCCTGTAGGTCATCACTGGCAAGGCTTTGCCACTGGCTTGTGGTGAGTGCACGCAAGTCATCGGTGGCAAGGCTCGCCCATTGGCTTGTGCTGAGTGCACGCAAGTCCTGTGTTTGCATCGCCTGCCACTGTGCGCTTTGCAGCGCCACCAGGGCATCGTCTTGCACCTGCTGCCACTGGCTTGTGCTGAGCGCTTGCAGGTCATCGGTGGCAAGGCTTACCCATTGTGCTGTTGTCAGCGCCCGCAGATCATCGGTGGCAAGGCTTGCCCACTGGGCGCTGTTTAAGGCCCTTAGGTCATCGCTGGCAAGGCGCTCCCATTGGCTTGTGCTGAGCGCTTGCAAGTCATCGCTTGCCATGGCAAGCCACTGCGCTGTGCTCAGTCCTTGCAAGTTAGCCGTACCGAGGCTTTGCCACTGCCCTGTGGTGAGCGCTTGCAGGTCATCGGTGGCAAGGCTTAGCCATTGGTTCTGGGTCAGTGCCTGTAAGTCATCGGTGGCAAGGCTTGCCCATTGGGGGCTTGTGAGTGCGCGTAGATCGTCCGTGGCAAGGGCCTGCCATTGGGGGCTTGTGAGTGCCACCAGATCCACGGTCTCGACCAGGCTCCATTGGGATGAGCCCAGGGCGTTGAGATCGTCGGTGGCAAGGCCTTGCCACTGGCTGCTTGTGAGGGCTCGCAAATCGTCAGTGGCAAGATTTTGCCATTGGCTCTGGTTCAGTGCTTGCAGGTCATCGGTCGCAAGGCTTTGCCATTGGGGGCTTACGAGTGCGCGTAAGTCGTCAGTCGCTATCGCCTGCCACTGCGTGGTGGTGAGCGCTAGCAAATCGTCGGTCGCCAAGGTCTGCCACTGCGTAGTGGTGAGCGCTTGCAGATCATCGGTGGCCAAGGCCTGCCACTGGTTACTGGTGAGTGCCACCAGATCCAGCGTTTCGACCGCACGCCATTGGGATGCGCTCAGGGCGCTGAGAT
>RFTU01000186.1 GCA_009923315.1 Betaproteobacteria bacterium
CTTGGTAGTTCGCACCGCCCACGCGGCGTGACTTCACTTCGACCATCGGCTTGACGTTGTTCAGCGCGACCATGAACACCTCCAGGGGGTCCTTGTTGGCCTTCTTCTCGACCTGCTCGAGGGCGCCGTAGATGATGCGCTCGGCCACGGCCTTCTTGCCGGACTCCATGACGACGTTCATGAACTTGGACAGATCCACCGAACCGAACTTGGGATCGGGCAGGATTTCACGCTTGGGGACTTCGCGACGACGCGGCATTTCTTTCTTCCTTTGGCTTCAGTTGGCTCCGGTGGCTGATTCCACCTCGAGAGCCCGGCTCTCCATCCGGGAGCGCCACTTACTCGGTCTGGCACCTGTTGAGTGCAACGTTTCCTTCAGACCGCCGAACACGTCAGCTCGAATCGCTTCGAGGCCGACCACTTAAAACTCAACCGGCTGTTTAGGCCTTCTTCGGGCGCTTGGCACCGTACTTCGAGCGGGACTGCTTGCGGTCCTTGACGCCTTGCAGGTCAAGCGATCCGCGCACGATGTGGTAGCGCACACCGGGCAGGTCCTTCACACGACCGCCGCGCACGAGCACCACGCTGTGCTCCTGCAGGTTGTGGCCTTCGCCGCCGATGTAGGAGATGACTTCGAAACCGTTGGTCAGGCGCACCTTGGCCACCTTGCGAAGCGCGGAGTTCGGCTTCTTGGGGGTGGTGGTGTACACGCGGGTGCAGACCCCGCGGCGCTGCGGGCAATTCTGCATCGCAGGCGACTTGCTCTTGGTGGGCTCGACCTCGCGGCCGTGACGCACCAACTGGTTGATGGTGGGCATGTAACTTGTTCCCGTTTGAAGTTACGTGGTGGTAGAAGAAAAAGGGTGAACGGCCCGTCTGGCCCGCGTCTTTCGATGCGGACAGCAAGAGGCCCAGCCTTTTTCGCCGAAAAGCCCGCCAGTATAGTCGACGACGGTGAACTCAGCAAGAACCCTAGGGGTCCCCGTTGCCCAAGACCGCGGTGACGAGGCTCCCGCGTGGGGCAACGCGCGGGTCGTCGTCGACACCAATGCCGTCCTGGACCTGTGGGTCTTCGCCGACGCCGGGGTGCAGGGCCTGCGCGCAGCGGTGGCGCAGGGCCGACTGGACTGGCTGGGCACGGCCGCCATGCGCCAGGAATTGGCGGCCGTGTTGGCGCGCGGCGTGGGCGAGCGCTACGGCGCGCCGGCCGATGACGTGCTGAGACTTTGGGACCGCCATGTGCGGGTGTGCCCCCCACCAACGCCCAGCGGCGCCCATCGGCGCTTGCGTTGCCGTGACCCCGATGACCAACCGTTCCTGGACCTGGCACTCGATTCACAAGCGCAGTGGCTGCTCACTTCTGACCGAGACCTTCTGAGCTTGGCGCGCAAGGCCAAGCCTCTGGGGCTTCAGATTCGATCGCCGCGGGGTTGGCCGGACGAAAAAAGGCCACCGCGCCCCATGGACGGCGGTGGCCCGGATGGTGCCGAACGCGACGTTTAAGCCTGCTCGGCCCCCTCGCTGCCGGCGGCGGCTTCGGCATCGGCCGCAGCCAACTGGGCCGCCGCCAATTCCTCGGCCTCTTGCATGGCGATGGCGCGACGCTCGGTCTCGTCCATCTCTTCCTTGACCTTGCGAGCCTGGTGGAAGGCCATGCCGGTGCCTGCGGGGATCAAACGGCCGACGATGACGTTTTCCTTCAGACCGCGCAGCTCGTCGCGCTTGCCCATGATGGCCGCCTCGGTCAGCACGCGGGTGGTCTCCTGGAAGG
>RFTU01000187.1 GCA_009923315.1 Betaproteobacteria bacterium
TGTCGTTCCTGCTGCTGCTGTTTGATTGATCGAGCTGTTGGCGGCACCTCCATCTGCGGCCTGGCCGACGGCAGCAAATGGGCCGTGCGCACCATCGTGAACACGTTCCGCGGCGAGTTCGAGGCGCGGGTGAAGCCGAAGTTGGTGCCGGTTTAGGTGACTTCGGGGCGGTAAGACGCTGATTCGCGTCCAGAAACGCCGTTGCCGCCGCCAATTGTGCGGCAATTGATTGGTCCGGGTGCAGAAACGGGTTATCTTGCGAGCACTCGTGCGGGGTTCTTGTGGCCCCGGGGACTTGTCCGCAAGGAGACTGCAATGACCACGCGCAGCCACTTGATGAAATCGATGCTGACGGCACTTTCTTCGCTGGGGCTTGCGGTGCAGGCACTTGGCCAGGGGCAGGTTGTCGCGTGGGGCCAGAACGCCAGCGGCATCGCAAGCACACGTGCAACGTCCCTGCTTCGCGTCTTGCAGGTCGCGGCCGGCGATAACCACTCCGTGGGAGTGCGGCAGGACGGAAGTGTGGAGTGCTGGGGACTCAATAATGCCGGGCAGTGCAATGTTCCAATCGGACTCGGAGCGGTCAAGCAGGTCGGCGCGGGCTGTGACTTCACCGTGGCGCTTCTGGCAGATCAGACGGTTCGGTTCTGGGGTACGAACCGCGGTTGGCCAGCTCAATCCAGCACCAGCAATGTCGTTCAGATTGCCGCGGGGCGTTGTCACGTCGTGGCCCTCCGGACTGGAGGGGAGGTCGCTTGCTTTGGATCTGGGGACTGGGGCAGCAACTCGCCGCCGGCAGGTCTGGGACCCGTGACCAGGGTGGGAGCTGGCGAGTTTCTCAGCCTGGGTCTGCGAACGGACGGCGGCGTGTCGGCATGGGGGAAGAACGATGTAGGCCAGTGCAACGTGCCTGCCGATTTGGCTCCGGTTCGAAATGTTGGTGCGGGCTCCTCGCATGTCATCGCCCTGACCACGGCAGGTCACGTGGTTGCGTGGGGCGGCAATGACCGTGGCCAGTGCGATGTCCCCGCAGGGCTGGACAGTGTTCAGGACATTGCGGTGGGACTCTGGCACACGGTTGCGCTGAAGGCGGACGGCACGGTGTCTGCCTGGGGGTACAACCTTCAGGGGCAGTGCGATTCGCCGGCGGGCCTCTCGGGCGTGACGCAGATCGCCGCTGGGGGGTATCACTCGATCGCGCTTCGCGCGGATGGCATGGTGTCCTGGGGCAATAACTCTGAAGCACAACTTCGGCCAGCCTCGACCCTTGATGAGGTGGTTCAGGTTGCTTCCGGCTGGTACCACGCGGTTGCCTGCCGATCCGATGGCACGGTCGCCGCATGGGGCCAGAATCAGAACGGCATCGCGGACGTCCCTGCGGGGCTGTCTGGAGTGGTGCAGGTCACTGCCGGGTACAGCCATTCCGCCGCCTTGCGCAATGATGGTTCGGTGGTCGTCTGGGGCGTGTTTCCAACGCCAGCGCCGGTGAATCCAGGATTCATCACCCAACTTGAGAGTGGACGAGGCATGATGATCGGTCTGCGAATCGATGGAACGGTTGCGCCTTGGGGCACTGCCGTGCCGGACGACCTGGCGGGCGTGATCGAGATCGCGGCGGGTGATGGCGCGAAGGGTGCCATTCGAGGCGATGGCACCGTACGAGTGTGGGGCAGCACGCTCGCAGCCGAAGCGGCCAGCATGCAGACCTCATGCGTGGGCCTTGATGTCGCTGAAACGCATGCTGCTGCCGTTCGGGCCGATCAATCAGT
>RFTU01000188.1 GCA_009923315.1 Betaproteobacteria bacterium
AAAAATATATAACACACACACACAAACACAAACACACAAACACACAATCAAATTGTCGTGAGCTTATACAATCTTGAAGATACACACGTTTTTGGATAATTCTTTCCAATTTATCTTATTATCGCCAAGATTATTATATTGATTTGATGTAAGAGTTCTCTCATATTCTACTCGCTCTTTCAGCAATTCACCGGCATTTGGATTTTTAGATATATATCTCCATTTTATCATTTTTTTGTTATTCTCCAATATCTCAATTGCTTGCGGATTCTTAGATAAGCTAGAATAGAAATTGTTGTTTGATATCCCTTTAGGTTTATTTTTCAACATATCAATTGCGTTTGGATTTTTTGCCAATTCTGTCCAATGTATTCTCGCAGGATTAGCTTTCAATAATTCAATTGCGCCAGGGTTTTCTGACAAATGTTCCCATGACAACTGATTTTGCTCACCAAGCCTATAATAATCTTCTACACATAGACTTTTCTCATAATAATACCTTTGTTTCAACAATTCGCCGGCATTTGGATTACAAGATATATCTCTCCACGATATATTATAATGATTTTCAATCAACAATTCAATAGCTCCGGGGTTCTCGGACAATGTGAGCCAATCTATTTTATCTTTATTCTCAGATAACAATTTAATGGCTTTTGGATGCGAATTACTTGACAGCTGTATCCAATCAATTTTTTCATTGTCATTAAGCGTCATATAATACTCACTATTCTTCTCCAATTCAATTCTCTCCCTCAACAAATCAATAATTTGCGGATGCTCACAATAGCACAATCTATCGAACCATATCCTATATAGTCCGTTCTTATCTTTATTGTCTTCGTCGTCTTCATCGTCTTCGTCATCGCTGTCATCAGGATAAGGAGGTAATTGTTTCTCATACTCAATTCTCTCCAATATCATATCAACTACTTGTGGATTCTTATTATCGCATAGCGAACACCATACGATATCTTTGGGATATTTCTTCAAGATATCAATGGCTTCGGGATTCATAGAAAGTTTCAACCAATTAACCTTCTTATCATTGCTCAATTTGTTATATTCTTCTTTATTCATACTTTTTTCTTCTTCAATCTTTTCTTTTAACAAATCAATAGCACATGGATTTGCCGATAAGATACTCCAATCAAGATCATCTTTCTTAACCCACTCTCTCAAAACATACTTGGAAGGCAAGAGGCTCTTATAATTGCCTACAATTTGCTCAATGATATCATTTGGCAATTTGTTGAGCGTAATAGAAGCATCCTTTGTGTTCTCTTCATCAGTCGATTTAGTTGTAAGAAGTCTCTCAACAATTTTCGCCTGATTCACGGAGATTTCCGCCATTTTCTCAACAGAAATGAAGTTGCTACTCATCCTAACACTGATATGAGCTTTCTTTGAGACTACTTAGGTTCTTATGGAGGCTTGCTGAGGCTTGCTGAGGCTTGCTGAGGCTTGCTGAGGCTTGCGGGTGCTTGCTGAGGCTTGCTGGTGCTTGCTGAGGCTTGTCTGATACTACACAGGACAGTCGGGTACAGGCTGTGCTAAAAAATGGTATTTTGCCTGTCAATTTTTATATAGGGGCGGGGGATTTTATAGCATTTTTGGTTTCCGCCTTATGCTCATGATTATTATAAAATGTATGCTTTCTAAGAAGTATTTAAGAATTATTCAATATTTTGAGATTTTAACATTTTTTTTGTTAAATTTCGTTAAATATATAAATATTTAA
>RFTU01000189.1 GCA_009923315.1 Betaproteobacteria bacterium
CCAAGGTTGTGATCTGAGCCTTCAAAGCTGCCATCAATGTGGCAACCTGAGTAGCAAGCTCTTCAACAGCAGCAGTTGCTGCATCAGCGGCATCGCGTGCTTCTTCAGCGGCAACGGTTGCTGCATCTGCTGCTTCAGCAGCGAGGTTTGCAGCATCAGTTGCAGCGTTAGCAGCATCGATAGCTTCAGCAGCAGCGTCAGATGCAGCGTTAGCAGCATCTGCAGCAGCGTTGGTGACAGCAACATCAAGAGTTACTTCAGCAACACCAGCTGGTGAGAATGTGGAGCCAACAAAGGTTTCAGCAGTATTTGCTGTTCCTGTGGTTGCTGCAGTAAATGATGTTGCAGCAGTTCCATCTGTTGGGCAGTCAACCTTGCCTGCGGCAGCACATGTCTGGCCGAAGGTAGTTCCTTGTGCAGCGTCATAGCTGACAACAGAGACCTTCACCTTGGTATCAGCGCCAGAGACGATGAACTCTGCAGTTCCATCCTGACCTGTGGTGGTGGAAGTCTTTGTTACACCGCTACCAAAGAAGCCTGTGCCTGAGACACGGCTTGCATAAACAGTGACGCCAGGAATGACGTTACCGAAACGGTCAACGACCTTGGCTGTGATTGTCGAACCAGAAACGGTTGCTGACAAGACACGAGCATCAGTTGTTGTTGTCTGACCGAAGGTGATTTCAGCTGTTGCTGTTGCTCCACCTGCAGTTGCAGTCACGGTGTATGTACCAGCGACCCATGCGTAGACAGTTGTCGTTGCAGTACCGGTTGAACCAGAAATCTTTGACTTCTGAGTTGAGGTAATTGCAACGCCAGATCCAGCAACAGACCATGTCACAGGAACGCCAGCCATGAGGGCGCCAGTGGCATCCTTCAAGGTTGCAGTAATTGTCTGTGCACCATCTTCAGCACCTGAGCTATCACCATCAATGTCCTTAATGGACTTGGTGGTTGATGTGACGCCATCAGTGGTGTTTCCACCAGTGAGAGTCAAGGTGGTTACGGTTGTTGTTCCGTATGTGATGGTGAGTGCTTTAGTTGCGCTTCCATCGGTGAATGTCAAGGTATCTGTTGTTCCAGATGTTCCTGCATCCGTGATGGAGTAGCTGACATAACCTGAAGCATCGGTGACGAGTGTCGACGATGTTGCGGCATTACGTCCGACAAGAGTTACTGTTACAGATTCGCCCGACATTCCGCCAGCGAATTGATCTGTGATACGTGCGAAGTAGGTATTGGTTGAACCCGTTGCAGCACGAATTGCAGTAATTGTCGATGAGCTACGTACGCCATCTACTGTTGGGTAGATAGCAGCAGTCGTTGCGGTGCTTAACTCACCATTTACGCGAGCAACGTCAGTTGTTGAGCTTGTGTAAAGGGTGGCAGTGATGGACTGTTCATCCAACAAAGTAGCAGCAACGCTTACATCAACATAGCCGACAGTATCTCCAGCAGCAAACGTGACCGGTACTGACCAAGTTGTACCTGCTGCACCAGTTGCTTTTCCATCATTATCTGTGAAAGTAATGAAGGTAACTTTGTCAGCAGTTCCTGCCGAGTTGTCAAATGAAACTCGGAAGGTTTGTGTTGTTCGAGTAATTCGAGCATCTTTTGCAACATCGCCAGTACATGTGCCTGTACATGCAGCATATGTTGTATCAAGGCTGTTGAAACCAATTGTTGGCGCAAATTGAGTTGAATATGCAACCCACTTGATCGCCAAGGATGACGATGTCA
>RFTU01000190.1 GCA_009923315.1 Betaproteobacteria bacterium
TATAGATCCGCTAATAACAATGCTACTATTGCCGCGACCAAATATTAAATATCCATTAGAGGTATAGATATTATGAGTAGTTGCAAAATTATTCCTAAAGCTTATTTCATTCTTCGATAAGTAAAGACCTGGATCTGAAGTATTGTCGTCAAATTTTTGATTATAAAATACAACTCCATTTCCAGCACGTTCGGGTCGATCTGGCGCGACGTGGAGTCCAGCGGGTCCACGGCGGGATAGATACCCAGCGCGGCGATGTCGCGCGACAACACCACTGTGGCGTCCAAGTGGGCGAAGGTCGTGGCCGGAGACGGGTCGGTCAGGTCGTCCGCCGGCACGTACACGGCCTGGATGGAGGTGATGGAGCCCACCTTGGTGGAGGTGATGCGCTCCTGCAGGCGACCCATCTCTTCGGCCAGAGTCGGCTGGTAGCCCACGGCCGACGGCATACGACCCAGCAGCGCGGACACCTCGGTACCGGCCAAGGTGTAGCGGTAGATGTTGTCGACGAAGAACAGCACATCACGGCCTTCATCACGGAACGACTCGGCGATGGTCAGACCGGTCAGGGCCACGCGCAGACGGTTGCCCGGGGGCTCGTTCATCTGACCGTACACCATGGCCACCTTGGATTCGGACAGGTTCTCCTGCACCACCACCTTGGAGTCGGACATCTCGTGATAGAAGTCGTTGCCCTCGCGGGTACGCTCGCCCACGCCGGCGAACACCGACAGACCCGAGTGGGCCTTGGCGATGTTGTTGATGAGCTCCATCATGTTCACCGTCTTGCCCACGCCGGCGCCCCCGAAGAGGCCCACCTTGCCGCCCTTGGCGAACGGGCAGATCAGGTCGATCACCTTGATGCCGGTCTCGAGCAGTTCCTGAGAAGGCGACAGTTCGTCGTAGGCGGGTGCCTTGCGGTGGATGGAAGCGGTCAACTCATGCGACACCGGGCCGCGCTCATCGATCGGGTTGCCCAGCACGTCCATGATGCGGCCCAGGGTCGCCTTGCCCACGGGGACGGTGATGGGGGCGCCGGTGTTGGTGACGGTGACGCCGCGGCGCAAGCCGTCGGACGAGCCCAGCGCGATGGTGCGCACGATGCCGTCGCCCAACTGCTGCTGCACCTCCAAGGTCAGGGCCGAGCCCTCCATCTTCAGCGCGTCATACACGCGCGGCATCTGGTCGCGGGGGAATTCGACGTCCACGACGGCGCCGATGCACTGAACGATCTTGCCCTGGTTCTGGGTGGTCGACATGTTGCGTTCCTCTATTTCAATTCGTCAATCGTTGGGGGCTTGGCTTCAAGCCTTCGGTCAACCGCTGATGGCGGCCGCGCCGCCCACGATTTCCGAGAGTTCCTTGGTGATGGCGGCCTGGCGGGTCTTGTTGTAGACCAGCTTCAGTTCACCGATCAGGGTACCGGCGTTGTCGGTGGCGGCCTTCATGGCCACCATGCGTGCGCTTTGCTCACTGGCCATGTTTTCAGCCACCGACTGGAACACCAGGGCTTCGATGTAGCGCTTGAGCAGCTCATCGATCACCGTGGCGGCATCGGGCTCGTACAGGTAATCCCAGCCGTAGGCTTTCTTTTCCTCTTCGGTCTGGTCGAGCACACTGGCCGACAGGGGCAGCAGCTGCTCAACCAGCGGCTCCTGCTTCATGGTGTTGATGAACTTGGTGTAGCAGATGTGCACCTCGTCCAGTCCAC